>JBBDWT010000125.1:0-6188 GCA_040902705.1 Acidimicrobiia bacterium | reverse complement strand
CGTGCTTCGGGCTGGATCGGTGAGTGCTTGCGGTCCCGCCGACCGCGATGATAACCTAATTCTCGTTCAGTGAGGGAGCCACTTCCGGCAGACGGGGACCATCGCTCTGTGTGGTGAGCACCCGGCTCTCAGCCGGGACCGGGGGGGAGAGCAATGAGATTCTCACGAGCGCTGTCGGCTGCCATCGTCGCCGTCATCGTCGTCACGACAGGCGCGACCTTCGCGGGGGCCACGGCACCGCAGGCGGAGAAGCCGAAGGCCGCCGACGTGGGGATCACGGACACCGAGATCCGGCTCGCGGTGATCGCGGACGTCGAGACCGCGGTCATGCCGGGACTGTTCAAGTCCGCGGTCGACGCGGTGCAGGCGTGGGCGAAGATCGTGAACAAGCAGGGCGGCATCGCCGGTCGCAAGGTCGTCATCGACTTCATCGACTCCAAGCTGAGTCCCGACGAGGCGCGCAACGGGGTCATCCAGGCGTGTGGGCAGGACTTCGCGATGGTGGGGAGCGCGGCGCTCTTCCTCAACAACGTCGACGACATGACCGCGTGCCCCGACGCGCAAGGCAACCCCGTCGGGCTCCCGGACATCCCGGGGCTGGCGCTCGACGTCGCGCAGAAGTGCTCGCCGACCACGTACGTCATCACGGGTGACACGTCGTTCTGCGCGACCAGGGACGAGCACCCGCAGACCTACCTCGTGCAGCAGGGCGACTTCCGCTACTACCTCAAGCAGGACAAGGACCTGCACGGGATCTTCACCGTTCCGGCCGACCTCAAGGCGACGCGGGACGCTCAGATCGCGGTGTTCGAGGCGGGCGTCGAGCTCGGGATCAAGAAGGACGGCGAGGGCTTCTACGACGTGTCGGGTCGAGCGACCCAGAGCGTCATGACGCCGATCGTGCAGGTCATGAAGGACAACAGCTCGACCTTCGCGTACGGCGGCTCGAGCTACCCGACCATGGTGCTCCTCCGCCGAGAGGCGAAGCTCCAAGGAGTCAGCTCGGTGACGACGTGGGCATGCAACCAGGGATGCTACGACGCAGGATTCCTCGACCAGGGTGGCGCCGACGTCGAAGACACCCACTCGCTGCTCACGACGCTGCCGTTCTACACGGAGTACAAGTCGAATCCCACGCTGAAGGCGATCGTGCGGGAGATGGGCGGGGTCGAGAACCTGAACGGGAACGCAGTGTCCGCGCTGACCGCGGCGCTCCTGTTCGAGAGCGCGGCGGAGAAGGCCAGCGCGGCCGGCACGCTCACCCGCCAGTCGCTCCTCGACGCGCTCAAGAACGAGCACGCCTTCGATGCCAAGGGGATCATCGGGCCGACCGACGTCGGGAACCACCAGCCGCAGCGCTGCATCGTGATCGCGAAGGTGGAGAACGGAGAGTGGGTGCGCGAGTACCCGAAGAAGGCCGGGGCCTTCGACTGCAGCAAGAAGAACATCAAGGAGATCCAGCTGGACCTCTTGACCTGAGGTCTCGTCCGCCGTCGAGTCGCTCAGGAACGGGCCTGGAGCGCGCGCAGGAACAGGTCGACGTAGGCCGCGGCGACCTCGTCGACCGTCATCGCGCCTCCAGGTCGGAACCAGAACGCCACGCCCGAGCAGCTGGCGAGCAGGGAGCGCGTGACGAGGTCCACCTGCGGCACGACGAGCACCTCGGCGGCTCGGCCCGCGCGCAGCGTCGAGCGGAAGATCTCCTCGTAGGCGTCGCGGAGCGAGACGATCTCGGCGCGAACGCCAGTGGAGAGCGCCCGCAGCTCGGCGTCGCAGAGGAAGACCTCGCGATGACGCTCGACGTGGAAGTGGATGTGGGTCGTGACCGCGGCGCGCAACGCCGCCAGCGGATCGCGCGGTGCGGCCACCGCGGCGGTGACGCTCGCGGTCAGCTCCTCGAGCGTCGAGCGCATGATCGCGACGAGCAGCTCCTCCTTGCTGGAGAAGTGGTAGTAGAGCGTCGCCGACCTGACGCCGGCCTCCTCGGCCAGCTCCTTCATCGACGCGCCGTGGTAGCCGCGAGCGAAGAACTGGTTGGTCGCCGCCTCGACGATCCGCGCGGCCGTCGGTGCCGCGGCGCGGGTGGGTGCGGGGATCATGCCTCCACCCGGAGCCCGAGGCCGCGCGCGATCACGAGGCGCTGGATCTCGCTCGTCCCTTCGCCGATCTCGAGGATCTTGGAGTCTCGGTAGTAGCGGTTGGCCGCGGTCTCCTCGAGGAAGCCCGTCCCGCCGAAGACCTGCGTCGCCGTGCGCCCCGCCGCGACCGCTGCCTCGGTGGCGTGCAGCTTCGCGATGGCGGCCGCCTGCCGGAACGGCAGCCCCCGGTCCTTGCGCCATGCCGCGTGATAGGTCAACAAGCGCGCGCTCTCCAGCGCCACCGCGAGGTCGGCGATGGGGAAGCTCACACCCTGGAACCGGGCGATCGGCCCGCCGAAGGCGCTGCGCTCGTTCGCGTGCTCCACGCACACGTCGAGGCAGGCACGCGTCAGGCCCAGCGCGAGTGCGGCGATCGCGACCCGACCGCCGTCGAGGATGGTGAGGAACTGCTGGAACCCCCGACCGGGATCGCCGAGGAGGTTCTCGCGCGGAATCCGGCACCCGTCGAACCGGAGCGCGTGGGTGTCCGAGGCGCGCCACCCCATCTTCTTGTAGGCGGGTCCGATCTCGAGTCCGGGCGTGTCGGCCGGCACGAGGAAGGCGGTGATGCCGTCGTCGGTCCTCGCGGCCACGGTGATCACGCTGGTGAGGGGAGTCCCGGAGTTCGTGATGAACTCCTTGGCGCCGTCGATCACCCACTCGTCGCCGTCGAGGACGGCCCGGGTCCGCAGGGAGCCCGCGTCGGATCCCGAGTCGGTTTCGGTGAGGCCGAACGCTCCGAGCGCGCGGCCCGCGGCCATGTCGGGGAGCCAGCGCGTGCGCTGGGCGCCGGACCCGAAGCTCAGGATGGGCCCGATCCCGAGGCCGACGCCGGCCGAGAGGGTGATCGCGACCGATGAGTCGACCGCGGCGAGCTCCTCCACCGCGACGCAGAACGTCGTGAAGCTCGCGGCCGCCCCCCCGAGGTCTTCGGGGACGAGCAGGCCGAAGAGGCCGAGCTCGCCCATCTTGCCGACGATCTCGGTCGGGAACTCGCCGCGCTGATCCCGGTCGGCGGCGTGGGGCGCGATCTCTTCACGAGCAAATGCCCGCACCACCGCACGGAACGCGTCCTCCTCGGGGCTGAGGTCGAAGTCCATGCGCGCCACCCTACCGAACGACCGATAGAGAGCGACCGAGTCGTGGCCGCCGGGCGACGACGGCGATGTGAACAGGATTATCGTTCCATGAAAACCGACTTCCCGTCGAGACCGTCGGCTTGCCCGGGTGGGCTCCGACGGGGTCATCTACCTGCCGACCCGTGAGCCGACCAAGGAGTACCAGTGGAGATCCAGGGCAAGCGCGCCGTCGTCGTCGGAGGCGCGTCCGGCATGGCGAGAGCCACCGCGGAGATGCTGCACGAGCGCGGCGCCGTGGTCGCGATCCTCGACCTGGAGACGTCGGCCGGCGCCGAGGTCGCGGCGGGTCTCGGTGGCTCGTTCCATCCCGTCGACGTCACCGACTTCGAAGGCACCGAGCTCGCACTGGCCGATGCGGTGGAGACGCTCGGCGGCCTGCACATCGCGGTGAACACCGCGGGCGGTGGCACGGCGGCGCGCACGCTCTCCAAGGAGGGTCCGCACCCACTCGACGCGTTCCGCCGGGTGATCGACCTCAACCTGGTCGCGACGTTCAACCTCAACCGGCTCCAGGCGTCCCACATGTCGGTCAACGAGCCCGAGGACGGCGAGCGCGGCGTGATCATCGACACCGCGTCCATCGCGGCGTTCGAGGGCCAGATCGGACAGGTCGCCTACACCGCCGCGAAGGCGGGCATCGCCGGCATGACCCTCACGATGGCGCGCGACCTCGGGAGCCTCGGCATCCGCGTCGTCGCGATCGCGCCGAGCCTGTTCAGTACCGGCATCACCGAGGGGATCCCCGACGACTTCGCCGATGCGCTCACGAAGGATGCCGCGTTCCCGAAGCGCATGGGGCGTCCCGAGGAGTACGGCCGCCTCGCGGTGGCGATCGTCGAGACCCCGATGCTCAACGGTTCGTGCATCCGCCTCGATGCCGGTCAGCGCTTCGCGCCGAAGTAGCGACTTCCGTGACGACAGGAGCACCCATGGCCCGGCCCCGGACCCCGCAGCCCCCGGTCCATCTGCGCAGCGCGCGCTTGCTCGACGTCGACTCGGGCGAGCTGATCGAGCCGGGTGAGCTGCTCGTCGACGGGGAGCGGATCGTCGCGGTCTCACCGACCTCGGTGCCCGACGATGCCGTGGTCCTCGACCTCGGTGACCTGACGCTGCTGCCCGGGCTGATGGACATGGAGGTCAACCTGCTGCTCGGTGGGCCCGATCATGCGAGTCCGCTCAACCCCGTGCAGGACGACCCGGCCGTCCGCACGCTGCGCGCAGTTGCCAACGCCCGCCGGACGCTGCGGGCGGGGTTCACGACCGTGCGGAACCTCGGGCTGTTCGTGCAGACCGGCGGGCTGCTGCTCGACGTCGCGCTCGCGAAGGCGATCAACCTCGGGTGGATCGACGGCCCGCGCGTGGTCCCGGCGGGGCACGCGATCTCGCCGACCGGTGGGCATCTCGATCCGACGATGTTCCAGGCGCTCGCCCCGCACATCATGCCCCTCACGGTCGAGGAGGGGATCGCGAACGGCATCAGCGAGGTGCGCAAGGCGGTCCGCTACCAGATCAAGTACGGGGCGAAGCTCATCAAGGTCTGCGCATCCGGCGGCGTGATGTCGCACACCGGTCCCGCGGGGGCGCAGCAGTACTCCGACGAGGAGCTGCGCACGATCGTCGACGAGGCACACCGCGCCGGGTTGAAGGTGGCGGCGCACGCACATGGCGACGACGGCATCCGCGCCGCGGTCGAGGCGGGCATCGACTGCATCGAGCACGGGTCGTTGATGAGCGACGAGACCCTCGAGCTGCTCATCGAACGCGGCACGTTCCTCGTTCCAACGACGTACCTCGCCGACGGGATGGACGTGTCGCACGCGGCGCCCGAGCTCCAGGCCAAGGCGGCGGAGGTGTTCCCGCGTGCGAAGGAGACGATCCGCAAGGCCGTCGCGCGAGGCGTGCGCATCGCCTGCGGCACGGACGCGCCGGCGATCCCGCACGGGAGGAACGCCAAGGAGCTGGTCGCGCTCGTCGACCGCGGCATGACCCCGCTCCAGGCGATCCGCGCCGCGACGACCGTGTCGGCCGAGCTCATCGACGTCGACGACCGGGGCCGACTCGTTGCCGGCCTCTTCGCCGACGTCATCGGCGTGCCCGGTGATCCGACCGCCGACATCGGGGTCACCGAGCAGGTCCGGTTCGTGATGAAGGGCGGTCAGGTGTACCGCAACGACGAGGGGACCGCGTAGACCGACGACGCGCCCGGCGATCAGGGAGTGGCGCCCGTTCCGATGCCGAGGAGCAGGAGCTCCCAGAGGCCCTCGGCGTCGTCGCCGTCGGACCGCGACGACGATCCACTGATCGTCGTCGCGAACGCGTTGAACATGACCGCCTGGAGCACGACGCCGGCGATCCGGGCGTGGCGCAGGCCGGGGCGGACGACGTGGGCCGCCGCGGCGTCGTCGAGCAGCGCCTCGAGCAGCGAGACGAGCGGCGTGAAGGCCCGGGCCGCCTCCTTCGGGTGGGACGTCAGCAGCTGCTGCGCGAAGTCGGCCATCGCGGCGGGCCGGGGCCGCGTCGCCGGCGAACCCTCTGCGGGTGACGGGCTGCACATCCGGTAGTACTCGACGGCGAACCGATGGAGGCGGTCGAGGGGCGCGTGCTCCTCGGCGATCACGCGCTCCAGGTGCGCCGCGGTCGAGCGGACCGACTCCTCGAACAGCGCCAGCAGGAGCTCGTACTTCCCGGCGAAGTACTGGTAGAAGCCGCGCAGCGACTGGCCCGACCGCTCGACCACCTCTTGGACCGTGAACTCCCGGTCCGGGTCGTTGTCCATGAGCTCGAGCGCGGCATCGAGGTAGCGCTGGACGCGGCTCTCGGCCCGGGCCCGGGCGCGGTCCAGCGACCGCGACACAGCGAGCTCGCGCCACCAGAGCGTGGACCAGTCCGCCGGGACGCCCGCGCCCTCGCC
>JBBDWT010000124.1:0-23754 GCA_040902705.1 Acidimicrobiia bacterium | reverse complement strand
GCAGCACGGGGTCCTTTGGAGTCCCAAGTCGAGGTTCGAAACCTCGCCCCCGAGCCCATCGAACCGACGACCTCACAGACCGCAGGCACAGGACAGGAGCACCGACGAACCGTGGTGTACCGACCGCTCTCCGCCGTGGTGCTCGCCGCCGGCGAGGGCACGCGCATGCGGTCGGCGATGCCCAAGGTCCTCCACCCACTCTGCGGTCGGCCGATGATCCTGCACGTGCTCGACACCCTGGTCACCCTGCCGCTCGAGCGGATCGTCGTCGTCGTCGGTCACGGCGCCGAACAGGTCACCAAGACGGTCCACGAGCAGCTGGCCACCGAGGTGCCCATCGAGTTCGTCGAGCAACGCGTCCAACGCGGGACCGGTGACGCGGCGAGCGTCGGGCTGACGCCGTTCGCAGACTCGGTCGACGCCGAGGACGACGTGCTCGTGCTCACCGCCGACGCACCGCTGCTGCGCGCCGAGAGCCTCGCGGCCCTCGCCACCGAGCACCGCGTCGCGGAGGCGGCGGCGACGCTGCTCACCAGCGAGCTCGACGACCCGTCCGGGTACGGGCGCATCGTGCGCGACGACCGCGGTGCCGTCGACCACATCGTCGAGGAAGCCGATGCGAACGAGGCCGAGCAGGCGATCACCGAGGTGAACCCCTCGATCTACTGCTTCCGCCGCTCGTATCTCGCGCCGGCGTTGCGTCGCCTCAGCCCGGAGAACGCGCAGGGCGAGTACTACCTGACCGACGCGATCGAGGTCCTGCGCCGCACCGGCCACCTCATCGTCGCGGTCCCCGCCGACGACCCCACCGAGACGCTCGGCGTGAACGACCGGGCGCAGCTCGCCGCGGTCGAGAAGGCGCTGCGCGAGCGCATCAACGAGCGGTGGATGCGCGAAGGCGTCTCGATGACCGACCCCGAGCGTACGTACGTCGATGCGACGGTCGAGCTCGAGCCCGACGTCCGGCTCCTCCCGGGCGTCATCCTCGAAGGACGCACCGTGATCGGCTCCGGGTCGGTGGTGGGCCCCGACTGTCGCCTGGTCGACACGATCGTCGGCGAGGACGCGGTGATCGCGCAGACCGTCGCGCGCGAGGCCGACATCGGCGACCGCGTGACGATCGGACCGTGGGTGTCGCTGCGCCCCGGCACGCGCATCGCGGCCGACGCACACATCGGGACGTTCGTCGAGGTGAAGAACTCCGAGATCGGCGAAGGCGCGAAGGTGCCGCACCTCTCGTACCTCGGCGATGCCGAGATCGGGCCGGGAGCGAACATCGGCGCGGGCACGATCACCGCGAACTACGACGGCAAGCAGAAGCACCGCACGAAGGTGGGTGCCGACGCGCGCACCGGGTCGAACACCGTGCTCGTCGCGCCCGTCGAGGTGGGCGACGGCGCGTACACGGCTGCCGGCGCGGTGGTGTCGCGCGACGTGCCGCCCGGCGCGCTCGCCAAGGGTGTGCCGGCGCGGATCGACGAGGGATGGGTGGAGCGGCGCGAGGCCGCCGATGCCGAGGGCGTTGGGGACGACGACACCGACCTCGCGGTCGACGAGCCCTAGACCCGGACGAGCCCGAGACCAGGGAGAGGGGAGAGGCGTGAACCACATGGAGCTGACGCCCACGAAGCGTCTGATGCTCTTCGCCGGTCGCGGCAACGAGGAGCTCTCGGCCGAGGTCGCCAAGTGCCTCGACGTGCCGCTGGGCCACATGGTGCTGTCGACGTTCGCGAACGGCGAGCTGTACTGCCGCTACGGCGAGAGCGTGCGCGGCGCCGACCTGTTCGTCTTCCAGAGCCACTGCCCGCCGATCAACGACCGCATCGTCGAGCAGCTGATCATGATCGACGCCGCGAAGCGCGCGTCGGCGAAGCGCATCACCGCGGTGTGCCCGTTCTACGGGTACGCCCGCCAGGACCGGAAGGCCGAGGGGCGCGAGCCGATCACCGCGCGACTCGTCGCCGACATGCTCACGGTCGCCGGAGCGGACCGCGTCGTGACCGTCGACCTCCACACCGGGCAGATCCAGGGCTTCTTCGACATGCCCGTCGACCACCTCACCGCCGTGCCGCTGCTCGCCGCGCACATCGCATCGAGGGTCGACGGCGCGGTGACCGTGGTCGCCCCCGACGCCGGCGGCGGCAAGCTCGCACGGCGCTTCGCCAACTACCTCAACGATCTCGGCGTCGAGACCGATCTGGCGTTCATCGACAAGCGGCGCCCGAAGGGCACGCAGAACGTCGCGGTCGCCGAGGAGGTCGTCGGTGAGGTCGACGGCCGCTCCTGCGCCCTGGTCGACGACATGATCGACACCGCGGGCACGATCACCAGCGCGGCGCAGCTCCTGCTCGATCGGGGTGCGACCGAGGTCCGGATCGCCGCGACCCACGGGGTGATGTCGGGGCCGGCGATCGAGCGGCTCCGCGCGTCGGACGCGAGCGAGGTCGTCGTCACCAACACGGTGCCGATCGCCGACGACAAGCGCTTCGACGGCCTGACCGTCCTGTCGATCGCGCCGATCCTCGCCGAGGCCCTCGACGCCGTGTTCGAGGACACCTCCGTCAGCGAGATCTTCCGCGGCGACAACGTCTGACCGCCGCCAGAGCACGGGCCGGGGGGAGCCGACTTGGCCTCACCCTGACCCGGCGACCAGAATGGAAGGTCCCCTCCACCAGGAAGTCGGTACCTCGTCATGGCCGAAGACATCGTTCTCGTCGCCGAGCAGCGGGCCGAGCGCGGCTCACGCCCCGCCGGGCGGCTCCGGCGCGCCGGCAAGGTCCCGGCCATCGTCTACGGCCTCGGCTCCGACTCGCAGGCGGTCACCGTCTCGGCGCACGACCTCGGCAACATCCTGGCCAAGGGCGGTGCGAACACGCTGATCACCCTCAAGGTCGACGGCGACGACGCGCTCACCCTCGCCCGGCAGGTCCAGCGTGACCCCACCCGCGGCGACCTCGTCCACGTCGACTTCATCCGCGTGCGCACCGACGTCGCCGTGCAGGCCGAGGTCGGGCTGCACCTCACGGGCGAGTCCGAGGGTGCGAAGTCGGGTGGCGTGGTCGAGCAGCTCATCTTCACCCTTCCGATCGAGGCGATGCCGCAGGACATCCCGACCGGGATCGAGCACGACATCTCCGCGCTCGAGATCGGCGACCAGCTGCGCGTCGAGGAGCTCGCGCTCCCGCCCGGTGTCACGGCGACGGTCGAGCCCGACGCGCTCGTCGCGCAGGTCATCGCGCCTCGGGTCGTCGAGGAAGAGGTCCCCGTCGAGGGCGAGGGCGAGGAAGGTGTCGAGGGCGAGGCGGCCGAGGGCGAGGCCGGCGCCGAGGCATCGGCCGAGGGCGGTCCGTCCGGCGGCGGCGAGGGCGACGAGGAGTAGCGCGTGCTGCGCCGGCGCCGCGATGCGCCGCCGCGCACCGGTACCCCTGCGGATCTGCTCGTCGTCGGTCTCGGCAATCCCGGCGACGAGTACGCGCGCACGAAGCACAACGTGGGCGCGGAGGTCGTCGAGCTGCTCGCCGAGCGGCACGGCGCGAAGCTCCGCAAGGGCAAGGAGCGCGCGCTCGCCGACGAGGTCCGCATCGGTGACCGGCGCGTCGCGCTCGCAGTGCCGCTGACGTACATGAATGACTCGGGGGAGTCCGTACGGCTCCTGGTGCGACGCTACGGCGTCGAGCCCGAGCAGCTCGTCGTGGTGCACGACGAGCTCGACCTGCCGGTCGCCGCGCTGCGGGTGAAGTCGGGCGGCGGGCTCGCCGGCCACAACGGGCTGCGCTCGATCGCGTCGCACCTGCACTCCGACTCGTTCCAACGCATCCGCATCGGGGTCGGCAAGCCCACGTCGAAGGAGCGCGGCGCCGACCACGTGCTCTCGCGGTTCCCCAAGCGCGAGCGGGCCGACGTCGACGTGACGATCCAGGACGCCGCCGATGCGGTGGAGACGATCGCGACCGACGGGATCGAAGCGGCCATGAACCGCTACAACACCCGCGGGCCGGAGCCGGACGCGTGATCGAGCGCTAGCGAATCCCGCCCCGGCCACGGTGGTTGCCGTTCGGTGGCCCGCATCGGGGACGGTACCCTCGGGCGAGGCCGACCCGGGGGTGCGTACGCATCCCCGGTCTCTTCGCGCGCATGACGAGCACTCGAACCGACGCCACGAACCCGACGACCACCGCACCGCCGCCGCTCGCGCCGGTCGCCCGGCTCCTCGCCGAGGAGCCGGCGGTGCGCGCCGTCGTCAGCCGTGCCCCGGTCGTCGCAGTGCCCGACGCGGCCCGCTCGGTCGTCGTCGCCGCGCTCGCCGGCGTCACCACGCGGCGCCCGATCGTGGTCGCGGTCCCGACCGCCGCCGACGCCGAGCGACTGCTCCACGACCTCGGCGCGTTCCTTCCCGGCGGGTCGGTCGAGCACTTCCCCGCCTGGGAGACCCTGCCGTTCGAACGGGTCTCGCCGTCGCTCGAGACGATGGGCCGGCGGCAACGGGTCCTGTGGCGCCTCCGCACGGGTGAGCTGCCGACGGTGCTGGTCGCGCCCGTGCGCGCCCTCGTCCAACGTCTCGGCCCCCACGTCGAGGACGTCGAGCCGATCGTCGTGCGGGTCGGCGAGCGGGTCGACCGTGACGGGCTCGTCGAGCGCCTCGTCGCGATGGGGTACCGCCGCGAGTACCAGGTGGAGTCACGCGGCGAGGTCGCCGTGCGCGGATCGATCGTCGACATCTACCCGGTCACCGACGACCATCCCGTCCGCATCGATCTCTGGGGCGACGAGGTCGAGCGCCTCACTGCGTTCGCCGTCGCCGACCAGCGCTCGACGCACGACGTCCCGGTCGCGACGGTGTTCCCCGCCCGTGAGCTGCTGCCGTCGCCCGAGGTCCGCGAGCGCGCGGCTGAGCTCCTGCGGGCCGAGCCGTGGGGAGCCGAGGCGTTCGAGCGGCTCGCCGAGGGCCAGACGTTCGACGGCATGGAGTCATGGCTGCCGTGGCTCACCGAGGACGAGCACCTCGTGTCCGACCTGCTTCCCGACGACGCGCTCGTCCTGCTCTGTGAGCCGAGGCGCATGCGCGACCGCGCCCAGGAGCTGCTCGACGAGGAGGCCGCGCTCGCCGACACGCTCGCGACGACATGGGGCGCGACGGAGCGGGGCCGCTCCGGAGGCGCGTGGCCACGGCTGTCGCTCCCGTTCGACCGGCTGCTCGCGCACACGAGCGCGGGCGCGACCCATCTCGTCTCGGCGCCCGACAGCCCCGACACGCCGCATCTCGCGGCGACGGCCTTCGACCCCGTGGTCGGCGACTCCGCCGGCCTCGCCGATCGCCTGCGGCACCTCGCGGGCACGGGCGCGCGCGTCGTCCTCGCGGCCGACGGCGCCGGGTCCGCGGACCGGCTCGTGCAGGTCCTGGCCGACGACGGCGTCGACGTCGCCGCCGGTGCGATCGCGCCTGGTGTGGTCGGAGTCGTCGTCGCACCCATCGACCGCGGCGTCGTCGTCCCCGGCGCGGGTCTCGCGCTCGTGGCCGAGGCCGATCTCACCGGCCGCCGCCGCGTCCACCGCCGGCCGCGCGGCGCGCGCCGCGGCGCCGACCTCTACGACGCGCTCACGCCCGGCGACTACGTCGTGCACCAGGTGCACGGTGTCGCTCGGTACTCCGGGATGGTCCAGCGTGCGATCGGTGGTGTCGCACGCGACTACCTGCTCCTCGAGTACAAGGGCGGCGACAAGCTCTACATCCCGACCGACCAGGTGCACACGGTGCGCCGGTACACGGGCGGCGAGACCCCCACGCTCCACCGCATGGGCGGCGCCGACTTCGAGAAGTCGAAGTCGCGTGTGCGCGCCGCCGTGCGCGAGATCGCGCAGGAGCTCGTGGTGCTCTACCGCCGGCGACTCGCGAGCCCGGGCCACGCCTTCCCGCCCGACACGCCCTGGCAGCGCGAGATCGAGGAGGCGTTCCCGTACGAGGAGACGCCCGACCAGGAGAGGGCGATCGTCGAGGTCAAGCACGACATGCAGCAGCCGCGTCCCATGGATCGCCTGGTCTGCGGCGACGTCGGGTTCGGCAAGACCGAGATCGCGCTGCGGGCCGCGTTCAAGGCGGCGCAGGACGCCAAGCAGGTCGCCATCCTCGTGCCGACCACCCTGCTCGCGACCCAGCACGGCCAGACCTTCCGCGAGCGCTTCGCGAGCTACCCGGTCCGGGTCGAGGTGCTGTCGCGCTTCCTCACGCCCAAGGAGCAGACGGCCGTCATCAACGGTGTCGCGAGCGGCGACGTCGACGTCGTCATCGGCACGCACCGGCTGCTCTCCGAGGACATCGCGTTCAAGGATCTCGGGCTGCTCGTCATCGACGAGGAGCAGCGCTTCGGTGTGCAGCACAAGGAGCGCATCAAGGCGATCACCACCGGCGTCGACGTGCTGACCCTCTCGGCGACGCCGATCCCGCGGACCCTGGAGCTCTCGCTCACCGGCATCCGCGACCTCTCGCTGGTCAACACGCCACCGGAGGACCGCCAGCCCATCCTCACCTACGTGGGCGAGTACGACGATCGAGCCGTCGCCGAGCCCATCCGCCGGGAGCTCCTGCGCGAGGGCCAGGTGTTCTTCGTGCACAACCAGGTGAGGGACATCGAGTTCGTCGCCGAGCACCTGCGCGAGCTCGTGCCCGAGGCGCGCATCGGGATCGCGCACGGTCAGATGGACGAGGGTCGGCTCGAGCGCGTCATCCTCGACTTCTGGGAGCGCAGCTACGACGTGCTCGTGTGCACGACCATCGTCGAGAGCGGCCTCGACATCCCGAACGTCAACACGATGGTCGTCGACCGGGCCGACCGCCTCGGGCTCGCGCAGCTGTACCAGCTCCGCGGGCGCGTCGGCCGTCGGGGCCAACGTGCGTACGCGTATCTGCTGCACCCGCCCGACACGAGGCTCACCGAAGAGGCGTACGAGCGCCTGAAGACGATCGGTGAGTTCACCGAGCTCGGGTCGGGCTTCAAGATCGCGATGCGCGACCTCGAGATCCGCGGCGCGGGCAACCTGCTCGGCGGCGAGCAGTCGGGGCAGATCGCCGCGGTCGGCTTCGACCTCTACTGCCAGCTCGTGACCGAGGCCGTCGGTGAGCTGACCGGCGAGCTGCCGCCGGAGCCGGTCGAGGTCACGATCGACCTCCCCGTCGACGCGCATCTCCCCGCCGACTACGTCACGCGCGACGACGTGCGCATGGAGGCCTACCGGCGACTCGCCGCGGTGACCGCGCCCGACGACGTCGACGACGTGCGCGACGAGTGGGAAGACCGCTACGGCCCGCCCCCGCCCCCGGCCGAGGCACTGCTCGCCGCGGCCCGGCTGCGGGCCGAGTGCGTGCGGCTCGGCATCACGAGCCTCACCGTCGCGAGTGGCGCCGCGCGTCTGCGCGGCCTCGACCTCCCGGCGTCGAAGCAAGCGCGCCTCACGCGGCTCGCTCCGGGCGCGAAGGTCGGCCGCGACGAGGTGCTCGTGCCGATCACGGCGCCTCCCGCCGAGGTCGCCGCGACCCTCGTCGCGCTGTTGCGGGAGCTCGTCCCACCCGAGCCCGCACCGACGGCGTCCCCGACTCAGGCGTCGTCGGACGTCCCGGTAGAGTCCGCAGCGCCATGAAGCGGATCGTCGCAGTCATCGTCGTGATCGGGGTGATCGCCGGCCTCGGTGTCGGGCTCTTCTTCCTCGGCGACAGCGGCGGGCCCGCCGCGGCGACGGTCGGCGGCCGGCGGATCTCCCAGCAGTCGGTCGACGAAGAGCTCCGCGCGCTGGTCGACAGCGACGAGCTCCGCCAGGCGATCGAGGCCCAGGCTCAGCAGTCGGGGCAGCAGTCGGGGCAGCAGGCGGCGTTGCTGTCGAACGTGCCGGGCACGATCACCGCGACGAACAGCTCGGGCTGGCTGAGCCTCATCGTGGCGCAGACCGCAGCGGCCGAGGTCGTCGAGCGGCGCGGCCTCGAGACGACCGCGGCCGACATCCAGCGCGGGCGTGCGCTCGCCGACCAGTCGCTCGGCGGCGAGCAGCTGTTCTCCACGATGCCGAAGTGGTTCCAGGACCGGGTCGCGAAGCGCTGGACCGCGGTCGCGGTGCTCGAGCGCGAGGCGGCGGCGGATCCGTCGGACGCGGTCCTCGAGCAGATCAACGCGCAGTGCCCGTCGGGACGGTACGTGTCGCACATCCTCGTCGACACCGAAGCGGAAGCGCTCGCGCTGAAGCAAGAGCTGGAGAACGGCGCCGACTTCGCCGAGCTCGCGATGCAGAGCTCGAAGGACACCGGCACGGCCCAGGTGGGCGGCGACCTCGGCTGCGCCGACGGCCAGAGCTTCGTCGAGCCGTTCGCGACGACCGCCGCGACGCAGCCCATCGGTGTCGTCTCCGATCCTGTGACCACCGAGTTCGGCTCGCACCTGATCCTCGTCACCGACGAGATCCCCGAGGCCAACCTCGAGCAGGCGCTGCTCACCGAGGTGCTCGACCACAGCCGGGGCACGTTCGTCGAGGTCGACCCCCGCTACGGCACGTGGGATCGTCGGAACGGCCAGGTGCTCCCGCCGCCGGTGCCGACGACGCAGCCGGCGAGCGCCGCCGCCCCGACCGGGTAGCGCGTGACCGAACCGGGCCGGGTCGTCGTCGTGGGCCTGGGGCCGGGTGGCGCCGACCTCGTGCTCCCCGCCGCGCGCGCCGCGCTCGAGTCGTCGCCGGTCCGCTACGCCCGCACCGCGCGCCACCGTGCCGTCTCCGAGCTCGCGGCCGAGGGGATCGCGCTGGAGTCGTTCGACGACCGGTACGACGCCGCGAACGATCTCGACGAGTGCTACGCGGAAATCGTCGACACCCTGATCGCCGCGGCGGCCGAGCACCGTGAGGTCGCGTACGCGGTGCCCGGCAACCCGGCGGTCGCGGAGCGCACGGTCGAGCTGCTGCACGACGCGGCCCGCGTGGGCGACGTGGAGCTGCGGGTCGTCCCCGGGCTCTCGTTCGCCGATGCCGCGTGGGCCCGGCTCGGGGTCGACCCCCTCGCGACCGGCGCGCGCGTCGTGGACGGGCGCGCCCTCGACGTCGCGGCGCTCGACGCCGGTGCGCCGCTGCTCGTCGCGCAGTGCGACTACCCGCTCGTGCTCGCCGACGTGAAGCTCACGCTGCTCGAGCGCCTTGCACCCGAGACACCGGTGACGGTGCTCCAGCGTCTCGGGCTCCCGGACGAGCACGTCGAGGAGCTCGCGCTCGTCGACCTCGACCGCACGATCGAGCCGGACCATCTCACCTCCGTGTTCGTACCCGGTGTGGCGGGGTCGGCGACCGTCGAGCTGGCGCGGCTGCTCGCCCTCGCGGAGCGGCTGCGGCGCCCGGGCGGGTGCCCGTGGGATGCGGAGCAGACGCACCACTCGCTGACGCGGTACCTGCTGGAGGAGAGCTACGAGGTCGTCGACGCCGTGGAGGCCCTGCCCACGCGCGCGCCCGACGACGCTGCACCCGACGACCCCGCATACGCGGCACTCGTCGACGAGCTCGGCGATCTGCTGTACCAGGTGATCTTCCATGCCGTGCTCGCGGAGGAGGCTGGCGCGTTCGGCATGGCCGACATCGCCCGCGGCATCCACGACAAGCTCGTACGGCGCCATCCGCATGTGTTCGGCGACGTCGACGCCGACACGAGCGACGCCGTGATGGCGAACTGGGAGCAGATCAAGAAGGAGGAGAAGGGAGTCGAGTCGATCGTCGCCGGCATCACTCCCGGTCTCCCGTCGCTCCTCTACGCACACAAGCTCTACCGCAAGGCGGCATCGGTCGGCCTCGATTCCGGCGATGTCGACGCGTCGCTCGCGCGCGTCGAGGCCGCGGTCGTGGCGATCCGCACTCTCGGCGCCGACGAAGCCGAAGCGGTGCTCGGCGAGCTCCTCGCCGCGGCGGTCGCCTTGGCCCGCGCCCTCGGCGTCGACACCGAGTCGGCCTTGCGCGGCTGGTCGGTCCGCTTCCGGACCCGATTCGAGGCGATGGAGGGCCTCGCCCGAGACCGCGGCCTCGACCTGAGCGCCATGGAGCCCGCCGCCGTGGAAGCACTCTGGGAAGAGTCCGCGTCACCGACCTAGTGCCGCGTCAGCGCGCGCTTGTATGGCGCGAGAATGTTCGCACTGCAACTGGCGGCCTCGGCGTGGAGCACCACGAGGGAGCCTTGAGCGGGGGCCGGCCGCCTGGGTCCCCGGCGAGGATGGTGGGCCCGTGGCGGGTTTCTCGTCGGTTGACGACTCGGCTGACCCAGAAGGGTTGGTGCGCTTCCTCGATGCGGCTGCCTTGGCGGAGTCGGGGATGAAGCACTACGCGGTCGCGGCGCATGCCCTGCGGCGACCTCCGAGGCCGATCCTTGACATCGGCTGCGGCGCCGGGCATGACCTCGTGCTGTTCGCTGCCGCGGGGCTCGGCGTCGTCGGTATCGATCCGAGTGCCGTGATGGTGGAGGCGGCACGGGGACGCGCGGCGGACGCCGGCGCCCCGCTCGTGCGTGCCGTCGGTGAGCAACTGCCGTTCGGCCGCGAGGCGTTCTCGGGGTGTCGCATCGAGCGTGTGCTCATGCACGTCGACGACCCGTCCGTCGTCCTCACCGAAGCGCTTCGGTGCGTCGAGCCCGGTGGTCTCGTCACCGTCTTCGAGCCGGACTGGGGATCCTTCGTGGTGAGGAGCGACGTCCTGCCCGAGCGCGCGACGTGGATCACCTCGGTGAAGCATCCTGACATCGGGGCGCGGCTGTGGGAGCTCCTCGAGGACCTCGGCTGCGACGTCCTCGACCGGGTCGAGGAGCTCTCGGTGTGGCGGTCACTTGCGACGCTCGAGCGAGTGGCCGGCTTCCCCGCTGCGGTCGACCGTGCAGTTGCAGCAGGACGGGTCGATCGCGGCGACGCGGATCGCTGGGTCGGCGAGCAACGACAGCGCGAGGCGGCAGGGCAGTTCTACGCGCTCATGCCGAAGATCCAGTTGATCGCGATGAAGCGATGACGGTTCCAACGCTTTCCGCGGATGTCCCGAACGCCGGGTCTGGGTCACCGCTCGCGAAGCGTGCAACTGGGTCTGTGATCAGCCGCGCAACGACACGGGGAGGGCGTCGAGGCCGCGGAGCACCATCCGGCCGTTCCACGCCGGGGTGTCGGTGGCGAGCGTCATCTCCGGGAAGCGCGAGACGACCGAACCGATGGCGACCCGCGCCTCGGCCCGCGCCAGGACCGCGCCGAGGCAGTGGTGGATGCCGCCGCCGAACGAGATGTGGTGCGGGGCGTCGCGCCGCGAGAGATCGAGCGCGTCGGCCGTGGGGCCGAAGTGCTCGGGGTCGTGGTTCGCGGCGCCGAGCACCGTGAACACGAACGAGCCGGCTTCGATCTGGTTCCCGTCGATCTCGAGGTCCGCCAGCGCGATCCGGCGGGTGAACTGGACCGGCGAGTCGTAGCGCAGGAGCTCCTCGATCGCGTTGCCGATCATCCCGGGCTGCTCGCGCAGCAGCGTGAGCTGGTCGCGGTTGCGGAGCAGCGCCAGCGTCGCGTTGCCGACGAGGTTCACCGTCGTCTCGTGGCCGGCGACGAAGAGCAGGATGACCTGGTCGCGCAGCTCGTCGGGCGACAGCCGGTCGCCCTCTTCCTCGGCCGCGATCATCGCGGAGAGCAGGTCGTCGGCCGGTGTCCTGCGCTTCCATTCGATGGCCGCGTCGACGTGGGCGACCATGTGGTCCGACGCGTCCATGAGCAGCGGGATCTCGTCGGGCGCGGTGAGCGGCTCGAGCGACGTGACGAGCGTGTGCGACCACCCGCGCAGGAGATGGCTGTCGGCCTCGGGCATCCCGAGCATCTCCGAGATCACCGCGAACGGCAGCGGGAACGCGAGGTCGGCGATGACGTCCATCTCGCCGCGCGCGTCGGCAGCGTCGAGCATGCTGTCGACGAGTGCCTGCACGCGGGGGACGAGCTCCTCGACGCGTTTGGGTGTGAACGCCTTGCTGACCAGCCGGCGGATCCGGGTGTGGTCGGGCGGGTCGATGTTGAGGATCGCCCGCGACCCGCGGTTGCGCCGCTCGACGCCGGCCTCCTCGAACATCGCCTCGCGCCCGTTGTAGGCGCTGTGCTGCTCGTCGACCGACAGCGTCGGGTCGCGCAGGAGACGGGTGCAGTCCTCGTAGCGGGTGAGCGTCCACGGCCCGAGAGGGCTCTTGTGCACCGGGCGAAGCGCGCGGAGCCGGCCGTACTGCTCGTAGGGATCGTCGAAGAACCCCGGTTCGAACGGGTTCAGGAAGAGGTCCTGATCGGCCGTCGTCACGAGGGCAGTCTACGGACGCCTGGAACAGCCCCGGCGGCGGGTGCCGAGGACGCGGAGGACCTCACCGCCCCCGAATCCGGGGCGATCTCGCCCCTTCCCACGGGCTCGACGGGGGAGTAGCCTCAAGTTCCCCTTTTCACCACTCTGGCCACATCAGCCACAGGCCCGTCCTCCGTCCTTGAGGGGCCAGGAGACCAGCACGCGTGAGCGCCGTCGCCGAGATCATCGCCCGGGAGATCCTCGACTCCCGCGGGAACCCGACCGTGGAGGTCGAGGTCGAGCTGCTCTCCGGCGCGAGCGGGCGCGCCGCGGTGCCGAGCGGCGCGAGCACGGGGGCGCACGAGGTGGTCGAGCTGCGCGACGGGGGCGACCGCTACGGGGGCAAGGGCGTCCGGAGGGCGGTCGAGCACGTCAACACCGAGATCGCCGAGGTTGTCCTCGGCCTCGAAGCCGACGACCAGCGCATGATCGACGACGAGCTGTGCATGCTCGACGGCACGCCCAACAAGGGACGGCTCGGCGCGAACGCGATCCTCGGCGTCTCGCTCGCGATCGCGATCGCGGCCGCCGACGAGGCGGACTTCCCGCTCTACCGCTACGTCGGTGGCGTGAACGCGCACGTGCTCCCGATGCCGATGTTCAACGTCCTCAACGGTGGCGCGCACGCCGAGTCGAACGTCGACATCCAGGAGTTCATGCTCGCGCCCGTCGGCGCGGCGAGCTTCGAAGAGGCACTGCGGTGGGGTGCGGAGACGTATCACGCGCTGAAGGCTGTGCTCAGCGAGCGCGCGCTCAACACCGCGCTCGGCGACGAGGGGGGCTTCGCGCCCGATCTGCCGTCGAACGAGGACGCGCTGAAGCTGCTCGTCGAAGCGATCGAGAAGGCCGGACGCACGACCGACGAAGTCGCCGTCGCGCTCGACATCGCGTCGACCGAGCTGTACCGCGACGGGAAGTACGTCCTCGAGGGCGAAGGCAAGACCTACGACTCGGCGGAGTGGGCCGGGGAGCTCGCCCGGCTCTGCGACAAGTACCCGATCGTGTCCATCGAGGACCCCACGGCCGAAGACGACTGGGACGGCTTCGTCGCGGTCACCGAGCTGCTCGGCTCACGGATCCAGCTGGTCGGTGACGACTCGTTCGTGACGAACCCCGAGCGGCTCCAGACGGGCATCGACCGCGGCGCGGGGAACTCCATCCTCATCAAGGTCAACCAGATCGGCACGCTCACCGAGACCCTCGACACCATCGAGCTCGGGGCGCGCCACGGGTACACGTCGGTCGTGTCGCACCGCAGCGGCGAGACCGAGGACACGACGATCGCCGATCTCGCGGTCGCGACGAACTGCGGGATGATCAAGACCGGGGCACCTGCACGCAGCGAACGGGTCGCCAAGTACAACCAGCTCCTCCGGATCGAGGAGGAGCTCGGGACGCACGCGGCCTATCTCGGTGGTGCAGCCCTCGCCGGCGGAGCCGTGAGAGGAGACGTCCATGGCTGACCGTCGGCGCCGAGCGCGCCCCGACCGCGAGCGAGTCGCGCCTCGCCGAGAGTCGTCGTCGCGCGCGGCCCGCACGCGCACGCCCCCGGCTCGGACGCCCGGCATCCGGCGGGTGTCGTCGGCAGGCGATCGGACACCGCCACCCACGCCGAAGCGATCGGCGTCGGCGCGCGTCGTGCGCCGACGCCGGGTGCTCATCGGGATCATGTGCGGGCTCGCGATCGTCGGCTTCCTCTTCGCGTTCGTCTATCCCACCCGCACGTATCTCGGTCAGCGTGACCAGATCTCGCGCGCCCAGAATCGCCTCGACGTGCTTCAGCAGCAGACCGCGGCGCTCGAGCGCGACACCGAGCGGCTGCGTGGTGACACGGAGGTCGAGCGGATCGCGCGTGAGCAGTACGGCCTCGGGCGACCAGGTGAGACGAGGTACGTGCTCGTCCCCGCGAAGACGACGACGAGCGCGACCGCTCCTCCCGCCACTCCGTGAGCAGACGCCGCGCTCGGTAGCCTCGGCGCCATGGGTACCGCAACACCCGCCGACGTCGTCGCCGTACGCGAACGGATCGGACGTGAGCCGATCGCCGACTTCGAGGTCGTGGTGCGCGACGGCGCCGGTGCACCCGTCGTCGTCAAGAACGCGCCTCTGACGCACGACGGCACGCCGATGCCGACGCGCTTCTGGCTCGTCGACCCGGTGCTGGTGACGCGTGTCTCGCAGCTCGAGGCCGCGGGCGGGGTGCGAGCGGCCTCCGCCGCGGTCGATGCCGACGAGCTCGCCGCGGCCCACGCGGCGTATGCCGCCGAGCGCGATCGCGCCGTGCCGGACGACCACGACGGACCCCGTCCCTTCGGCGGTGTCGGCGGGACCCGCCAGGGAGTCAAGTGCCTCCACGCCCACTACGCCTGGCTCCTCGCGGGGGGTGACGACCCGGTCGGCCGCTGGGTCGCGACGCGCCTCGCCGAGTCGGACGTGACGTGAGTCGGGTCGCCGCGATCGACATCGGCACCAACTCGGTCCGTCTCCTCGTCGCCGACCTCGACGATCCCGCCGGACCGCTCGTCACGATCGACCGGCGGATGCGCATCACGCGACTCGGACAGGGTGTGAACGCCAGCCGCCGGCTCGCCCCCGAGGCCATCGAGCGCACGTTGGGCGTGCTGCGCGAGTACCGGAGGGCCATCGACGAGCACGGCGCAGCACGGGTCCGTGCCACCGCCACCAGCGCCGCGCGCGACTCGGAGAACCGCGACGAGTTCTTCGGCCCGGCGAGCGAGGTGCTCGGCGTCGTGCCGGAACTGCTCACCGGTGAGGAGGAAGCGCGCCTGTCGTTCATGGGCGCGACGATCGAGCTCGCCGCGCCGGCCCCGTATCTCGTCGTCGACATCGGCGGCGGCTCGACCGAGTTCGTCTTCGGCACGAGTGCGCCCGAGGCGCTCCGCTCGATCGACGTCGGGTGCGTGCGCGTGACCGAGCAGTGGCTCCACTCGGACCCACCGGCACCCGAAGAGCTGTCGAACGCGGTGTCGGCCGTGCGCGACGAGCTCGCCGACGTGCAGCGCGCGGTGCCGATGCTCAGCGAGGCCGCGACCGTCGTCGGGCTCGCGGGCACGGTCACCACGGTCGCCGCGGTCGAGCAGGGGCTCCATGAGTACGACCGTGATCGCATCCACCACTTCCGGCTGACCCGCGCCGCGGCCGAAGAGGTGTTCCGGACGCTCGCGACGGAGCCGATCGCCGATCGCCGCCACAACCCGGGCCTCGAGGCCGAGCGCGTCGACGTGATCGTCGGCGGCGCGATCGTGCTCGTGGCGATCTTCCGGACGTTCGAGCTCACCGAGATGCTCGTCTCGGAGGCGGACATCCTCGACGGCCTCGCCCGGAGCCTCGCCTGACCTCTTGCGCGGCCACGTCTCCGCCAGGATCACGCCGGATATCCACCACTTCTGGCCCGCGGAGGCGCAACATCGCGTGATGGGTCACAACGACGTCGCTGGGTTCCTTCGTGCGCTCGAACGCCTCGACGGTGACGACCTGGGGCGAGTGGTGGCCCGGCTCGACTCCGAGGTGCTCTGCGACGAGGTCGACTGGTGGCGGGCCACGATCGCCATCGACAAGGTCGTGCGCCACCAACGGCGGGGGCGCCAGGCGGCGCATGCTGCCTCGATGGCATCCGGCGCGATCCAGGACGTCGCCCGTCGGGCGGGCGTCGAGCTCCCCGACGCCGACGTGACCCGCATCGCGCGCGCGGCCGCCGACGTCGCACGAGGTCTCGCTGCCGGTCCGGCCGCGCGGCCCGTCACCCAGATCCTGCTCGAGCACTGGGAGCCGGTCACCGCGACCGTCTAGGGCGTCGGGCTCGGCGCCTGGCCGGGCGGCTCGTCGGGCGGGTCGTCGGGCGCACGCAGGATCGTCTCGCGGTAGAAGCGCAGCTCGGAGATCGACTCGAGCACGTCGTCGAGCGCTCGATGCGCCTCTCGCTTGCCCGGTCGTCGCTTGTAGACGTCCGGGTACCAGCGCCGGCACAGCTCCTTCAACGACGACACGTCGATGCTGCGGTAGTGGAGGTACTCGTCGAGCTCGGACAGCTGTGAGTGAAGGAAGCGCCGGTCGACACCGATCGAGTTGCCGCACAGCGGCGCGACGCCGGGACCGACGTGCGCGCGCAGGTACTCCATGGCCTGCGCACCGGCGCGCTCGAGCGTCACCTCGGACGCTTCGATCGCGGGGAGCAGGCCCGACCGGGTGTGCATCTCGCGGACGAAGTCGTCCATCTGCGCGAGCGCTTCCGGCGGTTGGTGGATGATGACGTCGAAGCCGTCGTCGAGCGGTTCGAGTGACGCGTCGGTCACCAGGATCGCCAGCTCGACGATGACGTGACGCGACACGTCGAGGCCGGTCATCTCGAGGTCGAGCCACGCGAGACGATCGAGGGCATGAGGGTCGGAGGGCAGAGCCACTGCCGACGAGGCTATCGACGGCTGGATAGCCTGCCTTCATGGGGCGCGGTGACGTCCTCCACGGACGGAGGGTCGAGCTCCGGCCGCTCAAGGCGAGCGACTGGGAGGGTTGGCGCGCGGTGCGCGTCCGCAGTCGCGACTGGCTCGAGCCGTGGGAGCCGTTGGGCGAGCCCGGAACACCCGATCCGATCACCGATCCCGATGCGTTCAAGTCGCGGTGCGGGGCCTGGGAGCGCCAGCGTCACTTCGACGCCGCCTACGGCTTCGGGATCTTCCTGCGCAAGGGCCCTTTCATCGGCGAGGTGAGCCTCGGCAGCATCCAGCGGGGGCCGTTCCAGTCGGCGAACGTCGGGTACTGGATCGACGAGCCCCATGCCGGTCGCAGCTACATGCCGGAAGCCGTCGCCGTCGTCCTGCGCTTCGCGTTCGAGCAGCTCCGTCTGCACCGGGTCGAGGCCGCGATCGTGCCCCGCAACGCGAAGAGCCGGCGCGTCGCCGAGAAGCTCGGCATGCGCGACGAGGGCACCTCGGAGCGGTTCCTCCAGATCCGAGGCGTCTGGGAGGACCACGTCCGCTACGCGATCACCGCGGAGGAGTGGGCCCTCCGCAAGGACGAGCTCGAGGACGCCTTCCTCGTCCGCCGCTGACCCACCCCTTTGGGGTTTTGGCGTCAGAAACATGCGCTGAGCGGACGTTTCTGACGCCAAAGCCCGTCGACGCGGTCAGGCGCCGCCGCCCTGCTCGAACGTCACCTTCTGGCGCGCGAGCTCGGTCTGGACGGCCGACTCGAAGTCGGGCTGCCACGGGGCCTCCCGCAGCGTCGCCTTGACGGCCGCCGCGAGGTCGCGGGGGAGTGCGGCACCGGCGGCCGCGAGCTCGACCGCGTCGTCGAGCAACTGCTCGTCGGGCACGGTGCGCCACACGAGCCCGAGCTCGGCGGCGCGCGCCGCGTCGACCCGCTCTCCGAACAGGGTGATCGCCGCGGTCGCCTGGGGTCCGACCTCGCGCTCGAGCATCCAGACGTGCCCACCACCGGGGTGGAGCCCGATGCGCGCGAAGCGCGCGTCGAACCGGGCGGACGCGCCGGCGATGCGCACATCGCAGCACAGGGCGAGGTTGAAGCCCGCGCCGACCGCAGGGCCGTTGACCGCCGCGACTGTCGGCAGGCTGCTGGCGCGGACCGAGAGGAAGCCGTCGTAGATCGCGCGCACGTCGGACGCGTCGCGCCCGCTCATCGACTTCAGTGCGCTCACGTCGGCGCCGGAGCAGAAGGCAGGTGGCGCGCCGGTGACGACGAGGGCGCCGACACCGTCGTCGGCCTCGCACTCGGTCACCGCAGCGACGATCTCGTCGACGAGGTCCGGGCTCAGCGCGTTGCGCCGATCGGGGTCGTCGAGGGTCAGGATCGCGACGCGATCACGTCGCTCGATGTGCAAGGGCATGGAGGGGCTCCGCTCAGGTGGGCTCGCGCACCACGGCCGGCGAGTGACGGAAGAAGGTCTCGACGTCGCGCTCGTACGTGTACTCGCGTCCGCGCCCGACCGTGCTCTCGAGCCGGATCGCCTCTGCGAAGGCCGTGACCGCGCCGAGCGTGCTGTGCTCGTACTGGTACCCCGCCTGTCGCCAACGACTCGTGTCGACGCCGCGCCCGTAGCGCAGGAGGGCGAGCATCTCCGGCGACAGGTCGGCGATGCGCAGCGCGCGCAACGGCGCTGCGGCCAGCCCGGTCATGAACGGCGACAAGGGCACCCGTCGCTTGCCGGCGATGCTGGCGACCTCGCTCCACGGCAGCACGCCGTCGCCCGCGACGTTGAAGATCCCCGCCACGTCGTGGAGGGTCGCGAACGCGAGGGCATCGGCAACGTCGTCCTCGTGGACGAACTGGAGGCGGGGGTCGAACCCCGCGATCTCGGGGACGGCAGGGAGCCGGAGCACGCGCCCGAACGGCGTCTCGCAGTTGGTTCCCAGCACGTTCGCGAACCGGAGCTTCGAGACGAGCACGTGCGGGTTGTCGTCGGCGAAGTCGCGCACGATGGCCGCAACCTCGAGCAGCGACCGCTCGACCGACGTGCGGGCCGAACGGGTGCGCGCCATGTCTTCGCGGAAGAAGTACGGATCGGGGTAGTTCGACCCGTAGACGAGGGTCGACGACTTCACGACGACCTTGCTGACGGTGCTGCCCGCCGCACCCGCGGCGGCCAGGAGGTTCATCGTGCCGATGACGTTGACCTCGTGAAGCTGCCGGCTGGTGGTGCCGGCGGAGTCGACGACCAGGTGGGTGTGGAGGATCGTGTCGACCTTCGTTGCCCGGACGATGCGCTGCAGGATCGAGTACGACGAGTCGGCTCGCACGAACTCGGTCTTCTCGAGCGGCAGCCGCGGGTCGCGCGTGTCGACGCCGACGACCAGCTCGACGCTCGGCTCGTTCTCGAGCCGCTGCGCGATTCGACTCCCCCAGTACGTGCCGAGGCCGGTGACGAGGATGCGGCGCGCGCCGCCGCTCATCCCGCTCATCCCGCTCATCCGAACCAGACACTCTGGCGCTGGCGGAGCATGTCGAAGAGCGCGTCCTGGATCGTGTCGCGGATCGCTTCGGAGTGGTCCATCACGACGCTGCGGTTGTAGCGCGCCTGGTTCGTCGCGACGTCGAAGTGGACGGGTGGCAGCACCCGGAGCTTGAACTTCGCGGGGAGCGGCATCACGAGCCCGCCGAGGGGACCGAACAGGAACATGTTCGCGGTGAGCGGCGCGTACGGGACGTTGAGCAGCTTGGCGAGACCCTTGCTCTTGGCCAGGATCGGCATGGCCTCCTCGTTGCCGACGACCGCGATCGGCACGACCGGCACCCCGGCGCGCATCGCGATCTCGACGAAGCCGCCACGGCCGAAGCGTCGCAGCTGGTAGCGGTCACCGACGGTCTTGCCCGTCGCCTTCGTTCCTTCGGGAAAGACGAGCACGAGCTGCTGGTCGTCGTGCAGGAGCCGGAACGCGTTGTCGGGGTGCGCGGGCACGCCGCCGGTGCGCGACCACAACGTGCCCAGCACCGGGAGCGCACGGAAGAGGTTCTCGGCGAGCCCGTAGAGCGGGCGGCCGAGCTCGGTCTCGACGCCGTGCATGATGACGGGCGCGTCGGACGGGATCGCGCCGGCATGGTTGGCGACGAGCAGCGCCCCGCCCGCACGCGGGATGTGCTCGAGCCCCTCCCACTCCACGCGGAACCAGTGCCGGTAGACGGGGTCGTAGAGGCGACGCGCCACCCGCCGCATCCGTTCGCTCCGACCCCATGCGTCGACATCGCCCACACGTTCCCCGTCGCCCGTGGCGGTCGTCGCCCGCGGCAGCGGTACCAGCTCACCACCCACCGGAGGCGGCGACCCCAGGGCCGCGCTGGACTCCGGTGCGGCGACGAGGTCGTAGGGGTTGTTCTCCACCGACCCAGTAGACCTGTTGACCTCAGCCGAGGCAAACGCCCCTAGACCCTTGATGCGTCCCTCACCGTCGAGGGGCGGGTCGAGAGACGCATCCCATCCGGTGTCAGGCGCGGACGGCGCCGGTGACCTGCCAGTGCGGACCGAGGTAGCGGGCGCCGACCCCCACCGCGCGCGCGACGGACCACAGCGCGAGGGCGCCCCACAACGCAACGATCCCCCCACCGCCGAGGCTGACGGCGATCGCCACGGGCGCGTAGACCGCGAACGTCGCCGCGAGCATCGCGAGCGCGAGGAAGCGTTGGTCGCCGGCGCCGATGAGCACCCCGTCGAGCACGAAGACGTACGCGTTGACGGGCTGGATCACGGCGACGATCAGCAGGAGCTGCTCGGCGAGGTCCTGGACGCCGGGGTCGTCGGTGAAGAGCGGGACCAGCCACGGTCGGACCAGGGCCAGCACCACCCCGAAGGCGACGCCCACCAGGATCCCCCACTCGATCATGCGGCGCGCCGCGGCACGGGCCTCGTGGACGCTCGACGCGCCGAGGAAGCGCCCGATCATCGCCTGTCCGGCGATCGCCAGCGCGTCGAGCGAGAGCGCGAGGAACAACAGCACCTGGATCGCGATCTGGTGTGCGGCGACGGCGTCGTCGGAGATCCGTGCGGCGAGGGCAGTCGTGGCGAGGAGCACGACGAGCAGCGCCGCGGTCCGGACGATCAAGGGACCGCCGACGACCGCCGTCTGACGGACCCCGGCCCGAGTCGGTGTCAGCGGTGCGCGCTCGGCACGGGCGGTGCGTCCGAGGATCACCATGTACGTGACGCCGGCTCCGATCTGCGCGATCACGGTGCCCCACGCGGAGCCGGCGACACCCCAGTCGAACCCGTACACGAACAGCACCTCGAGCGCGAGGTTCACGACGTTCGCGGCGACCGCGACGACGAGCGTCGTGCGCGTGTCCTGGAGCCCGCGGAGATAGCCCGCGCCCGCGAGCATCACCAGCATGAACGGCGCGCCGACCAGGCTGATCCGGAGGTACTCGAGCGCGTACGGGCGCACGCCGGGCGATGCGCCCATCGCATCGACGATCCACGACGACGTTGCGAGCCCGACGATCGCGAGCGCGACTCCGATCCCGGCGGCGAGCCACGCGCCGTCGACGCCCAACGCCGCCGCGGCGCGCCGGTCGCCCGCCCCGAGCTGACGCGCCACCGCGGCGGTCGTCGAGTACGCGAGGAAGTTGCAGAGGCCGTACGCGGCGGTCAGCAGCGTCCCGGCGATCGCGAGACCTGCGAGCTGGGGCGTGCCCAGCTGGCCGACGATGGCCGTGTCGACGAGCACGTAGAGCGGCTCGGCGGCGAGCGCTCCGAAGGCCGGGAGCGCGAGGCGCCAGATCTCCGCGTCGTAGGGGCTGCGCCGTGCCGGCCAACGCCCCCGGCCTCCACCGACCGCTCCGGCGCTCATGGGGGTGAGGCTACGGCTCCAGAACCGAGGCGGGGCCTGGGCGCGGCGGCGTCGACGTAGCTGTCACACCCCGGTGCGATCCTCTCTCCATGGGCGGAGCACCCAACCCCGAAGGGGGCACAGCAGACCGCGCCACGCGGGCGCCGGCGGGGCCGGTGATGCGGTTCGCCGACGCCGCCAAGCGCCTCGGGGCCGCCACGCGTGCGGCGGGCCTCACCGTGCCTGCGTTCCGCTGCCCGCCGCGGGTTCCCGGTGCCCGCCGGACGGTCCGCCGCTATCCCGGTGGCGCCGTCGTGTCCGTCGTGCTGCGCGACCGAGCGTGGGACGAGGTCGCGTCCGACATGGTCGAGGGCGTCGTGGTGGTCAACCGCCTGGAGGGCGAAGCCGCGCTGCGGATGCGCACCGCGCTGCTCGAGGCGACCGGCGACGTCGGCCCGCCTCCGTCGTCCGACGTACCCTCGTCGTCACCCCCGCCGGGGGCCCGGGTGGCGGAACGGCAGACGCAGGCGGCTTAAACCCGCCGGCTCCTTCGGGGGCATCCAGGTTCGAATCCTGGTCCGGGCACCGCTGAATGCCCAAGCCGCCGCTGGCGCGGCGAACAGTCGGTTCGCCAAAGACGCCATCTTCCGCCCCGCGGATAGGGTCTGGGCCCATGCGGAGGCTCGGTGGGGTACTGGTGTGCGTGGTGCTGGCGGTGTCGGGCGCCGCAGTCGTCCCCGCATCTGCGGCCGGCCATCGGGCCCCGGACGTGATCGCCGCGGCGAACCCGGGGTGCTCCGCCGGGGAGACGCAGTTCACGTTCGTGAACACCTCGGACTACGAGGACACCCAGGTCTTCCTCACGCCCATCACCCCGGGCGGCTCGTTGCAGCCTGCCGCGCTCATCGGTGCGAGCACGCCGCTGTCGAACGGCACGAGCTCCGACTTCTACAGCAGCGACCCGAGCACCCACTCGTACTACTTCTGCCTGAACAACACCGCCACCGGGCGCCTCTGGATCTCGCTCGGTCAGCCCATCCCGACCGGGCCCGGCGGGCTCCCGAGCGTCCAGCCGACGGTCACGGCCCCCTACCGCTTCGGCTACGTCGAGTTCGGTCCCGCAGGGGGATCCGCGGTGCTGGACTACAGCAACGTCAACGACTTCGACTTCACGCTCGACCTCCAGACGTTCTCGACCCCGGGCGGGAGCACTCCCGCCCAGAGCGCCGTCTTCAGCGCGAACACCTGCCAGATCGTGCACGCCATGCGCACCGCGCTCCAGGAGGTGGGCGGGGATCCCGGCACGGCGATCCAGACGAGCGACGCCAGCGCGACCGGGCGGTTCGTCCGCGTGGTTTCGGCGCTGAACGGCAGTCCCTACGAGGCCGCCTGGCCGTCGATGGCCGACTACATCGCGGCGGTCGCCGCGGGCGGACCGATCGTCGTGGAGGGCATCTACGTCGGTGGTCCCGGCACGTCGGACGTCCAGAACGTCGGCTGGTACTACTACACGGGCACCTTCACCGGGACCGACCTCGTCCTCGACGGATCGCGGGCTGGGGTGACACCCAACTCGGGTGGTAGCGCGGGATCCACGATGACGGTTCCCCTGAGCGAGCTCGCGCACGGCATCTACAACCAGGCGATCAACCCCCCGACGAACTACACGGTGGCCCCGCCGGACCTGCCCGACAACCCGTCGAACGACCTCTACGCCAAGATGTACAACGACCTCACCAGCGCGTTCGCCTACGGCTACTGGGGCAGCGGCTACGGGACCGGGCGCGACACGGCGGACTTCTGGAACCCCTTCAGTCCCCCCACCCTCCCGACACAGGGTCAACTCGCCTACCCGGCCAAGTCCGCCGCGTTCGGGTCCGCGCCCTACAACCTCTACGCCAAGGTCCTCAACCAGTACTCCCCCGACTACGCCTTCCCCTTCAACGAGAACTTCGGCGCGGGGGGCAAGGGCGTCAGCCCGCTGCTGGACGAGCCGGCGAACGGCGAGGTTCGGATGACGCTGCCGGCCGACGGCTGGACCGACCCGGCGAACGCGTCGAGCCCGTGCGTCGCGCCAGCCGCGGTGATCGTCACACCCAGGTTCACCGGCTAG
>JBBDWT010000123.1:0-23767 GCA_040902705.1 Acidimicrobiia bacterium | reverse complement strand
CGCGCCCACGACCAGCGCGGCGGCGACGCCGAGGCCCGCGGCGAGGCGCCCGACCCGGCGTCCGGACGGGCCGTGGTCGAAGGCATCCGCGTCGGCCGCCTCGAGCGCGGCCGTCACGAGACGCCGCCGGGTCGGCTCCGCGAGCTCGGGCACGGCGAGCGCCTCGGCGACCGCGACGTCCCGGTCGGGAGCGTCCGCGTCGGGGGTGCCGGGAGGGCCGGGGGCCTGGTCGGTCATGGTGTCTCACTTGGACGACCGACGACCCCCGTCGGGTTCCCGAGGACGTCGCGGAGCGCGGCGCGGCCCCGAGCGACCCGGGACTTTACCGTGCCGAGGGGGATGTCGAGCGCGGTGGCGATCTCGGCGTAGTCGAGGTCGGCGAGGTCGCGCAGGACCACCGCGACCCGGAACTCCTCGGGCACGAGCTCCAACGCCGCGTCGACGTCGAGACGGGCGTCGACCCCGTCCTCGCCGCCCGCGACCGGTGGGTCCGGCTGCTCCCCGACGGCGACCATCGGGCGCCGCTTGCGGCGGCGGAGCTCGTCGAGCGCGGCGTTGGTGGCGACCCGGTACGCCCACGTCGAGAACGCCGATCGGCCGTCGAAGCGGTGGATCCCGCGCGCGATCGCGATGAGCGCCTCCTGGGCCGCGTCGAGCGCATCCTCGGGGTGGAGGACGATCCGGCGACAGACCGCGTGCACTCGATCGGCGTGGGCGTCGAGCAGCAGCTCGAGCGCGCGCCGGTCCCCCGCTGCCGCGGCGAGCGCGAGGTCGCGGTCGCCCGGCTCAGGCAACGCGCACCTCGGCGACCGTGATCCGGCCCGATGCGGGGAGGCGCGTGAACCAGATCAGCACGTGCGCGCCGGACGCGGTCGGGCTGACGTCGATCTGCGCCTGCGCCGCCGCGTCGTCGACCGACGCACGTGGCGGGCCCCAGGCCTCGAGCGACTCGGCGGGCTCGTCGGCGACGTAGATCTGCGCGCCCCACCCGCCCTCCTCGGTGTCGACCGAGATGCTCGACACGTCGGCGGCGCCGGCGAGGTCGAGCTGGAGCCCCACGCCCGACTTGATCCCGCCGAACGATGCGGAGTCGTAGCGCTCGGTGGTCCACGACGTCGACGCGTCACCGTCGATCGCGGCCGCAGTGCTCTCGGGATGCTCGGTGTCGTCGCCCTCGGGGTCGAAGTCGCTCGCGCCCACGACCTGGGGGACCACGCCGGTCACGGAGCTACCACCCGAGCCGCCGTCCTGGGTCTCCTGGACGATGAGGAACCCGGCGGCCGCGCCACCGGCGATCAGGACGACGCCGACGATCGCGAACAGGAGCCCCGACGACTGGCGGCGCTTCGGGCTCCGTGGTCGCCGCGACGGCGCCGTTCGTACCGGTGGCGCCTGGCGGGCCGGGGGCGCCTCGCGGGTCGTGGTGCGTGCCGGCGCGATCGTGGCGGTCGCGCTCCGGGGTCGACCGGCGTCGCTGTCGTCGTCGATCAGCTCGTCGAGCGCGGCCACGAGGGACCGTGCGTCGGGGAACCGGCCCGACGGCTCGACGGCGAGGCACCGCATCGTGATCGACTCGAGCGCGGGCGGCACGTCGGGGCGCAGCGTCGAGAGCCGAGGTGGTGCGGTCGTGAGCCGCGCGACCGCCGCCTCCATGTCGGTGCCGCCCTCGAACGGCGGGCGCCCCGCGAGCATCTCGAACAGGAGCAGACCGACGGCGTAGATGTCGGAGCGCGCGTCGACCGGCGCGGCCTGGACCTGCTCCGGTGAGAGGTAGCGCGCGGTGCCGACGACCGTCCCGCTGCGGGTGAGGTCGCCGGCGCCCTCTGCCTTCGCGATGCCGAAGTCGGTGACCTTGACGGGGCCGTGGTCGGGCACGAGCACGTTCGCCGGCTTGATGTCGCGGTGCACGATGCGGTTGCGGTGCGCGTGATCGAGCGCGGCCGAGACACCACGAGCGATCCGTACCGTCTCGGCCACGCCGAGGCTCCGACGCTGGTCGAGGAGCACGCGGAGGTTCGGTCCCTCGACCAGCTCCATGACGAGGTACGCGACGCCGTCGTCCTCCCCGGTGTCATAGGTCGCGACGATGTCGGGGTGGGCGAGGCTCGCGACTGCGATCGCCTCGTTGCGGAACCGCATCCGCAGCGAGTCGTCGACCGCGAGCTCGGGATGGAGGGTCTTCACCGCGACGCGGCGCGCGAGCAGGATGTCGTCCGACACCCAGACGCTGGCCATCCCGCCCCGCGCCAACAGCGAGTCGAGGCGGTAGCGACCGTCGAGAACGCGGCCGGGGGCCGCCGGTGTCGCCACCGTGCAACGGTACCGGGGTAGCCCGGGGTTGGTGACTTCGGGCTACCGGCGGATCTGGAAGGTCACCCCGATGACGCCCGGCCCCGCGTGGGTCCCGATGACGGGCCCGACGACCCCGGTGACGATCTCGTCCCGGGGGAAGCTCTCGGCGAGCAGGTCGATGAGCTCGTCGACGTCGTCCGCCTGGCCGTGGAGCACGGCGAGCGAGTCGACGGGCTGCGCGGTGACCTTGTCGGCGAGGAGCTTCAGCGACTTCGAGCGGGTGCGTACCTTGCCCGCCTCCTCGACGACCCCGTCCTTCACCTCCACCACCGGCTTGATCGAGAGCATCGATCCGACGAGGGCGCGCGCGTTGCCGATGCGGCCACCCTTCTTCAGGAACTCGAGCGTGTCGAGCGCTCCGTAGAGGCGGGTGCGATCGCGCTGGTCGGTGGTCTCGGCGACGATCTCCTCGAGGGAGCCGCCCTCCGACGCCCGCCGCGCCGCGTTGATGCACAGCGATCCGAGCCCCATCGAGCACGTGAGCGAGTCGATGACGGTGACCGGGCAGTCGGACCCCACCGCGTCCGCGGCGACCTGCGCCGCCTGCATCGTCGCCGACAGCCGTGACGAGAGGTTGATGCACACGATGCCGGTCGCCCCGTCGGTGATCAGGCCGCGGAACGCGGCCTCGAACGCGCCGGCGGAGGGGGCGGCCGTCTCCGGGAGCACGTCGGAGCTCTTCAGGCGCGTCCAGAACTCATCGGTCGAGAGCTCCTTGCGGTCGATGAGCTCCTCGTTGCCGAAGCGGATCGTCAGGGGCACGACCTCGATCTGGAGCCGCTCGATGAGCTCCTGGGGAAGGTCGCACGCGCTGTCGGTGACGACTCGGACTCCCACGATTGCTCTCCCGTCCTGCTCTCCGGCGTCCCGGCGCTGGCCTGCATCCCCAGCCGACGCCGGGACCCGTCATCGTTCCACGGCTGGGTCGTCGCCGCCCGCGGGGTCGGGCACCCGGCGCCGCCGCAGCAGGCCGAGGACCTCCTGGAACTCGTGGACCCGGGCGATCCAGAGCCCCGCGGCGGTGATGGCGATCGCCACCACGACGCCGAGGGCGACGCTCACGACCGCTTCGGCGGATCCCGACCAGCCCACGGCCTTGCTGGCGAGCCAGCCACCGGCCCCCGCGGCCGCCGCGACCACGCTGACCCGCACGATCGTCGTGCCGATGCCGCGACCTTGCAGCCCTCCGACCCGGCGGGAGAGCACCGCGAGCGTGACGAGCGCACCGATCGCGTACGCGCCCGAGAACGCGAACGACAGGCCGTCGATCCCGATCTCGTCGAAGAGCCAGAGCGCGAGGACGATGTTCGCCGTGTTCTCGAGGCAGTTGAGCAGGAACGGCGTGCGCGTGTCCTCGAGGGAGTAGAACGCGCGCAGCGCGAAGATGTAGGTGGAGAAGAACGGGAGCCCGACCGCGAACCCGACCAGGGTGTCCGCGACGAGGGCGGCGTCACCCGAGGAGAACGCGCCGCGCTGGAGCAGCGCGACGACGATCGGACGCGCGAGCGCGACGTAGACGGCCGCCGCCGGGATCACGACCGTGAGCACGAGACGGAGCGCGCGCGCGAAGCGATGCCGGAGCGCGGCCAGATCGCCGCGCGCGCCGGCCGCCGCGAGCTCCGGGCCGACCGCGGTCATGATCGACACGGAGAAGAGGCCGTGCGGCAGCTGGAAGAACGCGTACGCGCTCAAGTACGCGAACGCGCCGCCACTGACGCCGTTCGCGAGCACGAGCACCACCCAGAGCGCGATCTGGTTGGCGACCACGTACCCGAAGGTCCAGCCCGACAGGCGCACCAGCGTGCGGACGGCGGCGTGACGGAACGAGACCAGGAAGCGCAACCGGATCCGCGCGCCGCGCAACGCGGGGACGAGGACGAGCGCCATCGCGGCGACACCGGCGGTGGTGCCCAGGCCCAGCAGCAGCACGAGCCCGCTGTCCTCGTTGATCCGCCGGACGGTGAGCGGGCCGTCGATCACCCGCGGGAGCGCGAGGAAGATCGAGATCACGACGACGTTGTTGAGGATCGGCGCGAAGGCCGCGGCGGCGAACCGGCGTCGGGCCTGGAGGAGCGCGGTCGCGAGCGTCGCGAAGCCGTAGAAGAGGATCTGGGGCATGAAGAGCCGGAGCAGCTTCGTCGCCAGCTCTTGCTGCTCGGCGCGCCCGGGGCCGGAGACCCGCAGGGTGTACAGATCGACGATCAGCGGAGCGAGGAGCACTCCGAGCAGCGTCACCACGACCAGCGCCAGCATCGCCGCGGTCACCACGGCGTTCGTCGCCTCGCGGTCGTCCCGTTGCAGGTGCCTGACGAACTGGGGGACGAGCGTGGCGGTGAGGATCCCGCCGACGAGGAGCTCGTAGACGATGTTCGGCGTCTCGTTCGCGTACGAGTAGACGCCGGCGGCGGTCGTGACCCCGAGCGCGTACGCGATCGCGGCGACGCGCAGGAACCCGGTGAGGCGCGAGAGCGCGGTGCCGACGCCGACGATCGCGCTCGACTGGAGCAGGTGCCCGGTGTCGTGACGCCGGTGCCGCGCCGCCCGCCCGCCCGGGCTCACGCGGTCCGCCGGGCGCGGCGGCTTCGACGCGTGTGCAGGAGCCACCAGCCGATGAGGAACATCACCGCGCCGACCATCAGGCCGATCCCGACGGTGCTGAACGCGGTGGACCGGACCCGGAAGGTGCTGTTGGCGATGGGCAGTGAGCCGTTGGCCGAGGTGACCGTGAGCTTCAGCGGGAACGTGCCCGAGGTCCGCGCCTCGACGGGCACGCGCAGCGTCGTGCTCTTCGTCGGGAGGCGCATCGCTCGAGTTGCGCCCTCAGGGAAGGCGAGCTTGGCGCTGGCGAGCTCGATGAACACGTCGATCGGCCTGCCCGTGTCGTTGCGGAAGGTGAGTGGGATCTCGCCGGACCGCGACGTCAGTGTGATGGTGCTCGGTCGAGGGATGCGGATCTGCGACAGGAACGCGTCGATGCCGACGTTGATCGCGTCGAGTGTCGCCCGCGCGCGCACCGTCCCGGCGGGCCCCGTGAACGTCGACGACTGGCAGATCAGCAGCGCCCGGTCACCGAGGAGCACGATCGGGTCGCTCGGTCCCGCGAGCGACCGGAACGCCTCGAGACGCGACTGGGCATTCGTGTAGACGAACGGCGCGACGGGAGGCGCGGGTGGTGAGTACGGCGCGAGGTTACGGGTGACCGGCGCGCCGTTCGACGTCTCGGCCGGGACCTCCGCGAAGACCTGGTCGACCGTCATCGGGTTGAGCAACGGGTTGCCGCGCAAGCCGGTCAAGAGCGCGTCGAACAGTGCCAGCGGGGGATCGAGGTCTTCGGGGTTGACGATCGTGACCGCGCGCTCCGTGTCGGGGTCCTCGAGCGCGATGACGGAGAGCGCCGCGAGTACCCGCTGCGCGCGCAGCGCCGGTGACGCGTCACCCACGAGGAGCTGCTGGATGCCGACGTCACCCGCGAGCGCGCTGATGGGCCCGGAGGGGATGAGGGACGGCGCCGGCTGGAGGAGGAACGGGCGGGTCGGAGCGGCGCGGTTCGACGAGGCAAGCGCGTCTCCGTCGACGACGACGCGGTCGACGCCCTGCGCTCGGAGGCGCGTGAGCGATGCCGCATCGACCGGTTGCGCGAGCGCGATGCGCACGTCAGGGCGGCTCCCGAGGAGACGCGCCAACGTGTCGTCACCCGTCACGAGCTCGGCGTCGACGACCCCGTCGAGGCCGGCTGCCAGCAGCGACGGGAGATCGGTCGGCACGTAGGTGCTCGCGATGATCTCGTCGCGGCCGACGACGTCCTCCACCGCGGCCGCGCCGCGCGCGATGGCGGGATCGTCCGCACCCTGGCGGGACCAGGCTTCGAGCGTCTCGGGCCCGGGCACCAGCGTCAGCGGCAGGTCACCCGCGCGGGTGAGCGCGACGGCCTGGCGACCGAGTCGCCCGTCGGGCCGGAGCGCAGCCGTGACCTCGGGATCGTCGGAGCCGTCGGGGAGGGTCGAGGGGCCCGCGGCGAGGGGCCAGGTCCATGCGACGCCGAGCGGCTCGTCGACCGACGCGGCGGTGCCGGGCGCGGTCTGCGCGACGGCGACGACGAGGGTGAGGAACCCGCCCTGGGGTCGGTCGTCGGCGTCGCGGACCTCGACCGCGAGCGGATACACGCCGGTGCGACGCACGGAGAGGCGAGCGGGATCACGGGCCGCACCACTGGCTTCGAGCCCCACGGTCACGGTGCGAGCGTCGCCCGCTCCGATCGGAAGGGAGGAGATCGGGATGACGACCTGGTCGAGCACCGATCCCCGGCTCTGATCCTCCAGGGTGCGGTCGAACGCGGCGCGGTTGCCGACGGGCTCGTACGCCGAGAGGCTCAGCGTGGCTTCGGGAGCGATGAGCGCGGCCGGGATCCGCACGCGCAACTGGAGGTTGCCCCCGACCGGCGTCCACGCGTCCTGCTGCACCAGCTCGACCGTCTCCCCGGCCGGTTCGCCCGATGCCTGCGTCGCGCGCGCGGCTCCTGCGGGAGGAGCTGCGCAGAATGCGAGCATCGTCGCGGCAAGCAGCGCGGCCGCGCCACGCACGCTCACGGTTCGCTCACAAGCCGCGGTCGAGGACGCACAGACCGACCGGAAGTCGGCGGAAGCCGCATGACTCGTACAGCGCGAGCGCACCGGCGTTGGTCCACTGCGTGTTCACGAGCGCCCGCCGAACGTCGTGGCGGCGCAGCCATCGCAGTGCATCGACGACGAGCGCGCTGCCCCAGCCGCCTCTGCGACTCTCGGGATGCACGGCGACGCGTTGGAGATAGCCCTGGCTCCCGGCTCGCCCGGTGATCGCGTAGGCGGCGATCCCCGTCGCGGGTGGGCTGAAGTCGCCCACGCGGAAGCGGACGGCCGGGGTCGCGTGCAGCGCCTCCCGGAGGCCGGTCTCCTCGAGTCTCCAGAACCGGTCGAACGCCATGTGATCCAGGGCGAGCACGCCTTCACGGTCGGTCCGCCAGGCGCGCCGGGCGCGCGGCTCCGGCGCTCGGGCCGGGAGGCCCGACAGGTCGTGCTCGAGCAGATGGAGTCGTTCGCGCACGTCGAAGCCCGCATCGATGAAGGGCAGCGAGTCGGCGGGCGCGAGCGCGCTCGTGACGACCGCGCGGTAGCCCGAACGTTGGAGGGCGCCGAGGCAGGAGTCGATGACGGCTGGATCCGTCGGCACGCGCTCGCCGAGCACCAGATGGGCCACGTCACCGCGCCCGCGCCATGGAGTGGCGCGCGCCCATCCGAAGGAGTGGTGGCGCGCCCGTCCGCCGGTGATGCGTTCGGCCACGACGTGCGAGCGTACCTGGGAGGCCCGAGGCGGCCCCGGCGGTAGCCTCGCTGCGGTGCTGCTCCTCGCTACGGACGACACGTACGCAGCGCACGATCCCGGTCCGGGCCACCCGGAGCGGGTCGCGCGGCTCGCCGCGGTCGCCGAGGGCATCGGCTGCGCGGGTGTCGATGACGCGCTCTCCGTCCTCGAGCCTCGTGACGCGACCCGGGCCGAGCTCACCCGGGTGCACGATCCGGCGCTGCTCGATCGACTCGAGGAGCTCTCGGCGAGGGGTGGTGGTCCGATCGATCCCGACACGGTCGCGTCGGCCGGTTCGTGGGCGGCCGCGCGCCGCGCCGCCGGGGCCGGTCTCGCGGCCGCGGACGCGCTCGGCGCCGGCGGCGGGATCGCGGCGTTCCTGGGAGTGCGCCCACCGGGCCACCACGCGACCGGGCGCGTCCCCATGGGCTTCTGCCTGTTGAACAACGTCGCGGTGACCGCGGCTGCGCTCGCCGAGCGCGGCGAGCGCGTCGTGGTGATCGACTACGACGCTCACCACGGCAATGGCACCCAGGACATCTTCTGGGCGGACCCGCGGGTCCTCTACGTGTCGCTGCACGAGTGGCCGCTCTACCCGGGGACGGGTCGCCTCGACGAGATCGGGGGTGGCGGCGCCGAAGGCGCCACGTGCAACCTGCCGCTGCCGGCGGGCGCGACCGGTGACGTCTACCTGCGCGCGTTCGACGAAGTGATCGAGCCGGTCGCGGCGCGCTTCGCTCCCGACTGGGTGCTGATCTCGGCCGGCTTCGACGCGCATCGCGCCGACCCGCTCACCGGCCTCGCGCTGTCGTCGGCCGACTACGCCGCGCTCGCGACGCGCGCCGCCGGTCTCGCTCCTGCCCCCGGCCGCACGATCGTGTTCCTCGAGGGCGGCTACGACCTCCAGGCGATCCGCGACTGCGTCGCCGCGACGCTCCCCGTGCTGCTCGGTGAGCCGGTGCGTCCGGCCGAAGCGCCGACGAGCGGCGGTCCCGGCTCCACCGTGGTCGACGCCGCCGCGCTCCGCTGGGCCGAGGCGCTCGCCGACTGACCTCGGGTCAGCCCGCGGCGGTCGGCGTGGCGGACACCTGGCCGTTGTCCCTCCTCCTGGACCCGTCGTGCGGATCACGTGCCGTCCGGCAGGTCCGCATGCCGCGAGACTGGTGAGGTGGATGCTCCGGCGCGGTTGCGCCCGTACTACGAGCCGGGTTCGCCGACCCGGGAGCTCGCCGATCGCCTCGTCGCGGCCGGCCACGAGTGCTATCTCGTCGGCGGGACGGTGCGCGACGCGTTCCTCGGGCACGAGTCGCCCGACGTCGACCTGACCACCGACGCTCGGCCCGACGTGATCGAGGGCATCGTGCGCGGCTGGGCTGATCACGTGTGGCTCCAGGGCGCGCGTTTCGGGACGATCGGCGCGGAGAAGGACGGCGTCCCGATGGAGATCACCACGTTCCGCGGCGACGTCTACCGCCCGGAGAGCCGCAAGCCCGAGGTCGCGTTCGCCGCCACGATCGAGGACGACCTCCTCCGCCGCGACTTCACCGTCAACGCGATGGCCCTCGCCCTTCCTGAGCCGCGCCTCGTCGACCCGCACGAGGGCGCGAAGGACCTGCACGACGGTCGGCTGCGCACGCCGCAGTCGCCCGAGACGTCGTTCGCCGACGACCCGTTGCGGATGCTGCGCGCGGCCCGGTTCGTCGCGGGCCTCGGCCTTGCACCCGACGCGGCGTTGCTCGAGGCGATCACCGCCATGGCGCCGCGGCTCGAGATCGTCTCCGTCGAGCGGATCCGCGACGAGCTCGTGCGGCTGCTGGCGGTCGCCGACCCGACCGCAGGCCTGTGGCTCCTCGCCGAGACCGGGTTGTCCGACGAGTTCCTCCCCGAGCTCAACGCGATGCGGCTCGAGCAGGACCCGATCCACTCGCACAAGGACGTGCTCGCCCACACGATCGCGGTGGTGAAGAACGTCCCCGCCGAGAACGCGCGTGTGCGCCTCGCCGCCCTGTTCCACGACATCGGCAAGCCGAAGACGCGCTCGTTCGGTGCGGACGGCGTGAGCTTCCACCACCACGAGGTTGTCGGCGCGCGCATGACCGAAGAGCGGATGCGCGCGCTGCGCTTCCCCGCCGATCTCGTCGAACAGGTCACGCAGCTCGTGTACCTCCACCTGCGTATCCACACCTACGCGATGGGGTGGAGCGACAAGGCCGTGCGTCGCTACGTGCGCGACGCCGGTCCGCTCCTCGAAGACCTCAACCTCCTGCAGCGCTGTGACTGCACGACGCGCAACAAGCGCCGCGCGGCCGCGCTCGCGCGCCGCATGGACGACCTCGAGGCCCGCATCGCCGAGCTCCGCGAGCAGGAGGAGCTCGACTCGATCCGCCCCCCGCTCGACGGTCGCCAGGTCATGGCGTTCCTCGGTGTCGAGCCGGGCCGGGTCGTCGGCGAGGCACTCGACTTCCTGCTCGACGCGCGCCTCGACGACGGTCCGATGGCCGAGGCCGAGGCGTACGAACGGCTGACGGCGTGGGCGCGCGAGCGCGGCGTCGAGCCGGCAGGCAGCGCGACGGAGTGAGACGGGTCCGCGGGCTGATCGGCCGGCGGATCGGCAGGGGAGCCGCGGGCGGCGTCGGTGGAGCCGGAGCTACTCGCCCCGGGCGAACGCGTCGACCATGTCGCGGGCCTCTTCGTCGGTGTATTGCACCGGCGGCGACTTCATGAAGTACGCCGACGGTCCGAGGAGCGGGCCACCGAGACCGCGGTCGAGCGCGACCTTGGCGCACCGGACCGCGTCGATGATGACGCCGGCGGAGTTCGGGGAGTCCCAGACCTCGAGCTTGAGCTCGATGTTGAGCGGGACGTCGCCGAAGTTGCGACCCTCGAGGCGGATGTAGGCCCACTTGCGGTCGTCGAGCCACGGCACGTGGTCCGACGGCCCGATGTGCACGTTGTCGGCCTCGACCGCGTGGTCCATCTGGCTGGTGACCGACTGGGTCTTCGAGATCTTCTTCGACTTGAGCCGCTTGCGCTCGAGCATGTTCTTGAAGTCCATGTTGCCGCCGAAGTTCAGCTGGTACGTGCGGTCGAGCTCGACACCGCGGTCTTCGAACAGGCGGGTGAGGATGCGGTGCACGATCGTGGCACCGACCTGGCTCTTGATGTCGTCGCCGACGATCGGCACACCGGCTTCGGTGAACTTCTGTGCCCACGTCGGGTCGCTGGCGATGAACACCGGGATCGCGTTCACGAATCCCACGCCCGCGTCGAGACACGCCTGGGCGTAATGGCGCTGGGCGTCCTCCGACCCGACGGGCAGGTAGCTCACCAGCACGTCGGCCTTGGCGTCACGCAGGACCTGCGCGACGTCGACCGGCTCGGCCGGCGACTCCTCGACCATGTCCCGGTAGAACTCACCGAGCCCGTCGAACGTGGGGGCGCGCTGCACCTGGACGCCGAGCTCGCCGACGTCCGCGAACTGGACGGTGTTGTTCGGGCCCGCACCGATCGCCTTGCCGAGGTCGAGGCCGACCTTGGCGGCGTCGACGTCGAACGCGGCGACGAACTCGACGTCACCCACGTGGTATCCGCCGAGCTCGACGTGCATGAGCCCGGGGACCTCGTCGTTCGGGTCGGCATCGCGGTAGTACTCGACGCCTTGCACGAGGCTGCTGGCGCAGTTCCCGACGCCGGCGATCGCGACTCGGACCTTGGCGCGGGACGTAGCAGTGGTGGGGGCCATGGTGTGGCTCCTTCTCTTCGGGCCGGGTTCAGGCGACGTCGACCGATGGAGTGGGGTCGGACTCGCGCATCGCGTCGCGTTCGGCGGCGATGAGCTCGTCGACCCACTCGAGGTCGCGTTCGACAGAACGGGTGCGGTGTTCCATGAGTGATGTGAGATAGCGATCGGGAGTGGCGGCGCTCTTGGTCGGGCGACCCCGGGCGGGGCTCGCCGAGGTGGCGAGACGCTCCACCAGGAGCCCGCGGCGCCGCTCGAGGAGCTCGAGACGGGCGGCGGGCGGGACGTGGCTGCAGAACGCGAGCTTCAGTGCGAACGACTTCTCGGGGTCGGCGCGGTCGTCGTCGGCGAGCAGGAGCTCGACGAGCAGGGCGTCGCCCCGCGCGGTGATGCGGTACGCCTTGCGGGTGCGGCGGCTGCCCGAGGTGAGCCGGTCGGCGACGGACCGCAGCCGGGCGGCGGCGACGTCGCCGGTGAGCGAGCCGGTCGGGATCGGGACCGCGGCTGGCGCCACGGGCTGCACGATCTCGATCGCCCCGGCCGACTCCAGGCGCTTCAACGCCGGGTAGAGCGAGCCGTACGAGACGCCCCAGAGGAAGCCCAGGGTCTCGCCGAGGCGCTTCTTCAGCTCGTATCCGTGCAGCGGCTGCTCCTTGAGGAGGCCGAGCACTGCGAGCTCGAGCATGAGACTCTCCGGATCGGGAAGGTGGGAAGGCGGTCAAATGTCGGGCCGATATATCGGAGCGATATATCGGAAGCATCATTGTGGCCGGCCAAGGGGACCAGGTCAAGTCGGGGCTGAGTGGGGCGAGCTGCCCGGCCCACCGGTCCGCGAGAACGGGGCGGATTCCGGCCCTACACTCCGCGGCGTGACCGCGCGTCGCCACGTCGACTACACGCTCGCCCGGCGGGCCGTGTTGCGCGACCTGCGGTCGGGGCGGCGCGACCGTACCGACGTGTGCGATGCCCACCCCGAGCTGCTGCGGGCGGGACGCAACCTCGGCGAGTGCGCGGGCGGCGACTGTCCGGTGTGTGGCCGGGCGAGCCTCCGGCTCGTGTCGTACGTCTACGGCGACGCCCTGCGCCACGCAAACGGTCGCTGCATCGCGACCGACCGCGAGCTCGAGAAGCTCGAAGCCCGCCACGAGGAGTTCTCGCGGTACGTGGTGGAGGTCTGCATCGAGTGCCGGTGGAACCACCTGAGCCGCCTCGAGCTCCACGGCCGCAGGCACGTCGGGTAGCGCCCGACTCGGGAGTCCCACGTTCGTCGCTTCGCCCCCGCCGACCCGTTATCCTGCGGATGCTGCCGGGAGCCGTGTGAGCCCTGGACGGCGGAGGTCACCGGATGGCCGCTCGGACAACCAAGACGAAACGGGTCACCGCGCCTGCGATCACCAATCGCAAGGGCGATGACACACCCCTCGTGATGGTCACCGCGTACGACGCACCGTCGGCGCGGATCGTCGACGAGGCGGGGGTCGACATGATCCTCGTGGGCGACACGCTCGCGATGGTCGTGCTCGGCTACGACGACACGCTGCAGGTGACGACGGACGACATGGCGCACCACGTCGGCGCGGTCGCGCGCACCTCGCCACACGCGCTCGTCGTCGGCGACCTTCCGTGGCTCAGCTACCACGTGTCGCCCGAGGACACCGTGCGCAACGCCGCGGCGCTCGTTCGCGCGGGTGCCGGTGCCGTGAAGCTCGAGGGAGGCCGCAAGCGACTCCCCTCGGTCCAGGCGATCCTCGACGCCGAGATCCCGGTGATGGGGCACCTCGGCCTGACCCCGCAGTCGGTGCACGCGCTCGGCGGCTTCAAGGTGCAGGGCAAGGAGCTCGAAGCCGCTCGCGCCATCGTCGACGACGCGATCGCGCTCGCCGAGGCGGGCTGCTTCGCGATCGTCCTCGAGTGCGTGCCCGACGCGGTCGCACGGCTCGTCACCGACACGGTGCCCGTGCCGACGATCGGCATCGGCGCCGGCCGCCACTGCGACGGCCAGGTGCTCGTGTTCCACGACCTCCTCGGCCTCGAAGACCGCCTGAAGCCGAAGTTCGTGCGCCGCTACGCGGAGCTGGGCGCGACGGCCACGGCGGCGGTCGAGAAGTTCGCCGACGACGTGCGCTCCGGCACGTTCCCGTCGAGCAAGGAGACGTACCACGCGGCCGACCTGCTCCCCGACGAGCTGCGCGTGTCGGGTGACAGCGAGGACAGCGAGGACAGCGAGGACAGCGAGGCGCAAGAGCCCGCGCCCGCGTGAGCAGGGGAGCCTGGCTCGCGGTCGTTGCGCCCGGGCTGCTCGTCATCGCAGGCGTCGCGCTCGTCGCGTTCGCGAACGACTCCGACGACGAGGATCCGGCGTCGCCTCCGGGCCCCGTCGCCGTCGCGCTCGACGAGGCGGAGCCGGCGTCGAAGCCGTTCGAGGGGTTGACCCAGGCCACCGTGCAGGTCGGTGACGCGACCCTCGATGTCGTGCTCGCCGACGAGAGCGACGAGCGCTCCGAGGGGCTGCGCGAACGCAGCGACATCGGTCGGTACGACGGGATGCTCTTCGTCTTCCCGAGCCCGACCCAGACCGCCTTCACGATGTCGACGGTGCCCGTCCCGCTCGACATCGGCTTCTTCGACGAGCAGGGCAAGGTCGTCGACCGGCTGAAGATGTTGCCCTGCCCCGAGCCGGAGTCGGGCTGCCCCACGTACTCCGCGTCGGGCCCGTTCAGCTACGCGCTAGAGACCCTCGCCGACGACCTGCCGCGCGGCCCGCTCGGTGCCCCCGCCACCTGATCGCCTCGCGCGAGGGGCCCGAGTGGCGTGTCACACCCCCGGCGTACGGTCGTCACCACCGAGGTGAGCTGGCGGGCGGCGCACTGGTAGCCTGCACTGTTCGACAACCCAGTCCTGCTCCTCTGGCCGGCACGCCGCACCTGGCGGTCGCGACCTCGGGAGCCCGGGGGCTCGAGTCGGTGCCAGCACCGCCAGGGCCCCCCGGTCCGAAGGAGGCACGGCCCATGAGGCCGTACGAGGTCATGGTCATCTACGACGCGGAGCTCGACGAGAGCGCCATCCGCGCCGCCGTCGAGGAGTCGCGCCAAAAGCTCGCGTCCGAGGGCGCTGAGCTCGGACCGGTCGACTTCTGGGGCAAGCGTCGCTTCGCCTACCGGCTCAACCACAAGTGGGAGGGCTACTACGTCGTCCTCCAGGCGAAGGCCGAGCCGGCCGCGATGGACGATCTCGGCCGCACGCTCGCCCTCGCCGATGAAGTCCTCCGCCACAAGGTGCTGCGCGTTCCCGAAGAGATCTACGGGAAGCTCGGCACCCCGGCGGAGCAGTAGTAGAGGACGCCGCGGGCACCGCGCCCGGGCGATGCAGGAGGTCCTTCGATGGCCGACAACACCGTGACCCTGGTGGGCAACGTCACCCGTGATCCCGAGCTGCGCTACACGTCGGGCGGGCAAGCCAACGTCAGCTTCGGGCTGGCGGTGAACCGCCGCTGGCAGAACCGCCAGACGCAGGAGTGGGAGGAGCGAGTCAGCTTCTTCAACATCGTGTGCTGGCGCGAGATGGCCGAGAACGTCGCGGAGTCGCTGGCCAAGGGCTCGCGGGTCGTGGTGACCGGCCGCCTCGAGCAGCGCTCGTGGGAGACCGAGAACGGCGACAAGCGCTCCGTGGTCGAGGTCAACGCCGACGAGATCGGTCCGAGCCTGCGGTGGGCGACCGCCCAGGTGACCCGCAACGACCGCAAGGGCGGCGGCGACTTCGGCGGCGGCGCCGGTGGTGGTGGCGCCGGCGGTGCTGGCGGTGGCGGTGCTGGCGGTGGTGGTGGCGGCCGACCCGCTCCCGACTCCGGTGGCGGTGCCAGCGGCGGTGCCAGCGGCGGCTACGACGAGATGGGCGAAGAGCCGTTCTGAGGCACCGAGCGACCGAGAGCACGAACGGCTGAGCGCCCCGAGAGGGGAGCCCGTACGTACCGTGCGGCCGAGCGAACGTGACCGAGATCTAGGTACTGGAGACCACCCGACATGGCGAGACAGCAGCGGACCGGCACCAGTCGCCGCAAGAGCGACCGCGACGACCGCAAACCCAAGAAGAAGGTGTCGATCCTCGACCAGGAGTCCATCTCCTACGTCGACTACAAGGACGTCAACCTCCTCCGGCGCTTCATGTCGGAGCGCGCCAAGATCCGCGCGCGGCGGGTCACGGGCAACGACGCGAAGCAGCAGCGCGAGGTCGCCCGGGCGATCCGCGTCGCACGCGAGATGGCGCTCCTGCCGTACTCGGTGCGCCAGGTGACCCACCGCAACAAGGGCAAGCGCGATCGCGACCGCGACGATCGGCCGCTGCGCGCGCAGGACACGAGCGCACCGCGCCCGCCCGAGGGATCGGCACCTCCTCCTGACGGAAGCAGTGCACCGCCCGCCGATCTCGACATCGACACGTCGACCGATCTCGACGCGGCCGCGACCGACATCGTCGATGTCGAGCTCGAGCTCGAGGTCGAGGTCGACGCCGGCACCGAGGTCGAGGTCGACGCCGGCACCGAGGTCGAGGAGTCGTCGTCGTGAAGATCGTGCTGCGCGAAGACGTCGAGACCCTCGGCCACAAGGGCGACCTCGTCGATGTTGCCGACGGCTATGCCCGCAACTACCTCGTCCCGCGCGGACTCGCGATCAAGGCGACCAAGGGAGTCGTCGCGCAGGCCGACGCGATGCGTCGCAACCGCAGCGCGCGCGACGACCGCGACCGTGAGGCCGCCCAGGAGATCGCGGCCCGTATCGCCGACCGCCGCATCCAGGTGAAGGCTCGGGCCGGAGAGGGAGGCAAGCTCTTCGGGTCGATCACCTCGGCCGACGTCGCCGAGGCGATCACGGCGGCCGCCGAGACCGAGATCGACCGCAAGGCGATCACGCTCGGCGAGCCCCTCAAGGAGCTCGGCGAGGTCGAGGTCCCGGTCCGCCTGCACCCCGAGGTGACCGCGACGGTCACGGTCGAGGTCGTCGCCGAGTAGCTCGACCCCCTCGCCCGCGAACCCTCGTTCGAGCCCCGGGGCCGGTCAACGGATCGATCCCGGGGCTCTGTCGCGGGGTTTCTTCGCTGTCACACCCCCCAGGGATGATGTCGCGAGCGCGTCAGGCGCGCGAAACAGCAGGTGAACGGGTTTTCCACAGGCCTGGGGATGACCAAACCGTGAGTCCACAGTGAAATCGCACTATCGCTCCACAGGGAACATGTGGCCTGATGGCGCTCCTGGATCGCTACGTGAACCAGGGCTGAACGACCGGGGAATGCCCACAGGGCGATCGATCCGGACGGCGACGGGCTAAGGGCCGGGGAGGCACAGACCAGGTGGTTCAGGCGCTCGAATCGAGCCCGCGTCGATCGGCGGGGCGTGTCCCGCCGCACAACCTCGAGGCCGAGGAATCGCTCCTGGGAGCGATGCTGCTGTCGCGCGACGCCATCAGCGCGGCGACGGAGATCGGGGTCGAGGTCACCGACTTCTACAAGCCGGCGCACTCGCACATCTTCGAGGCCGTCCTCTCTCTCTACGGCCAGGGCGAGCCCGTCGACCCCGTCACGGTTGCCGACGAGCTGCGTCGCGCCGAGCTGCTCGACCAGCTCGGCGGTCGCCAGGCGCTGCTGCGGCTCCAGGCGCAGACGCCCGCGTCGGCGAACGCGTCGCACTATGCCCACATCGTCAACGAGCTCGCACTGCTCCGGCGCCTCATCGCGGTCGCCGGCGAGATCTCCGAGATGGGATACGACGACTCCGGCGAGGTGTCGGAGACGCTCGACCGCGCCGAGGCGCTCGTGTTCGAGGTCGCGGAGAAGCGCGTCTCCGACTCGATGACCGGCGTCTCCGACGCGCTGCAGGAGACGCTCGACCAGCTCGAAGCGCTCTACGGCAGCGGCGGCGAGGTCACCGGAGTGCAGACCGGCTACGTCGATCTCGACAGCCTGCTGCTCGGTCTCCAGCCGTCGAACCTCGTGGTCGTCGCCGCACGACCCGGCGCCGGGAAGACCGCCTGGGCGCTCGGCGCGGCAGCCAACGTCGCGATGACCGCGCGTCGGCCGGTGATGTTCTTCTCCATGGAGATGGGGACGCTCGAGCTGACGAAGCGTCTGCTCGCGGGTGAGGCGCGCGTCGAGATGCGCAACCTCCAGACCGGGAAGATCCGCGAAGACGAGTGGACGCGGCTGTCGCACGCGGTGGGCCGCCTGGCCGAAGCACCGTTGTTCATCGACGACAACCCGCACTGCACGGTGATGGAGATGCGCGCCAAGGCCCGCCGTACCAAGGCCCGCCACGGCGACCTCGGCCTGGTCGTCGTCGACTACCTCCAGCTCATGACACCGAGCACGTCTCGGCGCACCGAGAACCGCCAGGTCGAGGTCGCGGAGATCTCGCGCGGCATGAAGATCCTCGCGAGGGAGCTCGACTGCCCGGTGGTCGCGCTCTCGCAGCTCAACCGACAACTCGAGTACCGCACCGACAAGCGACCGATGCTCGCCGACCTGCGTGAGAGCGGATGCGTCACTGCCGACACGCGCATCACCCGTGCCGACGACAACACCGAGGTGACGATCGGCGAGCTGCTGCTGACCGGTGAGACAAATGTTCCGATCTGGACCGTTGACCAGCACCTCAAGCTGATTCGCGGAAGCATCAGTGACGTTTTCTCGACGGGGATGAAGGAGGTCTTCGAGCTCCGCCTGGCGTCGGGACGAACGGTGAAGTTGAGTGCGAACCACCCGTTGCTCACCGTCGAAGGCTGGGCGCGCTTGGACGAGCTCAGCCCCGGTTCCCGGGTTGCGGTTCCGAGGAAGCTCCCGGGGCATTCCGACGTCAAGGAATGGTCCGACGACCGGGTGATCCTCCTCGCGCACATGATCGGCGACGGGTGCCACCTCGAGCGTCACGCGATGCAGTACACGACGACCGATCCCGCGAACGTCGAGGCTGTCGTCAGCGCAGCGAAGAATGCATTTGGGATCACCGCACGCGTTGCACCGGAGCGCAACTGGACGCAGGTCTATCTGCGGGCGCCGACACGCCTGACCCATGGTCGTCGCAACCCACTCGCGAAGTGGCTCGACGAGCTCGGGCTCTTCGGTAAGCGGTCGTGGCAGAAGTTCGTTCCCGACGAAGTCTTTGCTCTGAGTCGTCGGCAGGTCGGGCTCTTCCTCCGCCACCTCTGGGCAACCGACGGCACGGTGTACTTCGAACGACTCTCGGGGAACTGGCGCATCTACTACGGCTCCTCGAGCCGCAGGCTTTCGGAAGGGGTGCAGTCACTCCTGCTTCGGCTGGGCATCCCTTCGCGCCTGAGTCGCGTCGAGCACAAGAACGGACGGCCTGCATGGGTTGTCGACGTTTGTGGTCGGGATGATCAGTTGAAGTTCGCGATGGCCGTCGACGTCCACGGCGAGCGTGGGAATCGCGTCAAGGAGATGGTCGAGGGACTGACGCCGCGAACGCCGAGGCCACTCAACGACACAGTCCCGGCGGAAGTGTGGTCGCACATCCTCGCGAAGCACGCCGACGACCTCGATGGCTTTGTCGATCAACTGTCGCGACGGCTGCAGGTCAAGCGTTCGTACGTGCGAACCCACGTGATCGGGTGCACTGTTCGCCGTGACCGAATGGCGGCGATCGCCGAGCTCTTCGACGATCCGTTCCTCTCCGACCTGGCGACCTCGGACCTCTCCTGGGATCGAGTGGTCGAGATCACGCCGCTCGGTGTGCAGCAGGTGTTCGACGTCACCGTTCCGGAGAGCCACAACTTCCTGGGCGATGGCGTGGTACTGGAAAATTCTTTGGAGCAGGACGCCGACGTCGTCATCTTCTTGTACCGCGACGAGATCTACAACCCCGACTCCGATCAGCGCGGCACGGCGGAGGTGATCGTGTCGAAGCACCGCAACGGCCCCACTGGCACGACGCGCCTCGCGTTCCTCGACACGTACACCAAGTTCGCCAACATGGCGCGAGAGTGACGGGCGCCGATCTGGTCACGGGCGACGACGGGAAGCGCCGCTGCCGGTGGGGCGCGGCGCCGCCGGAGTACCTCGCCTATCACGACGACGAGTGGGGTCGACCGGTCGGCGACGACGTGCGGCTCTACGAGAAGCTGTGTCTCGAGGGCTTCCAGTCGGGGCTCTCGTGGCTCACGATCCTGCGCAAGCGGGAGGGCTTCCGGAAGGCGTTCCGCGGGTTCGACCCGGAGAAGGTCGCTCGCTTCGGTGCACGCGACATCGAGCGCCTCCTCGGTGACGCGTCGATCGTGCGCCACCGCGGCAAGATCGAGGCGACGATCGCGAACGCGAAGGCGACGCTGGTCGTGCAGCAGGACCATGGGTCGCTCGCTGCGCTGGTGTGGTCGCACGAACCCACCCGTCGCCGACGTGCGCCCCGAGCGTTCGGCGATCTTCCCGCGACGTCGCCGGAGTCGGTCGTGCTGTCGAATGAGCTGAAGCGGTACGGCTTCCGCTTCGTCGGCCCGACCACCGCGTACGCGGCGATGCAGTCGCTCGGGCTCGTCAACGACCATCTCGTCGGCTGCGTCGCGCGCACGCCGTGCACCGGGGCACGCGCCGCCTTCACCGCGCCGTGACCGCCGGCGCTCTCACGGGAGGGCGCGTCAGCAGCGGCCGCCCCAGGGCTGGTTGCCGCGCCGCTTCCAGGTGTCGTGTGCGATCTGGTCCTGGTCGCCCGGCGCGGCCGTCGCGGGATCGACGCCGACGAGATCGGGACGACCCGACGCGGCGGCGTTCGAGTTCCAGGTCGCCTGGTCGAACTGCCACGCCCCGCGGTACGTGCCGCCGGGGCTCGTCGCGCCGTAGTTCCCGTCGCTCTCGATGTCGAGGGTGCACTCGCGGAAGCACGCGAAGTCGTCGCCGCAGCGGGTGCTCCCGCCGCCTCTCGCGCTCCCGCCGCTGCTGGCACTGCTCGCGCGGCTCCGGAGGAACTGCGCCAGGGCCTCGAGTCGCGCGGCCTCCTCGGCTGCGGCGACGAACCGGGCGCGGGCCCCGTTCTCGGCCGCGAGCGTGGCGAGGCCGTTCTCCTGGACCGCGGTCGCCTGCCAGCTCAACGCGTAGGCCATCTGCACGTCGGAGATGGCGACGTCGCTGAGCAGCTCGGTGTAGACGTCGACCGGGTCACGCTGTTCCTGCGCGCCGGCGCCCGCGCCGCTGAGCGCGGTAACCGCGACCACGACGGCCACAGTGGTCCACAGGAGCCTCATGGGCAACAGTCTTGCCGAGTCGCCCGGCCGGGGAAACCCCGTGGGGCACTGCGAAGCGGTCGCGGTCGGTGCTCAGCCTCCACGGGGCCGAGAGCGTACGGAAACGTGTCGGGCTCATGACGCGATATCCACCACTTGAGCCCGCGGCTTCCTTATCGTCGGTCCGTCAGTTCTTTGCTCAACAAAGGGGGACCTTGGTGCTCGCACTCGGGCTCATGAACAACACCTGGAGTTTCATCTTCATCGCGATCGGGATCGTGCTGTTCCTCGCGGGCGGCATCGGACTGAAGCCGGGCGGCGAGCGGGTCCAGCTCATCGGACTCGGCCTGGCCGCGGTGTACTTCCCGACGTTCTGGGACCTCCTGGCGGAGCTCTAGCGCCGGCAACGACTCAGAACAGCTTGAGCACGCCGGGCGCACCGGCGCGGAGCTCGTCGAGATCGATCTCGATGCACTCCACGCCCCGGCTCTCGGCGAACACGCGGGCTTGGGGCTTGATCCTCGTCGCGACGAGGACGCCCCGGGTCGGCGTGAGCGTGCCGTCGAGGTCGAGCCGCTCCTGGTAGCGCAGGAGCTGCTCGACCCCGGCGATCTCGCCCACTCGCTTCACCTCGACGACCACCGCGCGACCGTTGCCGTCGCGACAGAGCAGGTCCACCGGACCCAGGTCCGTCGGGTACTCGCGCCGGACCAGCAGCAGGTCTTCACGGAGCGCCTGCACCCGCGCCGCGAGGAGCTCCTGGAGCTCGGCCTCCACGCCGTCCTTCGCGAGGCCGGGATCGTCGCCGAGCTCGACGGTCTCGTCGAAGAGCACCTCGTGAAGCTCGATCACGAGCTCCTCCCCCTTCGGGTTCGAGACCCTCACGACACCGTCGGTCTCCCGGATCGAGCACGGCGGGTTCATCCAGTTCAGCGGCTTGTACGCCTTGGCGTCGGCGTGGATCGCGATCGAGCCGTCGGCCTTGAAGAGGAGGAGGCGACGTGCCGGCGGCAATCGAGCGCCGAGGCGGCCCGAGTACTCCACTGAGCATTCCGCCACCACCAATCGCACTGCCCGCGTTGTATCACGCCCCGCATCCCCGCGCGGTGCCGGCGCGCGATGACATGATCTGTCGACGGCTCGAGGAGCCGAGGCTTCGAGGGGGTAGATGATGCTGGCAGCGTTCGGGAGCGACGCCTACAAGATCGTGCTGGTCCTGCACATCCTGTGCGCGATCGTCGGCTTCGGCGCGGTGTTCCTCAACGGGATCTACGGGCAGCAGGCGAAGTCGCGCAAGGGCCCGGAGGGGCTGGCGATCAGCCAGGCCAACTTCTTGGTGTCCGAGATCGGCACCTACTTCATCTACGCGGTGTTCGTCCTCGGCATCGTGCTCGTGCTGATCGGGGACAACGTCTTCGACTTCGGGCAGACGTGGATCTGGCTCTCGATGGCCTTGTTCCTCGCGGCGATCGGCGTCTCGCACGGGCTGCTCCGACCGAAGGTGCGGCGGATGCAGGCGCTGATGGAAGAGATGATCGCCAGCGGTCCTCCGGTCGGAGGGCCACCGCCGCAAGCCGCCGAGATGGAGACGCTGGGCAAGGCGCTCGGGATCATCGGCCCGGCGCTCGACATCACGCTGATCGTGATCCTGTTCCTCATGGTCTTCAAGCCGGGTGGTCCGAGCCTCTAGCCGTACGATGACGAGCCGATGGACATCTACGGCGACGTCCTCCTCGAGCTGGTCACCGCGCTCGGTGCCGCGCTGTTCCTCGCCAACGCATACGCGCTGTTCCGTCGACGGCGCGACCGTCAGGAGGCGGCGAAGGAAGCCGTCGTCCGCAGCCGCCCGGGGAGTCCGGTCCGCAAGGCCGTGCAGCAGAGCCGGGGCAAGCTCGGCGAGGCACCGGTGGGCCGGAGCGTCATGTTCGGGCTCGTCGGACTGGTCGTGTTCATCTGGGGCATGGCTACGATCACGTCGTGATTCGACGCCTGTGGGTCGCCCCACTCCTCGACCTCGTCTGCATCGTGACGTTCATCTTCGCCGGAGCCGGCCGGCACAACATCAACGAAGGCGCGGGTTGGTTCTTCACGGTGCTCTGGCCCATCGCGATCGGGTGGTTCGGCGCGGCGGTGGTCCTCCGCCTCTACACCGAGAGCGATCGGTGGACGATGCGGCTGCTGGGCACGATCGCGGCCGGTACGGTCGTGATGTCGGTGCTACGCGGCGCCTTCACCGACCGCCCGTGGGTCTCGATCTTCACGGTGATCTTCCTGGCCTGGATGGCGGCGACCACCTTCGGGTGGCGGCTCATCGCCAACGCGATCAGCGCCCGACGCGGACGCGCACCTGCGACCTCCTGAGCCACTGCCCGTCGACGTCGCACCGAGCGGTTCCATGGACCGCGCGGAGCAGCCCGATCGGCTACTGACCGGCTGACGCCTTCCAGCGCCCGACCGGCAGCCGATACAGCACGTGCGCGTGGACCCGATGCCCTGTGGGGAAGCGCGGGTGGCCGAAGTCGTCCGCGGGATCGCGGGTCATCCCGAGTCGCTCCATCACCGCTCGTGATCGGGTGTGCCGCGGCGTCGTGAACGACACGATCTCCTCGAGCCCGACGCGAGTGAACCCGTCATCGATTGCGGCGCGCGCGGCTTCCGTCGCGTAGCCGTGGCCCCATCCTTCACGCCCCAGGCGCCACCCGACCTCGACCGCCGGTGTGAAGTGCGCCTCGAAGCCGGCCGGGTTGAGGCCGACGAACCCGATGAACGCCGGGCCGTCGACGACCTCGACGGCCCACAGCCCGTAGCCCTGGTCGTCGAACTTCGCTTCGATCGAGTCGACCATCGTGTCCGACTCGGCGCGCGTCAGCGTCGCCGGGAGGTGCTCCATGACCACCGGATCTGCGTTGAGGGCGGCGTAGGGGTCGCGGTCGGACTCGCGCCAGCGGCGCAGCACGAGCCTGTCGGTGCGCAGGGAGTCGGGGATGCTCACCCGACGATCCTAGGAACCGGTCGCGCCCTGGGCCCGAAGCGGAGCGCCGCGCCGCGGTCGGCGCCGAGATCGGGGTGGAGCGGGTGACGGGAATCGAACCCGCGTTCTCAGCTTGGGAAGCTGATGTTC
>JBBDWT010000122.1:0-24056 GCA_040902705.1 Acidimicrobiia bacterium | reverse complement strand
TCGAGTACCCGCCGGAGCGCCCGGGCGAGCCGTGCGTCCACCACCTCTACAAGGACCCGGCGGCGATCCCGGACGAGGCGTACCAGCGCATCGGCAAGGTTCCGCCCGAACGCGACTGATGGAGACCGCTCGCCGCAGCCGGATCCGGGAGGCGCTCCTGGTCGTCGGCGGTTCGCTCGCGGCGTCGATCGCCTTCACGTGGCCGCTGGTCCTGCACCTCAACTCTCGGGCGCGCGACCTCCACGACACGCTGTTCCAGGCGTGGACGATCGACTGGGTGCAGCACGCCGTGGGGTCGGGGATCAACCCGTACAACGCCAACATCTTCGCCCCCGAGAGGACGTCGCTGGCGTTCTCCGACACCCTGCTCGGCATCGCGATCCCGGCGCTGCCACTGCGGTGGCTCGGGATGACGCCGATCGGCGTGCTCAACGTCACGATCATCGTCGGGCTCGCGGCGTCGGCCGCGGCGGCGTACCTGTTCGCGCGGCTGGCGACGGGCTCGCGCCTCGTCGCCGTGGTCGCGGGCGCGGCATACGCGTTCGGCCCGTTCGGCGCGCTGAGCGCGCGGCACGTCCACGTCGCGTTTCGCCCCGGGGTGCCGCTCGCGGCGGCGGCTGCGTGGTGGCTGGTCGAGCGGGTACGGACGGCCGAGCCCGGAGCCTCGTGGCGCCGGCTGCTCCCGTCCGCAGGCGCGCTCGTCGCGGTGGTCGCCTGGCAGGGGACCATCTCGTTCTACCTGGCGACCTATGCGATCATCGCCGCGGCCGTGGTGCTGCTGGCCCGCTGGCGAGCGCTCGGCAAGCGCGGGGTGCTCGTCGCCGCTGGTGCGTTGGCGGCGTCGGCGGTGCTCCTGGCGATCCTCGCGATCCCGAACCTCGCGGTGCAGTCGCGCGACCCGAGCTACACGTTCACGCTCGCGGACTTCGACCTGAACGGCGCGAACTTCGGTCAGACCGAGCCCGGCCTCTCCGTGTACGGGTCGATCCTCGGTCTCGGCGAGAAGGACACGATGCGCAACGCCCTCTTCCCCGGGTTCGCGTTGCTCGGGTTCGCGATCGCGGGCGCGATCAGCGGGTGGCGCGCGGGCGGACGGAGGAAGACCGCGACGATCACCGGGCTCGCCCTGATCGTCGTCGGAGCGTTGCTCGCGATCGGGACGTCGGACTCCGACTGGCGGAAGTACGCGCCGTATCGGGTGCTGTACGAGCTCGTGCCACCGTTCGACGCGCTCCGGGCGACGGCGCGGGCGTGGATGATCGGGCTCCTCGGCCTCGGTCTGCTCGCCGGCTTCGGCGCGCTCGCGCTCGCACGATGGCTCGGACGGAAGACACCGTCCCGGCCACGCCGGGCGCCCGCGCTGGTCGGTGTGCTGGTCGTCGTGCTGTTCTTGGCCGAGGGCTTCGACCCGTGGTTCGACCGTCCGGACGCGAGGATCCCTCCGGTCGACGCCGAGCTCGCGCAGCGTCCGCCGGGCGGTGTCGTGTACCTCCCGATGAACGTGGCCAACGATCTCAACATCGGATACCGCGCGCAGCCGAAGAACCTCTACGGCGCGACCGCCCACCACCGCATCACGCCGAACGGCTACGCGGGCTACATCCCCGGTTCGTACGTCGTGCAGTCGAAGGGGCTGTGGACCTTGCCCGACGCGAACGCGATCGGGCTGCTCCGTGAGCTCGGCGTGCGCTACGTCGTCGTCCACCCCCGCGCGGTCGACGGGCCGTGGGCCCGCCTGCGGGACCCGGCCACCGCGAGACCCCTGGAGCACGTCGGCACCTACGGCAACGACCTCCTCTACGAGCTCCCACCCCCGTCGCCGTCACCACCCACCCTGGATCGTGCGACCCCAGGACCATGCGGTGGTGCGCTGAGGTGCACTCAGTACTCCTGAACGCACCAACGCGGGATGAGCGACGCTCGCTAGATGGGGGTGGGGGAGACGTCGACGACGAGGTCGCCGGTCGGGAGGGTCCGGGCGACGTCGCCGGGGCGGAGCGTGAGGGTGGTGAACGGGTAGGCGACGAGCGCGGGCCCGATGACCTGCTGACCGGGCGCGAGCGCGCTGCCGTCGAACACGCCGGCGTCGTGCCAGGCGTTGCCGAGGTGCGCGCGCCGACGCGTCACTGGCGACGGGTCGCCGGTCACCGCGGGCAGCTCGATGCGCGCCGGACGGTCGACGAGGCCGGTCGCCACGAGCCGGACCCCGCGCACCATCGGCTCCTGCGACCGCGCCTCGATGAGGCGGGCCTCCTCGTTGCGACGGTGGAACTCCTCGACGGTCGACTTCACGTCGTCGGCGTCGATCGCGGAGCCACGCTCGCGCGAGAGCGGGAGCGCGGTGTCGAACGTCTGACCCGGGTACACGAGGTTGAGCAGCCAGTCGAGCCGGATCCGGTCGTCGGGGACGCCGGCGGCCGCGAGCTCGCCCCGCGCCGCGACCTCGAGGTCGTCGGCGAGCGCGTTTATCTGGTCGAGATCGAGCGTTCGCCAGTCGGAGAGTTGCGCCCGCGTCGCGTCGACGACGTGGTCCGCGCTCACCAATCCGAGCGCCGACAACCCGGGTGCGGCGCGGGGCACGACCACGTGCTGCATCCCGAGCGCCGCGGCCTGCGTGGTCGCGTGCACCGCGCCCATGCCGCCGAACGCGCACAGGTCGAGTCGGCGGGGATCCGCGCCCGCGAGCGCGAGGACGCGCCGGACCGCGTCGGTCATGTGGGCGTCGACCAACCGCACGACGGCAACGGCCGCGTCCTCGGCGTCGCAGCCGAGTGCCTCGCCGAGACGAGCGAGCGCCGCCCGGGCGGCGTCGACGTCGAGCGCGCGGCGTCCGCCCCAGAACCCGCCCGGGTCGAGGCGGCCGAGCACGAGGTCGGCGTCGGTCACCGTGGGCTCGGTGCCGCCGCGCCCGTAGCAGACGGGCCCGGGCTCGCTCCCAGCCGACTCCGGCCCGACATGGAGCCCGCCGCGGTCGACGCGCGCGATCGACCCGCCCCCCGCGCCGATCGCGTGGATGTCGACCATCGGAAGCGCGATGCAGTACCGGTGTCGCCAGTTCCAGTCGCTCGTGAGCTCCGGGTGACCGTCGCGGATGAGGCACACGTCGTAGCTCGTGCCGCCCATGTCGACGCTCACGATGTCGCCGACACCCGCCTCAGCGCCCGCGCCGGCGGCCGCGACCACGCCACCCGTCGGACCCGACCCGATGGTTGCTACCGCGCGGCGCCCGATCGCGTCCGGCGTCGCCACGCCACCCGCGCACGTCGCGATCAGCAGCTCGCGCGCGTACCCCGCATCGCGGAGCCGCTGCTCGAGGCGGTCGAGGTACCGGACGATCGGAGGACCGACGTACGCGTTCACCAGCGTCGTCGACGTGCGCTCGAACTCGGGCGGCTTCGGGGAGACCTCGTGCGAGAGGGAGACGAGCTCGACGTCGGGGTACTCCTCGAGGATCAGCTCCCGGGCCCGCAGCTCGTGCACGGGGTTGATGTAGGAGTGGAGGAACACGACCGCGATCGACGTGACCCCGAAGTCGCGCAGCCGTCGGGTGGCGCGACGCACCGCGTCCTCGTCGAGGGGTGTGTCGACGTCGCCCTCGGCCGTGAGGCGCTCCGGGATCTCGAGGCGGACTCGCCGTCGGGCGATCGGCTCGGGCGGCGGGTACGCCGGGTCCCAGATGTCCTCCTTGTAGCAGCGGCGCAGCTCGATCTCGTCGCGGAAGCCCTCGGTGACGAGCAGTCCGGTCGGCGCGCCCGACATCTGGATCATCGTGTTGTCGCCGGTCGTGGTGCCGTGCACGATCGAGTCGGTGCGCGCGAGCAGGTCGTCGACGCTGTGCAGTCCCTCGCTCTCCGCGAGCTGCGCGAGGCCCGCGAGCACGCCGTCGGACTGGTCGGCCGGCGTCGTGGGCGACTTCTCGAGCACCACCGATCCATCGCCGCGCAGCAGCACCAGGTCGGTGAACGTCCCCCCGACGTCGATCCCGATCCGGTACATGGTTGCGTCCCTCACCGTCGTGGGGCGGGTTCAGAGACGCAGGCGGGGGTGGGCATGCTCATGCGGTGGCATCTCGGAGTGACGCGCGGAGCTTGGTGGTGGCGACCTCGTCGAGGGCGAGGGTCATGTCCTCCACGGTGCCGGTGATGACGACGCCGTACTCGTCGCGCGCCGCGCCGATCGACACGTACTCGTCCCACACGTCGTCGAGCACTGCGTGGGGGTCGCGCAGCCGCGCGTCGCCCCACCCTCCGCCGCCCCCGAAGCGGTAGACGAGGCGGTCGCCCGTCTCCATCGGCGCCTCGGTGACCGTCGGGGACACCTTGATCTCGTGATCGGTGCCCTCGTTGAGCACGCACGAGTCGGGCGATCCCGGCGCGCCACCGGCGATCCCCGGGTGCAGGTGCCGCTGGTTCACCACGTACTGGTTGACCCGGGTCGGCGTGCGCACCTCCTTGATGAAGTGGCTGCCGCACCCGCCGCGCCACTGCCCGGCACCACCGGAGTCGGTGAGGTAGTTGCGCCCACGCAGGATGTGCGGGAACAGCGCCTCGTTGATCTCCGCCGACGCCTTGATCAGGTTCCCGTTCGACGCCACGAGCGCGCCCCACCCGTCGACGCCCTTCACCGCGTTCACCCACCCGGCGTTGACCTCGCCGCCGTGGTCGAAGAACGCCTTGCCACTGCGCGGGTCGACGTCGCCCCACATCTGGCGCGGCGCACCGTACTTGTAGGTCTGCGGCGCGCACCGGTCGGGGATGATCTGTGACATCGCGATCGCGATCGCGTCGCCGACCTCGACGCCAGGATGGTGCGTGCCCGCACTCACGGGCTTTCCCTCGATCGGGTTGACGCACGTGCCCTCGGGGATGCGCAGGTCGATGCAGTCGAAGAAGCCCTCGTTCTTCGGGATGCTCGGGTCCACCAGGCTGGCGAACTGGGCGATCGTGTAGCCGCGGGTGTTGCCATAGGTCGACCACGCGTTGATCTCAGGGCGGTCGTCCGACCCGGCGAAGTCGACGACGAGGTTCTCACCCGACACGGTGATGGTGACGTGCACGTGGATGTCCGGGTGGCCGGCGGGGTCGCAGTCGACGTAGACGTCGGACTCGTAGGTGCCGTCGGGCCACTTCGCGATCTCGTCGCGGAACCGGCGCTGCGTGTCGTCGATCGTCCAGTCGACGGCGGCCTTCACCGTGTCGGCGCCGTACTGGCCGATGAGCTCGGTGAGGCGCTCGGCGCCCAGCTTGGCCGCGCCCACCTGCGCGCGCAGGTCGCCGATGAACCCGGCGAGCCGGTTGTTGGCCCGCATCGTGAGCACCACGTCACGGCGCTCCTTGCCGGCTTCCACGATCTTGAGCAGCGGGTACCGCGTGCCCTCCGACCAGATGTCGCGCGCGTGCACGTTGTAGCCACCGGCCTGCGCGCCACCGGTGTCGCCGTGGTGGCACTGGATCGACGCGACGAGCAGCAGCTCACCCCCGTCCTCCGAGGTCGGGTCGGAGAACACCGGCGAGAACACGTTGAAGTCGGGGAGGTGCCCACCACCGGTGTACGGGTCGTTCGCGACCAGCACGTCACCGGGGTACAGCTCGCCCTTCAGGAAGTCGAGGCAGAAGCGGACGGGCAGCGTCGACGACAGCATGAACTGCGGGATGCCGACCGACAGCGCCGCGAGGCGCCCGCGCCCGTCGAGGATCGTCGCGTTGCGTTCGTTCGACTGGTTGAGGATCGGCGTGGTCGCCGTGCGCGACACGAACGTCGCCATCTCGAAGCACACCGTCTCCATCGCGGAGCGGATGACCTCGGCGGTCACGACGTCGACGCCGACGGCCGCGGCCGGACCAGGCACGGGGCGATCTGACGTGAGTGTCATGTTCCTACTCTCACAGATCCGCGGTGGTCATGTCAGACAGATCGCCGTGGGGTCGTCGAACGAGAGCAGCCAGGAGATGCCGTCGGGGAGCGCCGGCAAGGCGAGTCGGGCGGTGTCGCCGGCGCCGAGGCGCCCGACCTTCGCACCGCGACGCCCACCGCCGTCGGGATCTGCGAGTCCGACGAACACCGACACGGGCTTGGACCGTGCCGTGATCGTGACTCGCGCGTCGCCAGACTCGAGGCCTCCGGACCGGGGGATCGCCGCGCAGCTCGCGCCGGCGATCGGGGTGGCGGGCTCGAGCTCGATCCCGATCCCCTCGACCAGGGCAACGTCGGCTGCCTGTCTCGCGTGCGCGGGCGCGTCCTGGAGCTCCTCCACCGTGTACGCCGGGGTGCCGTACTGCTCCGCCACCTCGAGGTACGGACCGGCATGGGTCTCGAGGAAGAGCGGACCGGGGCGGTAGTCGGGATCCATCAGCGGGCCTGCGAGATCGACTGCCGTGAGCTGCGCCCGCATCTGGTCGGCACGGAACCGTTGCAGGTCGGACCCGTCGTGCAGCTGGCCGATGTTCCACACGATCGACCACACGACGACCGCGCTGATCGCAACGGTCGCGATGGCACCGAGCGATCGCCCCTTCAGCAGCTCGCCCAGGACGAGCAGCACGAAGACCGCCGCCGCGTACGAGTGCCACGTGGTGAGCCCGCTCGTCGCGCGCGAGTAGCTCAGCAACGCCGTGAACGCGACGAGCGCGGTGACGAGGCCGACGAAGCGCGGCGAGTGCGGGCGCCCGAGCACGAACCACAGGGCGATCACCGCGACCACGACCACGGCGAACACGACGTGCGCCGCGGTGCCGCGGTCGTCGACGCCGAGCAGCGTCCCCACCGTCTGGGCCAGGACGTTCTCGGCGAACTCGAGGATCTGCCCGACACTGCCGCGGTCGTTGGTCCCGGTGCTGTACGCGAGGTACCACGTCCCGAACACGACGAGCGGCACGAGCGCGACGTAGATCCGTCGCCACGTCCGCCTCATCCCGAGCTCGACCGTCATGCCCAGCACGAACGGGACGGCGATGCCGCTCGACAGCACCCCGATCAGCAGGGCAGCGCACGCGCCGATGTCGGAGCGGCGCGTGTCGCGGTCGAGGAGCAGGAGCGCGGCGATCCCCGCGGTGGTGGCGTAGACCCACCCGAGCGAGATCGGCCAGATGATGACGGCCCACGTGTACCCGAAGAACGCGAGCGCGGCCGCGCCGCCGAGCGCGACCACCCAGCCGAGCCGACGCCGCAGGTACACGTAGAGCAACCCGCACGTCGCGAGGTGCCCGGCCAGCAGCAGCAGCCGGTAGGGCGCCTGTGAGTCGAGCCCGAAGACGCGGAAGAGCAGCTGATACGTCGCGATCGGCAGCGCCATCAGGTGGTTGTTGAACGGTTCGAGCAGGCTCGTCGCGCCGGGTGAACGGCGCTGCATGATCCAGATCCACTCGTCGAAGAAGAACGTCGTGCCGCGACCCGCGTCGACGACGACGGCCGCGGCGATCGCCAGAACCACGACCGGCAGCGCGATCGCGAGCCAGTGCGGACCGGGGCCGACCTTCCCCGGTGACGCGGTGGTTCCGGATGGAGACGCGCCGGTCGCGGCCGCGGTCACCCGTCGTTCCGGAGCACGCGCCCGGGCTTCGTCGCGAGTGCGTCCGGCACCGGCTCGGCGTCGACCCGGATCGGGGTGCCGTTGACGAGCACGTGCGTGACGCCGACGGGCTCGTCGGCGACGAGCCGCTCACCGTCGGCGGGGAAGTCGCGGACGCGCCGCAGCTTGCCCGGTGCGACGGTGTCGGGGTCGAACACCGTGACGTCGGCGGACCGCCCCTCGACGAGCACGCCGCGATCGTCGAACCCGAACACTCCGGCGGGCTCGCCGGTGAGCTTGTGCACGGCGCGCTCGATCGACAGCACCTCGCGCTCGCGCACCCAGTTGCCGAGCAGGTCGGTCGGGAGGCAGGCGTCGCAGAGCTGGCTGACGTGCGCGCCCGCGTCGGACAGGCCGATGAGCATGCCGTCCTGCTGGAGCAGCTGCTCGATCATGTCGGGATCGTTGTTGGCGAGCGTGCTGCGGAAGCGGGTCGCGAGCTCTTCCTCGGCGGCCAGGTCGAGGATCGCCTCGAGCGGCTGCATGCCGCGGGCGGCCGCGAGGTCGGCGACCGAGCGGTCCTCGAGCTCGGGGTGCGTCGTGCTCTCGGCGACGGTCATCATGTCCCAGTTCGGTCGGAACATCCGACCGTGCTCGAGCTGGTCCTGCGCGTTGCGCCGCCACTCGGCGTCGCGGTACGCGGCGAGGCGCTCCTCGACCGGACGGTCCATGAGCGCCTGGAACGCGGGCACCGTGTTGAACGTGAACGGGTCGGCCATCGTCATCTGGAAGGTGAGGGGCCGGCAGGTGATCTGGGGCCACACGTCGACGCCCGTCGCGCGCTCGCGCGCGTTCATGTCGGACATGTCCTGCGCGAACGACGATCCCTTGAACGTCAGCAGCGCGGTCCACGTGAACGGCCGGCCGATGCGACGCTGGAGCGCGTAGATCTCCGGGTGGGTCACCCGCTCGCCCGGGGTGAACGCGCCGACGCCGCGGCCGAGGTCCTTCATCGGGGTGAGCAGGGCCTCGAGCTCGCTCACGCCCGCGAGCCGTGAGGGCACGGGGCGCCCGCCGTCACCGTTATGGGTCGGCGCCGAGCTCGACGCGAAGCCCGCCGCGCCGGCGGCGATCGCCTCGCGCACGACCTCGGCCATGCGCGCGAGCTCGTCGTCGGTCGGCTGCTCGCGCTCGTAGCCCTCGTCGCCCATCACGAACAGGCGCGTCGCGGTGTGGCCGACGTACGCGGTGTAGTTGAGGACGGTGCCGTGACGTGCGACCGAGTCGAGGTACTCGGGGAACGACTCGAAGTCCCAGGGGATCCCGGCTTCCAGCGTCGGGAGGCTCATGTCCTCGACGTGCTGGAGCGTGCGGCCGATGAGCTCGCGGTGCTCCGGGCGGCAGGGCGCGATCGAGAAGCCGCAGTTCCCCGCGACGACCGTGGTCACGCCGTGCCACGACGACGGCGTGAGGGCCGGGTCCCAGTACACCTGCGCGTCGTAGTGCGTGTGGATGTCGACGAAGCCGGGCGCGACGACCTGGCCCGACGCGTCGAGCTCGCGCGTCCCCGACAGCCCCTCGCCGATCGCAGCGATGCGGTCGCCGTCGATCGCGACGTCGGCGCGCCGCCCGGGCGCCCCCGTCCCGTCGACGACGGTGCCGCCGCGGATCACCAGGTCATGCATGTCGTGCTCACTTCCCGCAGGAGATGTCGGCGCTCACACCAGTGTGGTCCGAGGTCCATGCCAGTCCGCCCGGGCCGTCCACCGTGGGCTCGTCGTTCCAGAGGCCGGTGCCCACGCCGTCGTCGTCGCTGGCCGTGTCGGTCTGCGGTTGTTCGCAGCTCGCGGGTGACTTCACGAAGATGAAGTCGATGCGCTCGGCCTGACGCTTCGTCGGGTCCTGGAGCGACTCGAGCGTCTTGTCGTCGCGCCCGGCGGTGCATCCCTCCGAGGTCGAGGCGTCGCACTCCGCGTTGCCGGCCAGCGTGTACGTGTCGACCCAGCCGGCGGCGATCAGACCCTGGTAGCGCGCACTCGCCGGCGTGACGTTGAAGTCGCCCATGAGCACGCGCACCGCCTTGGAGCCGCCCGCGTCGTCGGCAAGCGCGGCCGCGGCCACCGTCTGGCAGACGAAGATCGGGGCTTGCTGCTCCTTGCACGGCGGCGGGCAGTTCCGGCACGGCGGTCCGGGTGGCTTCCCCTCGGGGTCACCCTCCTGGTGCGTCACCACGAGCACGAGCGGACCGATCGACGACTTCATGACGACCCGCGTCGCGGTGCGGAACCCGCCGACGAGCTTCTCGACCTTCGTCGACGTGATCGGGAGGGTCGTGAGGACCCGCTCGGTGTCGAGGGTCGTGGGCTTGCCGCTGGGGACGATCTCGTAGTCGCCGTCGCAGGTCTTGGGCACGGCCTTGGCGAGCAGCTTCGCGAGGACGGCGTTGATCTCCTGGAGACCGACGACCTCGGGGCAGTCGGCGTCCTCGAGCTGGCGCATGAGGAGGTCGACGCGGTCGGGGGCGAGGCAGCCGTCGGTCTCGGCCGGGCAGAACACGCCGTGGAGGAGGTTGAGGTTCACGATCCGCACGCCGTCGCCGTCGCCGGCCGCCGCCGCGGGCGGTGCCGAGACGAGGAGCAGCAAGGCGCACAGCGCCGTGGCGACGACGGTCTTCCGCATCTCTTCCCCCCGAGTCCTGCACCGGACCCTATTACGCTCGCCCTCCGCAGCGACGTGACAGGGAGCCGAGCGACGTGAGTGATCTGCCGACCACGATGCGCGCCGCGGTCTACCGCGGCCAGAACGACCTGGTGGTCGAGGAGATCCCCCTGCCCGAGGTCGGTCCGCACGAGGTGCTCCTCTCGGTGAGCCACTGCGGCATCTGCGGGAGCGATCTGCACTTCGTGCTCGAAGGCTGGGGCTCGCCGGGGTCGATCGAAGGGCACGAGTGGAGCGGACGGGTCGTCGCCGTGGGGGAGGGCGTCACGCGCTTCATCGTGGGCGACGAGCTCGTCGGCGGCCCGACGCCGCGCTGCGGCGCGTGCGACTACTGCCGCGGCGGTCGGCCGTCGCTCTGCACCGGCCGCGCCACGCCGGGCATGACGGTGCACCGCGACGGGGCCTTCGCCGAGTTCGTGCGCGCGCACGAAGACGGGCTGCTGCCGATCCCGGAGGGCGTCGGGATGCGCGAGGCCGCGCTCGCCGAGCCGCTCGCCGTCGCGTTGCACGGCCTCACCCGGGGTGGTGTCGAGGCGGGACAGCGCGTGCTCGTCACGGGCGCGGGCCCGATCGGCACTCTGAGCGTCGCGGCGGCGGTGGCGCGGGGCGTCACCGACATCGTCGTGAGCGAGCCGCACCCGAAGCGACGGGCGCTCGCCGAGAAGCTCGGAGCCGTCACGGTCGCGCCCGACGAGCTCGTGGCGCCGCCGACGCCCGGCGACATCGCCGACGAGCCGTTCGACGTCGTGCTCGAGTGCTCCGGGCACCGCGCCGCGATGGAGGCCGGCCTCGGCCAGCTCACGCGGGGCGGCGTCCTGGTGCTGGTCGGCGCCGGCATGCAGGCCCCCCGCTTCGACCCGAACCGGATCCTCCTCAACGAGCTCGTGATCACCGGTTCGTTCGTGTACGACGCCGACGGCTTCGAGCGGGCGCTCGAGCTGCTGGCGCGGCCCGACTTCCCCTCGGATCTCCTCCTCGAGCCCGAGGACGTCGACCTCGAAGGACTGATGGGCGCGCTCGAGGGCCTCGCCGGCGGAGACCTCCCGGCGAAGGTCCTCGTCGTACCCTGGAGGGGAGCGCCATGACCACGACGACCCGACCCCGCCAGCCACGCTTCAACCACGTCGCGATGAGCATGCCGGCCGAGCTGCTCGGCCCCGAGAGCCGCGCCGAGATCACGCGGTTCTACGACGAGGTGTTCGGATGGCAGGAGCTCCCGCAGATGACCGAGGACGGCCGCCGGCTCGTTCTCTCCTGCTACACGGTCGAGCAGTTCGTCTTCCTCATCGCCGAGGACGAGCCCATGCAGTGTCCGCGACTCGACCACTTCGGCATATCGGTGGCGACGGAAGCCGAGCTCGACGACGTGCTGGCGCGCGCGAAGGCGTTCCGGGCGCACGACGACCGGGTCGACATCATCGACAAGTTGGTCGACGACCACGGAATGCTCGCGATCACGAGCATCTACATCCGGTTCGTGCTTCCGATGATGGTCGAGGTGCAGTGGTGGGACTTCAAGGACACTTCTGTCGCCTCGACAGACTGAGCCCACTCACGCCGTGACGACGACCATGGACGACGATCAGCCGCGTCTGCGCGGTCCGGCGCGCGTGCGAGAGATGCTACGCCGGTTCCGTCGCGAGCAGGACGACCCCGCGCCGTTCTACACGATGCTCGCGGGGGAGACGGTCGATCGTCTCGAGCGGCGTCACGGACCGGTCGCGGGGACGACCGTGGTCGACCTCGCGTCCGGGCCGGGCTTCTACACCGACGCGTTCCGTGCGCACGGCGCCTCGGTGATCCCGCTCGAGCACTCGCTCGACGAGCTGCAGCTCTCGGGCGAGCCGCCTGCCGGTGCCGTCATCGGTGACGCGGAGCAGCTCCCGCTCCCCGACGGGAGCGTCGACGCGGTCTTCTGCTCGAACATGCTGGAGCACACGCCCGACACCGCCGCGGTCGTGCGCGAGCTCGCGCGCGTGCTGCGCGTCGGCGGCTGGGCTTACGTCTCGTGGACGAACTGGTACTCGCCGTGGGGCGGCCACGAGATGACTCCGTACCACTACCTCGGGCCTCGTCTCGGGCCTCGTCTCTACGAGAAGCGGCACGGCGTGCCGAAGAACCGTTTCGGCGAGGGCCTCTTCCCGGTGCACATCGGACCGACGCTGCGGTTGGTGCGGTCCCGGTCCGACCTGCGCATCGACCGGGCCGAGCCGCGCTACTGGACGTGGGCGTCGTTCCTGACCAAGGTGCCGGGCGCCCGCGAGGTCCTGTGCTGGAACTGCGTCATCCACATCACGAAGATCGATGTCACGAAGGTCGATCATGGCTGAGCACCCGCTGCGCTACGGCGCGTTCGCGCCCCAGGGCTGGAAGCTGGAGTACCTCGGGTGGCCGGCCGAGGACGCATGGGCACGCACCGTCGAGCTGGCGCAGCTGACCGAGCGCGTCGGCTACGACCACCTCTGGGTGTACGACCACGTCGAGACGGTGCCGCGGCGCGAGCCGACGCACGTGTTCGAGGCCTTCACGACGCTGGCGGCGCTCTCGCAGCAGACGACCACGATCCGCCTCGGCCAGCTCGTCACCTGCGCGGCCTACCGCAACGCGGGCCTGCTCGCGAAGGAGGCCGCGGGCATCGACGTCATGTCGGGCGGGCGGCTCGTCCTCGGGCTCGGGGCGGGCTGGTACGAGCGCGAGTACGCCGCGTACGGGTACCCGTATCCCTCGGCCGGAGAGCGTCTCGCGATCCTCGACGAGACCGCGACGGTGCTCCGGCGTCTCTGGAGCGAGGAGACCGTCACGTTCGACGGCGTGCACCTCCACTTCGATGGCGCCTACTGCGACCCGAAGCCGCTCCAGGAGCATCCCGAGCTCTGGATCGGGGGTGGCGGGGAGCGCGTGACGCTGCGCATCGCGGCGCGGCACGCCGACAAGACGAACTGGCAGGTCGGGCTCGAGCAGTTCGTCCACAAGTCGCAGGTGCTGCGCGAGCACTGCGACGCGGTCGGGCGCGACTTCGAGAGCATCGTGCGGACCCATGGTCCCGACTGCCGGCTCTTCGACACCGAAGCCGATCTGCAGCGGTGGCTCGACTCGCCCGGTGGGGGGAACCTCCGGGGGCTCGGCGACCACGAGACGTACGTCCGCGACAACTTCGTGGGCACCGTCGACCGCGTCACCGAGAAGGTGCAGGCGTTCGTCGACGCCGGGTGCCGGGAGTTCGTCCTCTGGTTCCGCGACTTCCCCGAGTCGGAGAGCCTCGAGCGGTTCGCCGCCGAGGTGATCCCGAGCGTCTCGGCGTGACCCGGTGAGCAGCTCCACGGGATCGCTCGCTTCGGCCGGGGGTACCTCGGGCGACCGTCCGGGCCGCGTGCTCTCCACACTCGTCGCGCAGGTTGGTCGATCGAGGTTCCTCCGCGACGACCTCCGGATCGCGCTGGCGCCGTGGCTGGTGTCGCGAGCGATCGTGATCCTCGGACTGATGACCGCCCGCTTCCTGCAGGACGACATCAAGATCATCCCGAAGCCGATCCAGCTCGCGCAGGGGCTGTTCGCGTGGGACGCCGCGTGGTACCGCGCGATCGCGGAGCACGGCTACGGCATCAATCTCGGCGAGACGGTCCGCTTCTTCCCGCTCGTCCCGATCCTGTCGAAGGGTCTCGGCTTCGTCTTCCTCGGGCACGAGGACGTGGCGCTCATCGTCATCGCCAACTTCTCGGCCCTTGCGTTCGCGGCACTGCTGCACCGCCTCACGCTCGTCGAGACCGGCGACCCCGCGACGGCGGTGCGAGCGGCGTGGTTCGCGGTGATCCTGTCGCCCGCCGTCGCGCTGGTGCTCGGCTACGCCGAGGCGACGGCGATGGCGCTCGGTGTCGGGGTCTTCCTCGCGATCCGGACCCGGCGCTGGGCGCTCGCCGCCGTGCTCGGCGTGCTTGCCGGGCTCTGCCGCCCGGTCGGTGTGATCCTCGTCGCGCCGATCCTGATCGAGGCGCTCACCGGCTGGCGCTCCGTCGTGACGCGCGAGCGCATCGCGCGGGTCGCGGCGGTGATCGCCCCCGCGCTCGGCATGGGCCTCTACCTCGCCTACGTGGGCATCGACTTCGGCGATCCGTTCGAGCCGTTCTCGATCCAGAACCGCGCGACCCTGCGCGGCGGCTTCGAGGATCCGGTCTCGCGGCTCGTCCGCGCGTTCGAGGACATGATGGGCGGCGACCGCTTCGGCTCAGGCCTGCACTTCGTCTGGGCGATCGTCTTCATCGTGCTCTTCGTCATCGTCCTGCGACGGCTGCCGCGCTCGTACGCCGTGTACTGCGGACTGACGATCGTGCTCGGACTCTCCGCGTCGAACCTCGACTCGTTCGAGCGCTACTGCGTCAGCACGTTCCCGTTCGTGATCGCGCTCGCGATCGCGACCCGCCGCCGCGAGGTCGAGCGCGTCGTGCTCTCGCTGTCGGCCGCGGGCCTCTTCGGCTACTCGCTGCTCGCGTTCTTCGGCTCGTGGGTTCCGTAACGCTTCGCGCGCTGCTTCTTGGGTCGCCACCAGGGGCGGTCGCGGAGCGACCACCAGGTCACGAGCCACAGCTCCTCGAACGCGACCTTCGGCGACATCTTCGAGTGGCCGCGGACGCGGTCGGCGAACGTGATCGGGAGCTCGACGATCTTCCCGCCCCTGCTCGAGACGCGGTACGCGAGCTCGATCTGGAAGCCGTAGCCGACGGCACGCGTCTCGTGGTACCTCACCGCTTCCAGGATGGTCCGGCGATAGGCACGGTACCCCGCGGTCATGTCGTGCACGCCGCACGCCAGCATGAAGCCTGCATACCAGTTGCCCCACCGCGAGAGCGCGCGACGGTGCCAGGGCCAGTGGGGGACGGAGCCCTCGGGGACGTAGCGGGAGCCGATCGAGAGATCCGCACCACTGTCTTCGACCGCGGCGAGCAGCCCGGGGAGCGCGGTGGCGTCGTGTGACAGGTCGGCGTCCATCTGGACGAGGATCTCGTAGCCGCGCTCGATGCCGACGGCGAAGCCGGCGCGGTACGCCTCGCCCAACCCGGTCTTCTTCGGTCGCACCAGCACGTCGATCTGGCCGAGCTCGGTCGCGACCCGCTTGGCGACGTCGGCGGTGCCGTCGGGGCTGGAGTCGTCGACGACCAGCACGTCGACGGTGGGCGCGTGCGTGCGGAGGCGTGTGAGCGCCTCTTCGATGTTCTCGACTTCGAGGTAGGTCGGGACGACGACGAGCGTCCGCATGCCCGCTCCTGTGCGACGGCAGGGGGGCGAGCCTACCGACCGGCCTCGGTCGCTCAGGGCTCCGAGGGGGCTCCCTGACGGTCGCACCGCTCGAGGAGCTCGTAGAGCGGGAGGTCGAGCACGGTGCAGAAGCGCTTCCGCAGCACCGTGTTCGGCTTCGACGAGCCGAGCTCGCGCGAGTCGTTCGGCTCGTGGAACTCGTCCCAGACCCGCGACAGGATCACGAGGTCGGCGTGCTCGAGGTCGTCGGCGAGGCGCGAGTCGTCGGCGTTCGCGACGCCCGGATCCATCTCGATGTAGTACGTGCCGGGGCGCGTCTTCGGCAGGAGGTAGTAGAGGAACGCCTCGCTCAGCGGCGTCTTGCGCAGATCGCCCGTGCCCACGACGAGGCGGTCACCGGGTCGGGCGATCCGGTCGGCGACGGGGAGCAGCCGCGCGAGCTCGTCGGCCGCCTGCTGGTTGCCGTAGTAGAAGGTGCGGCCGTCGTGCTCGATCGCGTGCGACTTGCGCGAGACGTCGAACGACTCGAGCGACACGTCCACGTAGTCGCGGACGAGGTAGCTCGGGACGACGAGGAAGAGGATCGCGATCGTCGGGATGCATCCGAAGACGAACGCGCGCGTCGGTGAGAGCGACGGGCGCCACGACCGCACGAGCTCCCACGCGACGACCGGGGCGAACCCGAACGGCACGCAGCTCACCCACGCGAGGTGGGTCGGGTCGGGACGCTGGAGCGCCTGGGGGAGGATGCCGATCGCGAACCCGGCGACCGCCGCGAGCACGATGCCGCGGAAGGCGAGGGGCTCGCGCCGCCGGACGCGCCACGCGGTCGCGGCGAGCGCGGCCACGCTCCCGAGGAGCAGGAAGCACCACACGGTGAGCTGCGCGGGCCCGCGCAGGTGGGGGATCGGCCAGTGGATCGCCTCGTCGTCGGCGACCCCGACGAGGAACCCGTCGAAGTGGTCCCAGCTCGGTGGGAGCGGGAGCCTCCGACCGCCGCGGAGGTTGAACACCGGGTCGATGACCATGCCCTGGATCGAGTCGCCGATCCCCGCCATCGCGAAGTGCACGAGGAAGAGGCTCAGCACCGCGCCGAAGCTCACGAGGAGACGGACGCGTACCTCCTTGCTCGCGGCGCGCACGAGGAAGAACCCGGCGAGCGCGACCGCGAGCACGAGATCGGGCCGGTAGAGCAGCGCCGCACCCAGCAGCACGCCGGCCGTGATCGCGAGGCCGTGACGACCGCGGTCGGTCGTTGCGCGGATCGCGCCCAGGCCGGCGGCAATGCCGAGCAGCCCCAACGCGATCCCCCCGTCCCAGGCGAGCGCGGTGAGCCCGATCGGCGGGATGATCACGAGTGCGGTCACGACGGCGCCCGAGAGCGCGACCTTGCGCCCCCACGGCCAGGCGAGGAGGAAGACGCCGGCGATGATGCCGGCGATCTGGAGCAGGCCGACGATGCGCTCGGCCACCAGCGAGACGCCGAAGAGCTCGAAGACGCCCGAGAGCACCCAGACGCCACCCGGGCCGTAGAGGTGGAGGAAGTCGACGTTGGGCACGTCGCCCCGAAGGAAGCTCTCGCCGAAGACGAGCATGAAGCCCTCCTCCATCGGCGGCCCGGGGCGGCCGAAGAGGCCGCGAAGGGGGATCGCGACGACGAGGACGAGCAGTCCGACGGCGATGAAGGTGCGGTGCTTCACGCCTCGACAGCGCGAGTGCGTCGTCCGAATCTGACGCGCAGGATCGCCTGAAGCACGCTCCATCCGACGCCGCGGGTGAGCTTCTTCCCGTCGTCCTCCCCCCGCGGCTCGTAGGTGACGGGCACCTCGACGATGCGGCGCCCGTCGCGCAGCAGGCGACAGGGGATCTCGGCGTCGACGTCGAAGCCGCTGCCGCGGAGATCCAGACCGGCCGCGACCTCGGCCCGCATCACCTTGTAGCAGGTGAGGAGATCGGTGAGATGGGCGAGGAACAGCACGTTCGCCGTCCAGGTCAGGCCCTTGTTGCCAAGGTAGCTGACGAACGGCGCGGTGCCGCGCCCGCGTCCCTTGAAGCGGGACCCGAGCACGATGTCGGTCTCACCATCGAGGATCGGAGCGAGCAGCGACGGGATCTCCGAGGGATCGAGCTCGAGGTCGGCGTCTTGGACCATGACGATGTCGCCGGTCGCGCGCTCGAAGCCCGTGCGTACCGCCCGGCCCTTGCCGCGCGCCGCGTCTTCGAAGACGAGGACGAGATCAGGTGCTTCGCCGAGCGTTCGGAGGAGGTCTTGGGTCCCGTCCGTCGACGCGCCGTCGACGACGATCAGCTCCTTGGGCATGCCGCAGTCGACCTCGCGCACCCGCTCGATGAGCTTCGTGATCGTGGCACTCTCGTTCCGCACCGGGATGACGATCGACAGCTTCACGCAGGGCTCTCCGCGACGAAGCGCACCGCGTCGGCGAGCTCCTCCATGCGGTCGATGGCGAGCCAGCCGCCGTCGAACGGGTATGCCGCGACGTCGTGCCCCGCGGCGATGGCCTTGTTCATGAGCTCGGGGATGTCGGACACGGTCCCGCTCGGCACGAGGTCGAGCATCGAGCTCCGGAGCACGTAGACCCCGGCGCTCACGGTGTCGACGACCGTGGGCTTCTCGACGATGGAGGTGATGCGAGTGCCGTCGCGCTGGATGACGCCGTACGGGTGCTCGAGCTGGTACTCGCGGGTGACCACGGTCAGGTCGTGACTGCCGCGTTCGTGGAACTCGATCACCTCTCGCATGTCGAGATCGGTGAGGAGGTCGCCGTTCATCACGAGCAACGAGTCGTCCTGACCGATGCCGCACTGGTCGCGCACCAGGGTCAAGGGCCCGGCGGTCCCGAGGGGCTCCGCCTCGCGCACGTACTCGATGCGGACGTCGAGGTGTGAGCCGTCCCTGAAGTACGTCTCGATCAGCTCGGCGCGGTACCCGACGGCGATGACGAGGTCGCGCAAGCCGAAGGCCTTCAGTCGCTCGATGATCAGCTCCAGGATCGGACGCTCACCCACCGGCAGCAGCGGCTTCGGGATGCTGTAGGTCAGGGGGCGAAGGCGAACACCCCGCCCCCCGGCGAGCAGCACGGTCTTCATACGGCGTACTCGGAAGGCCGGTACTCGTCGAGATGAGCCTTGATCCACTCGGTCGTCCGGCGGAGCCCTTCAGCGAGCGACACCTCGGGACGCCACCCCGCGAGCTGCTCGGCCTTCGTGTTGTCGGCGCAGAGCCGCGAGACCTCACTCTTGACCGGGCGCACCCGCTGCTCGTCACCCGCGACCTCGAGCTCGCGACCGACGATCTCGCCCACCTGCGCGACGACGTCTCCGATGCTCGCCTCGACGCCGGAACCGATGTTGACGACCTCGCCGAGCGTCTGATCCGACGTGGCGACGGCGGCGAAGCCCCGCGCGGTGTCACCGACGAAGGTGAAGTCGCGCGTCGTCTCGAGGGTTCCGAGCTTCAGGGTCGACCCGACCAACGCCTGGGTGATGATGGTCGGGATCACCGCCCGCGCGGTCTGTCGCGGCCCGTAGGCGTTGAACGGCCGGACGATCGTCACTGGCAGGCCGAACGAGCGGTGGAAGCTCAGTGCCAGCGCATCGGCCGCGATCTTCGTCGCGCTGTACGGAGACTGCGCCTGGAGCGGGTGCTGCTCGTCCATCGGGACGTGCAGCGCCGAGCCGTACACCTCGCTCGTCGACGTGACGACGATCCGTTCCACGGTCGCGAGGTCCTTGGCGGCGAGTAGGACGTTCGAGGTGCCGATGATGTTGGTGTCGATGACTTCCTGGGGGTGCTCGTAGGAGTAGGGGATGCCCACGAGCGCAGCGAGATGGAAGACGACATGCGCTCCCCGTGCGACGTCGCGCACGGCGTCGGGATCCCGGACATCGCCGAGGGTCACATCGACGTGTTCCATCACGTCGTCGGGCATGTTGTCGAGGCCGCCTCGCCGTCCTCGCGAGGTGTAGCGCAGCATCGCGCGCACGTGGGCACCGTCGGCGACGAGATGCTCGACGAGCGCGCTCCCGATGAAGCCGCCTGCGCCCGTCACCAACACTGTCTTGCCGTCGAGACGCACTCGGTTCCCCTCCTAGATCTCGGGCGAAGTGCGACCTGAGCGCGCTCATCGCCACGTTGACGTGACCGACGACACCGACTGGGACCGTTGGAACGTACTGCCGGCACCGAGGATTGCAGAAATTGCGCGCCTCTCCGTCCCGCTCGCGCGCTCGGATCCGACGACGCGAGCGCGCGTCTCCGTCGTCGGCCGCACCCGGAATCAGGCGCGGTCAAGACTACAATTGCGCCGATGCGGGCCTCGTCGTCCCAGGCTCCGACGGTCCCGGCATCGACCACTGCCGAGCCCGCCGAGCCCGCCGAGCCCGCCGAGCCCGCCGAGAGATCGGGGAGCTCGAGAACCTTCTGGATCTGGCTCGGCGCGGCCGTCGTGCTCGGCCTCGCCGTCCGCCTCGTCTACGCGTACTACGCCAAGTGGGACAACGTCATCGGTGGCGACGCCGCGTACTACCACTACCAGGCCAACGCGCTCGCGAAGGGCCTCGGGTTCGTCGACCCGTGGTCGTGGGCGCTGCGCCGCACGGGCGTCCAGCACGGCGCCGAGCATCCACCGCTCTACACGCTCTTCCTTGCCATCCCGTCCGTGCTGGGCTTCGACACGTTCCGGGAGCACATGGTCGCCGGGACGATCCTCGGCTCGCTGACGTGCGGTGTCGTCGGGCTCGCGGGCCGCGCCGTCGCCGGCCCGCGCGTGGGGATCGTCGCCGCGTTCCTCGCCGCGATCTACGCGAACCTCTGGATCAACGACGGCCTCGTGATGTCGGAGACGATCACGGCGTTCATCGTCGCGTTCGTCGTGTGGTTCGCGTATCGCTTCTGGCGGGTCCCGTCCTGGCAGAACGCGGCGTGGTTCGGGTTGGCGTGCGGCTTCGCGGCGCTGACACGCGCGGAGGTCGTCGTCTACTTCCCGATCGTTGCCCTGCCGCTCGTGCTGCGGGCACGCGGGCTCGTCACGAAGCAACGACTGCAGCGCTTCGGTGTCATGGTCGTGCTCGCGGCCGTCCCCGTCCTCCCGTGGGTCGGGTACAACCTCTCGAGGTTCAACGAGCCGGTGACGCTATCCACCGGCGGCGACTTCACGCTCGCGAACACGTACTGCCATACGACCTTCTACGGCGAGCGGCTCGGGTGGTGGGACCTCGGTTGCATGAAGGACCGCTGGGCGCTCCCCGGAGACGAGTCCGAGGTCGCGCAGGAGTTCCGCCAGGACGGACTCGACTATCTCACGAGTCACCTCGACCGCTACCCGGTCGTGGTCGCGGCGCGCGTCGGGTTCATGTGGGACGTCTACCGCCCGTTCCAGAAGCTCAGGTGGGACAGCTTCGAGTCGGGCCGGAGCCCGAACGAGGTCACGCGTCTCGCGCTCGGTCAGTTCTACGCGCTGTTCATCGTGGCGGTCATCGGGCTCGTGATGCTGCGGCGACGGAAGATCATCATCTATCCGCTGATTGGCCTCGCGGTGACGTGCACCCTCGCGGCAATGATCGCGTTCGGCAGCACGCGGTACCGCGTGCCAGCGGAGATCGCACTGGTGATCGCGGCGGCGGTCCCGCTCGTCTGGCTGCTCGACCGCTGGTTCCCCGCGGCGAAGCGGGTCGGCCCGCCCGCACCCGATCCCGATCCCGAGCCGCCGGACCCCGACGGCGCGCCCGACCACGACGGCGACCTCGTGCGTGCACCCGAGCCGGTCGCGTCCTGAGCCCGCTATGAGCGCAGACAGGCCCGAGTCGCCCGAGACCAAGCTGGGCGACGTCGCGGCGGCAGCCGGGCTGCGGCGCATCCATATCCTCATGTGGCGGGATCTCGACGATCCCGAAGCCGGCGGCTCGGAGCTGCACGCGCACGAGATCGCCACCCGGTGGGCACGCGCCGGGCTCGACATCACGATGCGCACCTCGTTCGCCGCCGATCACCCTCCGGTCACCCGCCGCAACGGCTACCGCGTCGTCCGCCGCGCCGGTCGGTACATGGTGTTTCCCCGGGCCGCGATCGCCGAGGTCGCGGGGCTGCACGGCCCGTCCGACGGTCTCGTCGAGATTTGGAACGGCATGCCGTTCTTTTCCCCGCTGTGGGCAACCGGCCCACGCGTCGTGTTCCTCCACCACCTCCACGCGGAGATGTGGGACATGACCCTGCCGCCGCACCTCGCGCGCGTCGGGCGCCTGATCGAGTCGCGGCTCGCGCCGCCGCTCTACCGGAACACCAACCTGGTCACGCTGTCGGAGTCGTCGCGCGACGAGCTCGTGCACGACATGGGCTTCGCGGCCGACCGGGTGCGCGTGGTGCATCCGGGCGTCGACGCGGGCTTCACGCCCGGCGGCGAGCGCTCGGCTGTGCCGTTGGTGCTGGGCGTCGGCCGGCTCGTGCCGGTGAAGCGGTTCCACCTCCTCGTCGACGCCCTGGCAGCCGTGAAGGCGCGCGTCCCTGCGCTCGAAGCCGTCATCGTCGGTGAGGGCTACGAGCGGGAGTCGCTCGAGTCGCTGCTGCGCGAGCGCGGCGCCGAAGACTGGATCTCGCTGCCCGGCCGCGTCGGCGACGAGGAGCTCGTCGACCTGTACCGCCGGGCGTGGGTGGTGGCGAGCACCTCGGCACGCGAGGGCTGGGGGATGACCCTGACCGAAGCGGCCGCGTGCGGCACCCCCGCCGTCGCGACCGACATCGCGGGGCATCGTGATGCGGTTGCCGCGGACCGCAGCGGTCTGCTCGTCGACCGGATCGGCGACTTCCCCGACGCGCTCGAGCGGGTGCTGACCGACGACACGCTGCGAGCCCGGTTGGGGGAGGGCGCGATCGCGCGCGCGGCCGGGTGCACGTGGGACGTCACCGCGCTGGGCACGCTCGAGGCGCTGGCAGCAGACGCCCGTCGCCGCGCGTGATCCTCGGTACCACCCGGGCGCCGGTCGCCGAGTCGGGCGCGCGCCCGCGGTGGACCGGATGGCCGGGCTACGCGCTGCTCGCGCTGGTCGCGTACGTCCCGTTCCTGCTGTCGTCCCCGGGACGCGTCAGCGCGGACACCAAGCAGTACCTCTACCTCGATCCCGGCCGGCTCCTCGCCGACGCGCCGTACCTGTGGGACTCCGGCTACGGCGCGGGGAGCGTCACCCACCAGAACATCGGATACCTGTTCCCGATGGGCCCGTACTACTGGCTGATGGAGCAGGTCGGAGTGCCCGACTGGATCGCGCAGCGGCTCTGGCTCGGCTCCATCATGTTCGCCGCCGGTGCCGGCGTGCTGTTCCTGCTGTCGACGCTCGGATGGCGGAGCCGGTGGACCGCGCTCGCCGCGGCGTTCGTCTACATGCTCACGCCGTACCAGCTCGCCTACACGGGCCGGATCTCCGCGGTCCTCCTCCCCTGGGCCGGCCTGCCCTTCATGATCGCGTTGACCGCGCGTGCGGTCCGCCGCGGCGGCTGGCGGGATCCCGCGCTGTTCGCGCTCGTGACGCTCGTCGTCGGGAGCACGAACGCGACGTCGCTGCTGCTCGTCGGCATCGCGCCCGCGCTGTGGCTCGTGTTCGCGGTGGCCCTCGGCGACGCGGACGTGCGTCGTGCCGTCGGGGCCGCAGCCCGGATCGCGGGGCTGGCCTTCGCGGTGTCGCTCTGGTGGATCGGTGGGCTCGCGCTCCAGGGCGGGTACGGCATCAACTATCTCGACGTCAGCGAGACGGTGCGTACCGTCGCCGAGGGCTCGTCGCCGATCGAGGTGCTCCGTGGCCTGGGGAACTGGTTCTTCTACGGCGGCGACGCGATCGGGCCCTGGATCTCGCAGGCCGTCGATCTGACGCAGCGCCCGTGGCTCATCGCGGCGAGCTTCGGGCTCCCGCTGCTCGCATTCGCCGGTGCCGCGGTGACGCGCTGGCGGTACCGCGCGTACTTCGTCACCCTCCTCGTCGTCGGCACGGTCGCGGCGGTCGGCGCGTTCCCGTACGACGATCCGTCACCGCTCGGCTCCCTCTTCAAGTCGTGGGCCGCGGGGTCGAGCGCGGGGCTCGCGATGCGCAGCACGCCTCGCGCCGTGCCACTGGTTGCGCTTGCCGCTGCGGTGCTCATCGGTGCTGGGCTCGAAGCGCTGTCCCGAGCCACGAGCACCCGACGCATGAACGAACGGGCGGTCGGCGCGGTGAAGCTCGGCGCGGTGGTCATCGTCATCGGCCTCGCCCTGGTCGAGCTCGCGCCGGTCTGGCGCGACGGCTACATCGCCGAGCGCAACAGCCGCGATGATGTCCCGGCCTCCTGGACCGACGCGGCGGCTGCGCTCGACCGCGAGGGATCCGACACCCGCGTGCTCGAGATCCCGGGGTCGCCGACCGCCGCGTACCGGTGGGGGAGCACCTCGGATCCGATCACGCCCGGGCTGATCGACCGACCGTGGGTCGCGCGCGAGCTCATCCCGTACTTCGGCTCGGCGGCGGCCGCGAACCTCTTCATCGCGCTCGACCACCGCCTCCAGGAAGGCACGTTCGAGCCCGAGTCGCTGGTGCCGAT
>JBBDWT010000121.1:0-3542 GCA_040902705.1 Acidimicrobiia bacterium | reverse complement strand
CTCTCGACCGCGCACCCCGCCGACCTCGGCGCGCACGTGATCACCGCGCTGATGGAGCGCACCGGCATCGATCCCGCCGTCGTCGAGGACGTCTTCTTCGGCTGCGTCGACCAGCTCGGGCCCCAGGCCGGCGACATCGCGCGCACGGCCTGGCTCACGGCCGGGTACCCCGAAGACGTGCCGGGGACCACGATCGACCGCCAGTGCGGCTCGTCGCAGCAGGCGGTGCACTTCGCGGCGCAGGCGGTGATGAGCGGCACGAACGACGTCATCGTCGCCGGCGGCGTGCAGAACATGAGCATGATCCCGATCGCCGCGGCGCTCACCGCGGCCGAGCCGTTCGGCTTCGCGGACCCGTTCACCGGATCCGAGGGTTGGGAAGCCCGCTACGGCGGCCAGGAGATCTCCCAGTTCCGCGGCGCCGAGCTGATCGCGGAGAAGTGGGAGGTCTCGCGCGAAGACATGGAGGAGTTCGCGCTGGAGAGCCACGAGCGCGCGATCCGCGCCCAGGACGAGCATCGCTTCGATCGGGAGATCGTGCCGTTCCGCGGCGTCGAGCTCGACGAAGGCCCGCGCCGGGGGACGACCCTGGAGAAGATGGCCTCGCTGAAGACGCTCGAAGAGGGTGGGCGGCTCACCGCAGCGGTCGCGTCGCAGATCTCCGATGCTGCATCCGGGATGCTCGTGATGTCGGAGCGCGCGGTCAAGGAGCACGGGGTCACCCCGCGGGCGCGCGTCCACCACCTCTCGGTGCGGGGTGACAGCCCGGTGCTGATGCTGTCGGCGCCGATCCCGGCGACGGCGTACGCGCTCGACAAGACGGGCATGACGATCGACGACATCGACCTCGTCGAGATCAACGAGGCGTTCGCGTCGGTCGTGCTCGCGTGGCAGAAGGAGACGGGCGCCGACCTGGACAAGGTCAACGTGAACGGCGGCGCGATCGCCCTCGGGCACCCGCTCGGCGCGACCGGCACCCGTCTCATGACCACCATGCTGAACGAGCTCGAGCGCACCGGCGGCCGCTACGGCTTGCAAACGATGTGCGAGGGCGGCGGCCAGGCCAACGTCACCATCATCGAGCGCCTCGGCTGAGTCGGCTTCCCGGCACGCTCGACGACGACCGTCGTCACTCGGCGTGCCGAGAACGGGTCAGTCGAGGGCGATGAGGGCGACGACGGCACCGATGAGGATCAGCGCACCGATCAGCAGGCAACCCACCTTGAGCCATCCCGGGGCGTTCCCGAGGCCCATCGTGTCGGCGATCGCCGAGCGCTCCAGCTGCTGCTCGTGGCGCGCAGCTTCCTCCGAGTTGTCGTGGTGCTGACCGACCTTCTCGATGTGCTGGCGCTTCCCGCCCTTGCGCGACCGCTTCATCCCCGATGAGCCCATGGGTGCAACCTATCCCTGTGGCAGTCGCCCGAGAGCGAACGGTCGCTCCTTCGCGCCGACCGTCAGCTGGCGGCGAGACCGGCGTAGCGGTCGAGGACGGGGATGACCGTACCCGCGTCGCCGGTCGGAACCCGCAGCACGACCTCGTCGATCCCGAGCGACTCGTAGTACTCGAGCTTGCCGGCATCGGGGATCGTGCCGAACGGGACGATCCGGAGTGGAGCGGGGTCACGTCCGATCGCCTCGTACGCGCGTCGGAGCTCGGGGAGCGCGGCGCGGATCCCGGCGCCACCGATCGGGATCCACCCGTCGCCGTACTCGGCGATCGCCGCGAACAGCTTGGGGCCCGGCGCGCCGCCGATCAGGACCGGCGGGCCGCCGGCCTGAGCCGGCTTCGGCCACGACCACGAAGGCTCGAGCTGCACGTGCGCGCCGTGGAACGAGGCGACGTCGTCGCTCCACAGCGCCCGCATCGTGAGCATGTGCTCCCGCACCAGGTCGCGCCGACTCGGCACGTCGACGCCGTGGTTCTCCATCTCGTCGTGGTTCCACCCGAACCCGATCCCGAACTCGAAGCGGCCGCCCGAGAGCTGGTCGAGCGTCGCCACGGCCTTCGCGGTCACGATCGGCTCGCGTTGCGCGACGACGCAGATCCCCGTGCCGAGCCGGATGCGCTCGGTGAGAGTGGCCGCGCCCGCGAGGGCGACGAACGGGTCGACGGTGCGGCGGTACTCCTCGGGGAGCTCGGCATCACCGGTCGGCGGTGGGGTGCGACGGCTCGTGGGGATGTGCGTGTGCTCCGGGATATACAACGAGTGCAGCTCGCGCTCCTCGGCCGCGCGTGCCAGGTCGGGCACCGACATCGAGATGTCGGTCGCGAACATCGTGATCCCGTACTTCACGCGGGTACGGTACCCGGCCGATGGGGATCTGCGATGGGCGTGTGGTCATCGTGACGGGAGCGGCGCGCGGCCTCGGTCGTGCGCACGCGCTGGCGTTCGCGGCGGAGGGCGCGAAGGTCGTCGTGAACGATCTCGGTGTCGAGCTCGACGGGAGCAGCGCCCGCAGCGGTCCCGCGGAAGACGTCGTGGCGGAGATCGAGGCGATGGGCGGGGCAGCGGTCGCGAACGGCGACGACATCGCCGATTGGAACGGCGCCGAGCGCCTCGTGCGCACGGCCATCGACGCGTTCGCTGACCTGCACGTCGTCGTGAACAACGCCGGCTTCGTCCGCGACCGGATGTTCGCCAACGTCGACGAGGACGAATGGGACGCGGTCATCCGCGTGCACCTCAAGGGGCACTTCGCGCCGAGCCGCCACGCCGCGGCCTACTGGCGCGACCGGGCCAAGGCAGGCGAGGCCGTCGACGCGCGCATCGTGAACACGAGCAGTGGCGCCGGGCTGCTCGGGAGCGTCGGTCAGGCGGCGTACTCGGCCGCGAAGGCCGGAATCGCGACGCTCACGCTGATCCAGGCCGCCGAGCTCGGGCGCTACGGCGTGACGGCCAACGCGATCGCACCGTCGGCGCGCACCCGCATGACCGAGGGGGTCTTCACCGAGATGATGGCGAAGCCCGAGGACGGGTTCGACGCCATGGACCCGGCCAACGTCTCACCGCTCGTCGTGTGGCTCGGCAGCCCCGAGTCGAAGGACGTCACCGGACGCGTCTTCGAGATCGAGGGCGGCAAGGTCGGCGTCGCCGACGGATGGCACCACGGCCCGTCGCGCGACAAGGGCGGCCGCTGGGAGCCCGCCGAGCTCGGTCCGGTGGTCGGCGACCTGCTCGCCGAGCTGCGCGACCCCGACCCGGTGTACGGCGCGTCGTAGTCCGGCGACCTCGCCCACCGTCGTGAGGCGGTCGGGCGCTGCAGGCGAGCGTCGAACCTTGGACCCACGCACTACATATCCGCGCGTCTGAGTTCGATGTTCGCCGCCGCGGGCGGCCCGCGGAGATTTCGGGGTCAAGATCGGATTTCTCGCGACTTCGAAATGGTTCGCGCGCGGTCGGTTCGGCGATGTGAGTGTCACACCACGATGACAAGGTGACCGTCACACCCGACCGAGACGATGAGTGTCACACCCTGGTGACAGGGTGAGTGTCACACCCGACTGGCAAGGTGGACTCGATGTTCACGTTGGACCGCATCGC
>JBBDWT010000120.1:0-3546 GCA_040902705.1 Acidimicrobiia bacterium | reverse complement strand
CATCACGTACGGCACCAACAACGAGTTCGGCTTCGACTACCTGCGCGACAACATGTCGCAGAGCCGCGAGGAGCAGGCCCAGCGCGGTCACTACTTCGCGATCGTCGACGAGGTCGACTCGATCCTCGTCGACGAGGCTCGGACGCCACTCATCATCTCCGGGCGTGCCGACGACGCGCAGCAGCTCTACTACCAGTTCGCGCACGTCGTGAAGGGGCTCCAGCGCGATCGCGACTACGAGGTCGACGAGGCGAAGAAGACCGTCGTCCCGACCGAGGAAGGCATCGGGCGAGTCGAAGAGGCGCTCTCGATCACCAACCTCTACGAGCACGTGAACCAGAACTTCGTGCACCAGCTCCAGGCCGCACTGCGCGCGAAGGAGCTCTTCAAGAGCGACGTCGACTACGTGGTCGCCGACGGCGAGGTGAAGATCGTCGACGAGTTCACGGGACGCATCCTCGAAGGGCGCCGCTGGAGCGAAGGTCTCCACCAGGCCGTCGAGGCCAAGGAGGGCGTCAACGTCAAGGCCGAGAACCAGACGCTGGCGACGGTGACGCTGCAGAACTACTTCCGCATGTACGAGAAGCTCTCCGGCATGACCGGCACCGCGGCGACGGAAGCCGGCGAGTTCGCGCACACGTACGGCCTCGAGGTCGTGTCGATCCCCACCAACCGACCCATGGTGCGCGCCGACGAGCCCGACCTGATCTACAAGACCGAAGCGGCGAAGTTCGAAGCGGTCGCCGACGACATCCAGGAGCGGTACGCGGAGGGCCAGCCCGTGCTCGTGGGCACGATCTCGGTCGAGAAGTCGGAGCACCTGGGTCGGCTCCTCGAGCAGCGGGGGATCCCGCACGCGGTGCTCAACGCGAAGCAGCATGAGCGTGAGGCGCACATCGTCACTCAAGCCGGCCAGCTCCACGGGGTGACCGTCGCCACCAACATGGCCGGTCGCGGGGTCGACATCCTCCTCGGGGGCAACCCGGAGGGGCTGGCGCGCAACGAGATGCTCGCGGAGGGGGTCGAGCCCGAGGCCGACCCGGCCCGCTACGACGAGCTGATCGAGAAGTGCCGCGAGGCGTGCACCGAGGAGGGCGACCGCGTCCGCGGGCTCGGTGGCCTGTACGTGCTCGGCACCGAGCGCCACGAGAGCCGCCGCATCGACAACCAGCTGCGCGGGCGCGCCGGACGGCAGGGCGACCCGGGAGAGAGCCGCTTCTACCTGTCGCTTGAGGACGACCTCATGCGGCTGTTCGCGTCGGGCGCCATGAGCTGGGTGATGGACCGCGCGTTCCCCGACGACATGCCGCTCGAGGCGAAGATGGTCACGAAGGCCATCGAGCGCGCCCAGCGCACGGTCGAGGACCGCAACTTCGAGATCCGCAAGGACGTCCTCAAGTACGACGAGGTGATGAACGAGCAGCGCAAGGTGATCTATCGGCGCCGCCAGCAGATCCTCGACGGCGAAGACCTGCGCGAGGTGACGCTCGAAGCGATCGAGGACTCGGTCGAGCGCCTCGTCGCCATGTTCTGCCCGGGGGAGTTCCCCGAAGACTGGGACCTCGGGGAGTTCCACCGGAACCTCCAGCTCGCGCTCCCGACCGAGCTGACGACCGACGGTCTCTCGAAGGCGCAGCACGTCGAGCAGCTGCGCGAGCTCGTGGTGTCCGACGCGCTCGATCGGTACGCGGCGAAGGAAGCGTCCGTCGGCGCGGAGACGCTGCGCGAGATCGAGCGCCGCGTGATGCTGTCGGTGATCGATCAGCACTGGCGCGAGCACCTCTACGAGATGGACTACCTGCGCGAGGGCATCAACCTCCGCGCGATGGGCCAGAAGGACCCGCTCGCGGAGTGGCAGCGCGAGGGCTACGACATGTTCGAGGCGATGATGGCCTTGATCGACGACGACTTCGTTCGCTACGTGAGCCACCTCGAGGTCGTGACGCAGGAGGAGCAGCAAGCGCCTCGCAACCTCAGCTACTCGGCAGCCGACGACCCGGTGGAGGGATCCGCGGCGCTCCGTGACGCGGCGGCGATGCAGCCACCGCCCGAACAGCTCATGGGCGACGACGCGCCGCAGATGCTGGGCGCGACCGAGGCCGCCAACGAGCCCGTCTCGGTGGAGAAGACGCCGGGCCGCAACGAGCCCTGCTCCTGCGGCAGCGGCAAGAAGTACAAGCTCTGCCACGGTCGCTGAAGCGACTGTCGTCCATGCGCGACTTCTCCGACGACCTCGCCGCGTTGGCTCGGCGCGTCAACGACGCCCATCGGTACCTCCGGGTCGACGATGCTCGCGCCAAGGCCGCCGAGCTCGAGGTGAAGGTTGCCGAGCCCGACCTTTGGGACGACCCCGACCGCGCACGCCAGCTCACGACGGAGTTCGCGCGCGCGCGCGAAGACGTGGAGCTCGTCGACGAGCTCGATCGCCGGCTCTCCGACGTCACCACGCTGCACGAGCTCGCACGCGAAGAGCACGACGACTCCCAGGAAGCCGAGATCGAGGCGGGCGCGAACGAGCTCGAGGCAGAGCTCGACGGCCTGGAGCTGCGTGCGCTGTTCACCGGCGAGCACGACGAGCGCGACGCCATCTGCGTGGTCAACTCCGGTGCCGGCGGCACGGATGCGCAGGACTGGGCCGAGATGCTGCTGCGGATGTACACGCGGTGGGCGGAACGGCGCGGGTTCGACGTCGAGCTCGACGAGGTGCAGCCCGGTACGGAGGCAGGCATCAGTTCGGCCACGTTCACGGTCAAGGGTCGGTACGCGTTCGGGCTGCTCAACGGCGAGCGTGGCGTGCACCGTCTGATCCGCATCTCGCCGTTCGACGCGAACGCACGCCGCCAGACGGCGTTCGCGTCCCTCGACTGCGTGCCTGCGCTCGCCGAGACCGAGGCACCCGAGATCGACCCCACCGACCTCCGCATCGACACGTACCGGTCGTCGGGCGCAGGTGGGCAGCACGTCAACGTGACCGACTCGGCGGTACGCATCACGCACCTGCCGACCGGCGTCGTGGTGTCGTGCCAGAACGAGCGCTCCCAGACCCAGAACAAGGCACGCGCGATGCAGATCCTCGCGGCCCGCCTCGCCGAACTGCAGCGGCAAGAGCGCGCGGCCGAGCTCGAGGAGCTCTCCGGCGACAAGCGCGACGTGGCCTTCGGCAGCCAGATCCGCACGTACACGCTCGCGCCGTACCGGCTCGTCAAGGACGAGCGCACACGCTACGAGTCGGGGAACGTCGAAGCCGTGCTCGATGGCGATCTCGACGCCTTCATCGAAGCGTTCCTGCAATGGCGAAGGGCGAACCGAGCTGGATGACGCAGGCGGCCTCGATCCGGATGGGCACCGGTCCGTCCTCAGGCCGTCCTCGAAGGCGTGCCACGAAGTCCCAGGGGGCGGCTGGTACCCTCGATCCGCCGAGCCCCCCTCTCCCGGCCGATTCATGCTGCGCTTCGAGAACGTCTCCAAGGTCTACAAGGGCAACGTCGCCGCGCTGCGCGACGTGAGCGTCGACGTGCAGAAGGGCGAGTTCGTCTTCCTCGTCGG
>JBBDWT010000119.1:0-24734 GCA_040902705.1 Acidimicrobiia bacterium | reverse complement strand
CAACGCGTATCCGATCATCGCCCCTGAGACGGAACTCTCAGCGACGCTGACCGGCGTCGTGAGATGCAAGTGAAGCCGAGGCGAGCTCTGCGCTGACCGCGCGCAGACAGGGTCACGTCGTCGTCGTTCGTGAGCTCGAGAGTGATCGCCCGGCGTCACCGGACACCCGCCGGTCCTGGTCAGGGCCGGCGCGGCAGGTGGAGCGCGGCGTCGTAGCCCGCTCCGAAGTGGAGCACGCAGGTGCCGCGCCGGCTGCGCTCGTAGCGCGCCGGGAACTGCCCGACGATCGGGTTGGTGGGGAAGAACCACCGGCCCTGCACGTCGAGCAGCAGCTCTTCGTCCGCTCGGAACAAGGTCGCTTGCGGCGCCAGCTCGATGTCGAGGGCAACGATCTCGCCCGGACGCAGCGCCTGGCGCTCGGTGTCCGGATGGAACGGCGACCACGCCAGCGAGCGCTCCGGATCCACGGCTCGGTGTGACGCCTTCGCCATCCCGAAGGTCACCAGGGCACGGTCGAACCCGTACGAGCCCTCGAACCCGACGATCTTGCCATCGCGTACCTTGCGGATGCCGGCGAACACGTTGACGTCGTCCGCGTCCTGTACCTCGAGGTGCAGGCGCACCGACATCGGCCCCACGAGCTCGGTGTCCTCCGTGACGCGGAGTCGGAAGCGTGCCCGCCCGCGACGATGGTCGAACGCCACCGATCCCGCCGTTGCCGGCGCGACCGGGCTCAGCTGGCCGTCGGGTCCGAGGAACTCCGGCTCCCAGCGCGTGCCCGACGGCGGCCACTCCGCCTCGCCGCGCACGGCGGTGACGGTCGACGCGTCCTCGCGAACCTCCACGCGGACGCGCGGCTCGGCGAGCATGCCGTTGTCGTCGTCGCGCAGGAAGTGATCGAAGAACTTGGCCTGGAGCTCGTGGGCCTCGGCCGAGTAGAAGGTCGCCCACTTGCCGCCGCGGTGCGTGTACAGCCACTTCTGCGGCGAGGCGATGCGACGGAAGCCCTCGAAGGAACCCCGGCTGTGGAGGTTGTGGTCGGAGAAGCTCGCGCACACGAGGGCGGCCACGTCGATGCTCTCGATGTCGCGGTTGCACGCGGCCCACCAGTCGTCGAAGAACGGGTGGCGCTTCGCGTCGCGCAGGAGATGGATCGGGCTGCGCCGCTGCCGCTGCAGCACCGTGCTCCACAGCCGGAGAAACCCGTTCTCGAGGATGCCGCCGGGGCGCATGAAGTCGCGGTAGGCATCGGTGAATCCCTCCCAGGGGCAGATCGCCGAGAGGTGCGGCGGACGCTCGGATGCCGCGGCCCACTGCGAGATGGCGAGGTACGACACGCCCAGGAGCCCGATGCGCCCGGTGGACCACGGTTGTGCCGCGGCCCACTCGACCAGGTCGTAGGAGTCGAGCGCCTCCTGGTGCGAGAGGATCCGGCCCACGCCGTCGGAGTGACCCCAGCCCCGCAGGTCGCAGTTGACCACGACGTACCCGCGCGGCACCCAGGACGCCGGATCGGGCGCCTCCCAGCTCGTCCACGCCGAGAAGGAGAGCGGCGTCGACTGGGACAGCAGCCGGAGCTGGAACGGGATGCGGTACCGCGTGGCGTCGCCGGCGCCGGAGAGCTTCGGCAGCTCGTCCTTGCCGTACGGGTGCGCGCTCATGATCACCGGGTGCGGACCGTCGGCCTGCGGTCGGAAGACGTTGACCCGCAGGACGGTGCCGTCGCGCACGCGCACGGCGACGTCGTGGTCGAACACGACTCCTTCCGGTGGATCGGTGATCGTCACCCGCGGACGACGCAGCCGTCGCAGTCGCTCACGGACGTGGGCGTGGTCCACTCCGTCGGGCAGCCGCATGTGCGTGCATTCCACTCGGACCGCTCTTCGCCCGGCAACTCGATCTGGGTGCTGTCGATCGGGTGGAGCCGCCTTGGTGCGTTCCCGCTGCCTCCACGTGGTGGATAGCGTCGTCGCGATGAAGGCTGCCGTGTACTACGAGACGGGCCCCCCCGACGTGCTCCGCTACGAGGACGTGCCGGATCCCGCGTGCGGACCGGGTGACATCGTCGTCGATGTCGAGGCGGTGAGCATCGAGGGTGGCGACACGTTGAACCGCGGTGGCGGTGAGATGTCGGGTCGGCCGCACATCGTCGGGTACCAGTGCGCGGGAACCGTGTCGGAGGTGGGTGCCGACGTGACGGACCGTGAGGTCGGGCAGCGGGTCGTGTGCTCGTTCCTCGACGGCTCGCACGCCGAGCGGCGCGCCGTCCCCGCGATCGTCAGCTGGATCGTTCCCGAGGGCCTCGACATCGTGCAGGCCGCCTGCGTGCCGATCGCGTTCGGCACGGCCGACGACTGCCTCTTCGAGTTCGGGCACCTGACCGCGGGGGAGACGGTGCTGGTGCAGGCGGGCGCGAGCGGTGTCGGCCTCGCGGCGATCCAGCTCGCGAAGCGCGCCGGCGCCACCGTGCTCGCGACCGCGTCGAGCGACGAGAAGCTCGAGCGTCTCCGCGATCTCGGCCTCGATCACGGGATCAACTACCAGGACGTCGACTTCGCCGACGCGGCTCGTGCGCTGACCGGAGGACAGGGCGTGCACCTGGTCGTCGACTCGGTCGGCTCCACCCTCACCGGCAGTGTGCGCGCGCTCGCGTACCGAGGCCGGTGCACTCTCGTCGGTCAGGCCGGGCGCGACCCGCAGCCGTTCGACGCGTCGATGCTCATGCAGGGCAACCAGACCCTCACCGGCGTGTTCTTCGGGGCCGAGATCACCACCGATCGCGTGCGCTCGATGGTCGCCCGCCACCTCGGCGACGTCGCCGCCGGTCGGCTCCGGGTCGTCGTCGACCGTGCGTTCCCGCTCGCCGAGGCGGCAGATGCGCACGCCTACCTCGAGAGCCGACGAGCGTTCGGTCGGGTCGTCCTCGTCCCGTAGGTCCCGGGCCGGGTGCCTCGCCGGCCGCCCGACCGTCCGACCGTCCGAGTGGCGGGGCTACGTGCTCGCCAGGAAGGTCAGCCTGACGTGACGCGTCGGGTTGTCGCGGTTCGTGTCGACGAACGCGACGCTCTGCCAGACGCCCAGCGCGGGCTCGCCGCCCATGACCGGGAGGACCAGCGACGGGCTCAGGAGCGCGGGCAGCAGGTGATCGGCGCCGTGACCGCGAGAGCCGTGGGCGTGACGGTAGCGGTCGTCGTGGGGGAGCAGCTGCTCCAGGAGGGCCTCGAGGTCGGCGTCGGATGCCGCACCGAGCTCCATGATCGCGAGGCCGGCCGTCGCGTGCGGGACGAAGACGTTGAGCAGCCCGTCGCCCTGATCGCGGCAGAACGCGCGGATCTCGGGGGTGACGTCGGTGATCGTCCGGGTCGACGTGTCGAGCTCGAGCTCGACGCTGCGCATCGCTCTCGTTCCGGCCACCGCCCCGCGCGACGGGCTACTCGGTGCAGCTGACGGTGCCCATCATGCCGTGGTCCTCGTGGAAGAGGATGTGGCAGTGGTACACCCACTCGCCGGTGAAGTCCTTGTAGCGCTGGCGGATCGTCACGTTCCCGCTCGCGGGGATGGAGATCGTGTCGTTCCAGTGCAACGGCGACTTGACCTTCTTGCCGTTGATCTTGATCACCTGGAAGTCGTTCTGATGGATGTGGAACGGGTGGGGTGAGTCGTCGGCGTTGACGAGCAGCCACTCCTCGGCCGCGTCCAGCTCGACCTTCTGGTCAACGCGATCGTGGTCGAAGACCGTTCCATCGATCTCGAAGTCGGGTGGGCCGTCGGGTTGCGGCTTCGTCGAGAAGACGAGCTTGCGCTTCCGGTCGATCTTGACGCCGCGCAGGTCCTCGAGCGGGATGTCGGAGAGCGGGACGAGCTGCTTCGGGAGCGGCGGCGTGTCGGTGACGGGCTCGCCCTGCACCTGGACGGTTGCGAGCGTCGCCTCGGGGTAGTTGCCACCGGGGAAGTCGAGCTCGTAGCCCGCGGTCTTGACCTTGTAGGCGCCCTCGTCGCCGAATGTCACGACGAACTCCACGCGACCACCGGGGACCATCAGGAACTTGTCGGTGGTCCAGACCTCGGGAAGGGTCGTGCCGTCGATGGCGACGATGTCGATCTTGTGACCCTCCACCGACAGGGGGAAGAACGCCTGGTTGCTCAGGTTGCCGATGCGGAACAGCCGCCGCTCACCGGGGCGGGCCTCGATCGACGGGTTCACCTGGCCATTGACGGTGAAGAGCTGGGTCGCCGGCGTCGTGTCGCCCGGGGCGACGAACTGCGTCTCGGTCGCGGCGTCGACCGTGATGTCCTTGAGCATCATGAGGTGCTCGGTGGACCCGGCGATCCCGGGTACCTCGGCGTGGTCGCCGTCGATGACGATCGCGCCGGCGAGACCGCCGTAGACCTGGTCGTCGGTCTGGCCGTGCAGGTGCGGGTGGTACCAGAACAGGCCGCTCTGGTGGTCTTCGGGGACCTCGACCTCGTAGTCGAAGGTCTCTCCCGGGTTGATGGAGAGGAATACGTTGTCGCTGTTGTCCTTCGGCGAGACGTGGAAGCCGTGCCAGTGCAGGTTCGTCGGCTTGTCGATCTGGTTCGCGAGCGCGATCTTGAACGTGTCGCCGGGGCGGATGCGCATCGTCGGCGACGGCCACACGCCGTTGTACGTCATCAGACCGCTCACGGTCTTCCCGTTGATCACGGCCGACGTCGTCGCGGCGGTCAGGAGCGCGGTGAGGACGCCGTCGACGCTCACGATCTCGGGCGGGTTCTGCAGGGGCGCGCCGACGGGCGGATCCACCGGCGCCGGCAACGTGGTGGTGGTCGTGGTGCCGGACTGCCCGAGGACGCTGGCGCCGCTCTGGTCGTCGGTCCAACCTCCTCTGAGGAGGAGCAGTCCGGTCGCGACTCCGGCCCCGCCGAGGGCGAGGGCATGACGGCGAGTGATGACACGATCCGTCACCCGACGGTCCCCGTCAGCTGCGACCTCGGGCTCGTGCCGGTGCTCGTCTGACCCAGCGTGGTCGAGGTCAGCCATCCGATTCCCCATTCCCGGCGCTGCGACGGTCGTCCCAGCAGCGTGCAGCCGGGAGCGTACCCGAGGGGTTGGCCAGCGTCGTGCCGCGCCCGGGCCGCGCGGGGTACCGTCCGCGCCATGGCCGTCCGGGGAGTGGCCGTTGCGATCGGGGTCGCGCTGGCGGTGCTCGCAACGGCGGCCTGCGCGCCGATCCGGCCGGCCGACGGCCCCGGTGGGAACGGCAGGCTCCCGATCAGCCGTCTCGCGGCCGTCCGCGTCGACTGCTGGGTCGACGCCGAGATCGCCGACCCGTTGCGCCGGATGCTCGTCGCCGCGAACGCCGACGGTGTCGCGCTCGCGCCCGAGGGCTACTTCAGCCACGATCCGATCGCGGTGAGCGGCTGCTACCGGTCCTACGACGAGCAGGTCGTCGCGCGCGACTACTTCTGCGCCAAGGGGTCGTGCGACACCGCGGCGTCGCCGGGGACGAGCCGTCACGGCCTCGGACGCGCGGTCGACCTTCGCGATGAGCAGGGCGAGCTGACGTTCGACGCCGCGGGGTACTCCTGGCTCGTCGCGCACGCGAGCGAGCACGGCTTCGTCCATCCGGACTGGGCCGAGCCCGACGGCCGGAACCCGGAAGCCTGGCACTGGGAGCGCTGAGCGTCTCGCCTCGTCGAAGCCCGCGTGCCGGCGCCGTCAGACGATGCCGGCGCCCGCGTAGAGCGCGACGAGGAACGCGATGGTGCTGGCGATGTCGGCGAGCGCGAGGGGGACGGGTCGGGCGCGCGTCATTCCCGCCGCGAAGAGGTGGCGACCGATCGGGCGCAGCACGATCGCGAGGAACGAGCCCGGAGTGCTGCACCGCTCGATGTGCCGCGCGAGGCGGCCCGGGGCACGTACCCGGGCGAGGCCCGCCTTCGCGAGGCGTCGCCCGAGGAGGTAGTGGAACGGGTCGGCGATGCAGAGCCGGGCGGTGCCGAGCACGAGGAACACGGGCAGCGGCGTCCCGACTGCTGCGAGGGCGAGGAACGGCACGCGCGGGCTCAGCATCGCGAGCACCAGCGGCCAGCGCGCCAGCCACGGCGACGCCGCGGTGGCAAGGGTCGACACGATGCTGATCGCCGCGAGCGGGAGCGTGAGCCGACGGTGCTCCCGCGCGGCCAGGTGACGCATGAGCTGCCCACCCCAGCGGCGGATGGAGGCGAGGTGTCCGGCGGGGGGCCCGGCGAGAGAGCGGGAGATCCGGAGACGTGGCCCCGTCGGTGCGGGCAAGGGACGCGCCGTGGCGTCCACGGCACAATTGCACCATCAGCCCCTTGCGCCTCAGTGAGCGGCATGTGGCACGCAGATCACGAACGGGCGAAGTCTCGGGGTCAGCCGGCACCGAGCCCAGCAGGGCTCACGACCGGTCGGCGAGGCCCGCCCACGTGCGGAGCCCGGCGTCGGGGTCGAGGAGCCCGAGGGCGGTCCCGGCGCGGAGCTGCGCCCGCACCGACAGCCACCCGCGGCCGTGGTGCTCGTCGAACCAGTGCGCGAGCGCGTCGTCGAAGGTCGTCGGGACGTCGCGCACCGGTTCCGGTGCCGCGAGTGCGACGAGCACCTCGGAGAGCGCCGGTGGTGCCGGGTTCGCGACCGGAGGGCCTCCGACGAACGGGATGCTCCAGAAGTCGGGCGACTGGAGCGCCGGAGCACCACCGGGGATCGTGCCCGGGCCGTCGGGCGCGATGAGGCGGATCCGATCGTCCTCGGGCCGGCGCGAGTTGAACAGCGTGATCGCGAGTGAGTGCTGACGGCGCGCGAGCTCGGTGCGGAGGTCGGCGAGATCGGGTGCCGCGGCGAGCAGCTGCAGGTGCACCATCGCGAGCACGGCGTGCAGGAACGCCTCCTCGTGCTGGCCGGCGCCCACGGCGTCGTGCAGCAGGTCGTGGGCGAGGCTCGGCGCGACGAGCGCGAAGTGCTCGGCTCCGTACCGCTCGTTGACGACGCGCTCGCCGCTCGCCGGTGCTGCACCATCGGGGTGGCCGATGATGCGGCCCGGCGACGCGGGTGCGCCGTACGCGATGTGCTCGGTGGCGGTGTCGCCGGCGAGGAACGCGTCGAGCGCGGCGCGTGCCACCGTCGCCCCGAGGAGCACGAGCGCGGCGCGCACCGCGAGGTCGGGCGCCCGCGCGGTGAGGCGGGGATCGTCGATCGCGACCTCGACCCGGACGTCGAGGGCGGCCAGCAGGCGCGCCAGCCCGGCGACGACGGCGTCGTCGCGCATCGGCGGGTCCGCGGCCGGCGCCATCGGCGGCCCGTCGGGGTAGATGCCGGGCTGGCCGAACAGGGGCTCGGAGGTGAACCGACCGATGTCGACGGGCGGTCGTGGAGCGAGCGCGAGGACGGCTCGGGCATCCTCGGCGCGGTCGCCGGGCTCGGCCGGGTCGGACGCCATCGCCGCATCGTACGAGCCGCGCGGGTGGGGCCCCGGTGGCGGCCCGTTAGTGTCGACGGGCATGCCAGTGACGGACACCCACCCCCCGGGCGATCCGGTCATCGAGGTACGCGGGCTCTCGAAGCGCTTCAGCGCCTCGGTGCTCGCCGTCGACGACCTCAGCTTCGTGGTCGAGCGGGGCAACGTCTGCGGCATGCTCGGCCCGAACGGGGCGGGCAAGACCACCACGCTGCGCATGCTCGTGGGTCTCATCCACCCGACGAGCGGGGATGCCACGTTGCTCGGCGACCGTGTGCGTCAGGGCCTCCCTGCGCTCGCACGGGTCGGCACGCTCATCGAAGGCGCCGCGTTCGTCCCCCACCTCCGGGGCACGACGAACCTCCGGCTGTGGTGGGAGGCCGGTGGGCAGGCCTGGTCCGACGCCGCCGTCGACGACGCGTTGGCCGTCGCCGGACTCGGTGACGCGGTGCACCGGAAGGTGAAGACGTACTCGCACGGCATGAAGCAGCGCCTCGGGATCGCCCGCGCGCTGCTCGGCCGGCCCGAGGCCCTGATCCTCGACGAGCCGACGACGGGGCTCGACCCACAGGAGATCCGCGAGGTGCGCCGGCTCGTCGGCCGGCTCTCCGAGGCGGGCGTGACCATCCTGCTCTCGAGTCATCTCCTCTCGGAGGTCGAGCAGACCTGCACCCACCTCGTGGTCATGGATCGCGGGCGGCTGGTCGCGGCCGGTGCGACCGCCGAGCTCATGGGCGCGAACGCGGGGTCCGTCTACCTCGAGGTCGACGATCGCGACGCGGCCCAACGAGTCCTCGCGTCGGTTCCCGGTGTGCAGTCGGTGCAGCACGAGGGCGGCGGGCTGACGGTCGAGCTCGACGGCTTGCCGCGCGCCGAGCTGGTCGCCGCGCTGGTGCACGCAGGCATCGGGGTGCAGACGGTGCAGGCGCGCCGCCAGCTCGAGGACACGTTCCTCGGGCTCGTGGGCGAGGAGCACGCACGATGATCGCGGCGTTCCGCGCCGAGTGGGCGAAGACGATCCGGCGGCCGCGCACGTACGTCGCGCTCGGCTTCGTGATGTTCATCCCGATCCTCGTCGCGTTCTTGCTCTGGCTGAACCCGCCCGACCCCGGCGACGGCGATCGCTTCTTCACGACCGCGACCCAGACCGGGCTCCTGTTCCCGGCGGCGATGCTCCGGATCATGAGCCGGCTGGTGCTGGTCATCGTGGTCGCGCTCTTCGCCGGCGACGCGATCGCGGGCGAGGCGAACACGGGCAACCTCCGGTACCTGCTCCTGCGGCCACTCAGCCGGGGTCGCCTGCTCGCGTCGAAGCTGGCGATCACGGTGCTGCTCGCGGTCGGCGCCACGGTGCTCCTCACCGCCACGGCCACGCTCGCCGGCGGCATCGCCTTCGGGTTCGAGCCCTTGAGCCTCCAGATGATCTTCTTCGTCGACCAGTCGGTCGGGAACCTCATCGGCCACATCGGGATGGCGACGGCGTACGTGGCGTGGACCCTCGCGTCGGTCGTGGCGTTCGGCTTCATGGTGTCGACGATGACGGACTCACCGGCGGGTGCCGCGGGCGCGGCCGCGGGGCTCGGGATCACGTCGCAGATCCTCGTGGAGATCGAGTCACTCGGAGTGCTGCGCGACTACCTGCCCCTCCGGTACCTCGACGCCTGGGAGGGGCTGTTCTGGTCGAACCGGATCCCCGACGACATGTACTCGGGGCTCTTGCTCGCGGTCCCCTGGACGCTCGCGTTCCTCGGGATCGGATGGTGGTGGTTCCACCGCAAGGACGTGCTCGCATGAGTGGTGGGGCGAGCGTGAGGGCGTGACGGAGCGGGCGGCGCGCGCGTATCCCGACGGCGCCGAGTTCCCCGGGCAGGTCGGCGCGACGCTCGACGACTCCGTTCCGGCCTGGCCGGTCGCGCCACGCCCGCCCGACGGAGCACCCAACGTGCTGCTCGTCGTGCTCGACGACGTCGGGTTCGCGCAGCTCGGATGCTTCGGCTCCGACATCGAGACGCCCAACCTCGACAGCCTCGCCGCGCGCGGACTCCGCTACCGGAGCTTCCACACCACCGCCATGTGCTCACCGACGCGCGCGTGCCTGCTCACGGGCCGGAACCATCACACGTGCGCGATGGGCGGGATCGCCGACCTCGCGATGGGCTTCCCCGGGTTCAACGCGCGCATCCCCAAGTCGTGCGGCTTCGTGCCCGAGGTGCTGCGGCGCGCGGGATGGTCGACGTTCGCCGTGGGCAAGTGGCACCTGGCGCCGTCCGACGAGCTGCACGCGGCGGCCCCGCGTGACCGTTGGCCGCTCGGACAGGGGTTCGAGCGCTACTACGGGTTCATCGGCGCGGAGACGAACCAGTGGGCTCCCGACCTCGTGGTCGACAACCACAGCATCCGCTTCGACCCGCCACCGGGCTATCACCTGACGGAGGACCTGGTCGACCACGCGATCGACAACATCGCCGACCTGCGCGGGGCCGACCCCGACAAGCCGTTCTTCACCTATCTCGCCTTCGGGGCCTGCCACTCGCCGCATCAGGTCGCGCGGGAGTGGATCGACCGCTACCGGGGGCGCTTCGACGACGGCTGGGACGCCTGGCGCGAGCGCACGCACCAGCGTCAGCTCGAGCTCGGCATCCTGGCGCCCGGGACCGAGCTCAGCCCGCGCCCGTCGTGGGTGCAGGACTGGGACACGCTCCCGGAGGACGAGCGCCGGCTGTACGCGCGCATGATGGAGGTGTTCGCCGGGTTCCTGTCGCACACCGACCACGAGCTCGGTCGCCTGCTCGAGTTCCTGGATCGCCGCGGCGAGCTCGACAACACGCTGGTGATCGCGGTCTCCGACAACGGGGCGAGCGCGGAGGGCGGGCCCTACGGCACGTTCAACGAGAACTTCATCTTCAACGGCATCGAGCATGACGCGGCCGCGACGATGGCGCGCTTCGACGATCTCGGTGGCCCGAAGACCTACGGGCACTACCCGTGGGGCTGGGCGTACGCGGGCAACACACCGTTCAAGCGCTGGAAGCGTGAGACGCACGAGGGCGGGGTCGGCGACCCGCTGATCGTGCGGTGGAAGGACGTGCCCGACCCGGGCGCGGTGCGCGCGCAGTACACGCACGCCATCGACGTCGCCGCCACGATCCTCGATGTCTGCGGCGTCGCGATGCCCGCGCAGCTCGGCGGCGTCGGGCAGGAGCCGGTCGCGGGGGCGAGCATCCGCGCGTCGCTGGTGGACGGCGCTGCGCCCGAGCACCGTGACACGCAGTACTACGAGCAGTTCGCGTGTCGCGCGATCTACCACGAAGGCTGGAAGGCGGTCACCTTCCACTCGATGGGCATCGCCCGCTACGAGGACTCCGACGATCCCGATGCGCCCTTTGCCGACGACCGCTGGGAGCTGTACCACGTCGCCGAGGATGCGTCGGAGTGCCACGATCTCGCCGACGAGCACCCCGACAAGCTCCGCGAGCTCCAGGACCTGTGGTGGCGCGAGGCCAGGCGGTACGGGGCGCTGCCGCTGCACTCGCGGCGGGTGTTCGCGCCCGGTCGTCCCCGGGCGGTGCGCCGGCGCGACCGGGTGTCGCTGACGCCGGGCACACCCGCGCTCTCCGAGGAGGTCGCGCCCGACACCAAGCTGGCGCCGCACAGCATCGCCGCGGCGTTCGACGTCCCCGACGGCGGCGCCGAAGGGGTGCTCGTGGCCCAGGGCGGCCGATTCGGCGGCTTCAGCCTCTTCGTGCAGGACGCACGCGTCCGCTACGCCTTCAACTTCGCGGGGATCGAGACGACGACGATCGGATCGGAGTCGGCCCTCGCCGCCGGAGCGCACGTCGCGGGCGTCGAGCTCACACCGGGCGAGGGCCTCGCGATGCGGGCCGAGCTCGTCGTCGACGGGGTCGTCGCCGGGGTGGCCGACATCCCGCGGACGACCCCGTACCGCTTCGCCCTGGCGGGGGAGGGCCTGTGCTGCGGCTTCGACGACGGCACTCCCGTGGTCGACGCGTACGCGTCGCCGTACGAGTTCACCGGGGACCTGCACGAGGTCGTCATCGACGTCGCGGGCACACCGGTGGAGGACCTCGCCGCCGATGTCGAGCGGGCGTGGAAGACCCAGTGATCGGCACCGCGGCACGGGATCGGGGAGGAATCCGGCCATCCGGGAATGCCACCGGGGCCGAGCTCCTTGTGGTACATTGACCGACCCTCAGCGGGGCCCATCCCGGATCCACCGGATCAACAGGGTGAAGGCGCTCGTGGGGCCGCCGATCGCCGACGACATCCCCCGTCGGAAGCGACACCGGCGTCCTCGCCACCTCCGAAGCGCTTCACCGGCCCCGTTCCCGATCTCCGACCCTCGACGACGAAGAAGCGAGCACGCGATGAGCAAGCCCCGCACTCCCCGCCGCGCGACGACCTCAGCGGCAAGCACCCGCACCCGGCCTTCGAAGAAGGTCCAGAACGCCCGGGTGCACTGCGCCATGCCCGCATGCGAGCTGCCGCGCATCTCCGGCAAGGCGTTCTGCTCGTCCCACGCCCGCCAGGCGCGCGAGCGCCTGCGTGTGGCCGCGGGCGAAGCGGCCTGGGCCTGACCCCAGGCTCGGGCTCCACCTCCGCGCGATCCTGACGCCGGTTCGACGCGCCCGCGCGCCGCTCAGTCGTCCTTCAGGGCGACGGCGTTCGGCGTCACGTTCATCTTGGGCTCGTAGGCCTCGACCGCGATCTCGCGCCCGACCCCGGGATATCGCGCGCGAAGCTCGTCGCGACACGCAGTACACAGGCCCCGGAAGCGCATCGGCGCCGCTCTCCGGCAGCGCATGCACTCCATCTCGATCGGAGTGAGGTCGAGCGGGGCCAGGTCCATCTCCCGGAGCTCGTCCATCAACCGAGCATGGCTCATGGTGCGCCACTCCCGGTGGACCCGCCAGTACCGTGCGGGCCAGTGGAGCGAGCCGCGGTCCCGAGGTGGACGTCCAACCAGCGGTGGACGCTGCTCGCGATGGCGAGTGCGAACTTCGCGCTCGCGCTCGACTTCGCAGGCCTCAACGTGGCGCTGCCCGACATCGGCGAAGACCTCGGGGCCACCACCGCCGGGCTCGAGTGGATCAACATCGCCTACCTGCTGACGCTGACCGTCTTCCTCGTGCCCGCGGGGCGTGCCGCCGATCTGTGGGGACGGCGACGGCTGTGCATGGGCGGCCTCGTCGTGTTCACGGCAGGCTCGGTCGTGTCGATCGTGGCCGGCTCTCCCGACGGGCTCGCTCTCGCGCGTGGGGTCACCGGCATCGGTGCCGCGATCCTCATGGCGACCACGCTGTCGCTCGTCGGCGCGGCGTTCCCATGGGATGCGGGGCGCGGCCGCGCGATCGGGTTGTGGACCGCGGTGGGCGCCATCGGGTCCGCGAGCGGGCCACTGTTCGCCGGTGTGCTGACCTCGGTGGCGTCGTGGAGGTGGTTCTTCGCGCTTGCCGTCCCGCTCGCCCTCGTCACCCTCGTGATCGTCGGTGCGGGTCGCGTCCCCGAGTCGCGCGGTGACGACGACGGCAAGGGCCTGGACTGGGTCGGGACCGTGCTCCTCACGCTCGGGCTCGGCGGGGTGGTGCTCGCGTTCTCCCTTGCTCCGAACGACGGGTGGACCGCGACCCCACCGCTCGCGGCGATCGTCGTCGGTGCGATCGGTCTCGTCGGGCTCGCGGTGCGGGAGCGGACGACGGAGAACCCGCTGATCGCACTCGGGCGCTTCAACAACATCGGCTTCGTCGTGAGCTCGACCGTGGCGTTCATCGCGAACGTCGCGTTCGCCGCGGTGATGTTCTTCATCGCGCTCTACCTCCAGGACGTGTACGGGCTGGAGGCGGCGGAGACCGGGGCGATCTTCCTCGCACTCACCGCGTCGCTCGTCGTGCTGTCACCCATCGCGGGCCGCATCAGCCCGCGCATCGGCGTCGATCTCGTGATGGGGATCGGCATGTCCGTGCTCACGGCGTCGTTCCTGGTGTTCGCCGTGGTCGGCGAGCAGGCCGGGCTCGCCCTCGCGATCGTGGGCCTGCTCCTGTCCGGCGCGGGGCAGGCGTTCGCGTTCGACGGCTCGAACCTCGGGGCGATCAACTCCGTGCCCGAGGCGGCGATCGGCGCGGCGTCGGGACTGATCAACGGGATCCGGCAGGCCGGCGCGCTCCTGGGTCTGGCCTTCACCGGGTCGCTGTTCCGCCACATCGCCGGCAACGACCCGACCGACGCGCAGTTCGTCGAGGGGCTGCGACCCACGATGCTGTTCGTCGCGTTCGTGTGCGGGTGCGCGGCCGTCCTCGCGCTCGCGACGCGCGGGCGCGTCGATCGGGGGACGCCTCCCGGCGAGATCGATTGAGCAGGGGCGACGCCGATCGGGCGCGCCGGTGCCCTGGTGTTGCCCGCTCGCCTCAGATGAGGGTCGCCGTGTCCGACTGCTTCGGGAGCACGCCGAAGCGCTCCCGGACCTCCTCGAGCGGCAGGTTCTTGTACTCGAAGTGGTCGATGTTCATCACGTCGACGTTGCAGTACGCGCCGCGTCGGAGCGCGTCGGCCCAACGCGAGACGGCGCCGGGATCGGCCAGCGTGTCGTTGCGCGCGATCTGGATCCGCTGCCCGGCGACGTGACGGATCGTGCCGTTCTGGAACAGGCCGAGCGTCATGACGAACTGCGCGAAGCCGCGCGGGTCGGGCATCGACGCGGCGATGAACGCGAAGACGTCGATCTCGCCCTCGGGTGTCGGGTCGTAGTCGGTGAGGACATGGACCCAGTCGTGGCGCGCGCCGACCTCGGCGATGCCGCGCCGCTCGCCCGGGTACGGGAAGTTGTGCTGGTGGTAGAAGCCGGCCAGCGCGTGGCCCCAGGTGCCGTCGGGGCAGGCGTCGAGCGACTCCCAGTGCCGGGCGATCTTCTGGTCGGCGACGACGCCCTCGTACGCGAGCTTGTTCCGGATGATGCGCCAGAAGTGCCCGTGCAGCATCCGGTGGACGGTCTGCTCGGTGAACTCGGAGTTGCGCTCGATGTCGAAGTAGAGGAGCGCGGCGTGGTTGTCGGCGTAGTGGCGCGCCGCGTGGACCATCGGCTCGTCGACATCGAGTGCCGCGGCGTAGCGCTCGATCGCGACCGCGACCTCGGGCGACTCGGGGTGGCGGGCGAACGCGAGGGTGACCATCAGGTGCACCACGATCTCGCGCGGGTACGGCATCAGGATCGCGGCGGCGAGCTGCTCGGGGGTGACGGGCTCGACCGCCCGCACGTCGATCGGCGCGCAGAACACGTGCTCCACGATCGCCTCGAGCATCTCCCACTGGAGCTCGTCGAGGCCCTCGGGGTGCGCGGACAGCGCGCCGACGATCGCCCCGACGACGGCCTCGATCTTCGCTTCGGGGATGTCCCAGCGGAGGGCAGGCTTGGCGAGGCTCATGTTCCCGGCGCGCTCCCGAGGGGGTACGGCGGCGGCTTGACGATGCAGAACTCGTTGCCCTCGGGGTCGCTCATGAGGTGGTGTGTGTCGCCGGCGGACTCGTGGACCACCGTGACGAGCCTGCCGCCGAGCTCCTCGATCCGCGTCGTCGCCACGTCGAGATCCTCGACCTCGACGTCAGGACGGATCCGCACGCCGCGCGGGGCCACGTCGGTGCCGCGCTCGGCACTCGTGGGCTGGATGCCGAAGTAGCACCCGCCCTTGTCCATCGCGAGCGCGAGGAAGTCGTCGTAGCGCTCGGCGACCTCCACACCGAGCACTGCACACCAGAACTCCGCCAGCGCGTCCATGTCGTCGGCGTCGAACACGAGATCCCGGAACCATCCGACTGCGGCCATCCGTCGACCGTAGCAACGGCGCCGGTCGGACGGGAACCACCTCGACCGGGATGCCGGATGTCAGTCTCGGCCTTCCCCCTGGTCGGATGAGGATGTCGGCGCACGTTCGTGCACCGCGGCCAGGACGACGGCGACGAGCGCGAAGACTCCGGCGATCAGGCTGGCCGTTGCGGCCCGCGGACGGTCGAGGGCGAAGTCGAACAGGTAGTCCGGTGCGTCACCCGTTGCCGGCGCCTCGACGACCGTGAGCACGGCCGCCACGACCAGGGCCATGAGCGCGGCCGCAGCCACCGCGCGAGCGCCGCGCCAGCGGCCGATCCCGACCGCGACCAGCGCGGTGACGCCGCCCACGGCACCGCCGATCACGATCCCGATCGCGACGAGCACGATCGCCAGGAGCGCCGGTCGCCTCATCGGAACCGGCCTCGGATCACGAGGAACAGCGAGAGGAGGAGCCCGAGCCCGGTGACGACCAGGGCGATCCCGTACGAGGTCTGCGGCTCCTGCGTCGCTTCGAGGTGATGGTCGCCGACACCCTCGACGTGCCACGCGGCCTGGGTGTCCAGCGACACCTGCGCGCCGGCGTCGGCTCCGTCGATCGTCGCGCTCCAGCCGTCGTCCGACGACTGGCCGCTGATGATCGCGGCCGGGCCGTGCGTGGTCGCGTCGACCTCGAAGTCGGCGCGGCCCAGGTGCGCGATCTGTGCGCGGTCGCGCTCGCCGGTACGCTCGACGAGGTTCGCCCCGTCGGTGGAGAGCCACACGCGGCGGACGTCGCTGCGCTCGTCGGTCTGCACCACGTGCCAACCGCCATCGAGCGAGATCGGCGCGCAGCCCTCGAAGGTGCCGCTCGTCGCCCCGTCGCGCACGGCGACCGGCGACCCGTCGATCCGCAGCCCGATGTCGGCGCACGCCGAGCCGGTGGACGTCCGATCGCCCTCGAACGTGCCGCGCAGCGTGTAGTCACGCGTCCCGACCGTCCGGAACCGGCGCTGGATCGATCGTTCGACCGGACGGCCGTCGACCCGGTCGAGCCGCGAGAGCTGGTACGTCACCGGCGCCTCCTCGAGCGCGCGCCGCAGCGCCGGTGAGCGCTCGGCGGCGCGCGCCACGTCGTCCGGCAGCTGGATCGCCTCGCGGAGGTCGAGCGGCTCCCCGTCAGCGTCCACCGTCACCTCGGCCAGCCCGAACGGGCGCGGGTCGGAGCCGCCGACACCGTCGATGCGCAGCTCGAGCGACGTTGTCGGTGCCGGAGGGAGCTCGGCGCGCCCGCGCCCGTCGAGGATCTCGATCGGCGCCTCCGTGCCGTCCGAGAGGACCGCGGTCACGTGCGTCACGTGCATCGGGTCGGGCGAGGCGGCGCTGCGCCGGGTCTGCGCGGTGACCACTGCGACCGAGTCGAGGGACCGCGGTGCATCGAAGACCACGCGCACCCACTGGCTGTCCTCGTCGACGAACGACGGCGCGATCCGCCACGAGGTGCGGGGATCGCGGTCGAACGCGTTCGAGGGCCGGTAGTACGGCTGGGGGAGCGGCGGTCGTCCGTACGACGAGGCCTCGATGCGGTCCGCCGCGGGGAACGCCGCCACGGCCTGACTCCCCGGTGTCTCGAACAGGTCCTGGGCCTCGCGTCGCAGCTCCTGGCCCGCGGCGAGCGTGTACGAGCTGCGCGCGACGGAATCGAAGATCGGGATCTCGTGCGCGCGGCGACGGTTGGTGTCGGTGATCACGATCGGTGATCCCGAGCCGAGCAGCCGCTCGAGCTCATGGGCCGACGCCGCGCCGCTGTACCGGACCGGTCCGGAACGGGTGAGCTCGCCGTCGGCGGCGAGCCCGGGCCAGGCATCGCCGTCGCCCGACACCACGAGCGGCGCGCGGTCGTCGGCGCGGGCGACGCCGCCGTAGCGCTTCACGCGGTAGAGCTCGATCGGCGCGAGCGCGGCCTCGTCGGCGCTGAGCGCGTCGGGGCGAGCGACGTTCTCGCCCGGCGCACCGAACGACCGCACCAGCTCCAGGTCGGGATCGGCGCGGAGCGCGTCGAGGCTGGCTGGGCGCGGACGGTTCGTGGCGGGCCAGTCGAGGTCGTTGCGCACGAGGACGTACTCGATGCCCAGCCGGCGCGCGATTGGCCCGATCGTTCCGGGCTCGTAGTCGCCCGCGTTGACGTAGTCGTCGATGCCCGCGACGAGATCGGCTGCCTCCTCGGTCCCCGACCATGTCGTGAGCAAGCCGCGCGCGATCGACGGCCGATCGAGGACCCCCTCGAGGATGTCGTCACCGCTGCGGCCCCATGTGTACGCGCCGAGTGCGGTCGACGGGACGACGAGCACCCGACCGTCGCCCGGCCGGGCGTCGAGGTACTCGGTCGCCTGCTCCCAGTAGGCGGGCAGCGCGGCGATGCCGTCGTCGGCGGAGTACAGCCGTCCCGTCCAGAACGGGAAGGCGCTCGCCAGCACGATGACGCCCACCGCGCCGAGTGCGATGAGCGGCCGCGGGCGGCGCCAGTCGCCGGCCCGGGCGCGCGCGCGGCGCACGACCGCGGCGAACGCGACCGCGGCGAGCGTCGCCGCGCCGAGCGCGACGAGCACCCCGGCCTTGTGGCCGCTGCGCACCGCGAGGATCCCGGGAAAGTGGTCGAACGCCCAGAGCAACGCGCGCCCGTACGGTGTCGGGGCGTCGAGCGGGTATGCGCCGACCATCAGGATGAGCCCGAGCACGAGGATCCCCGCGTACAGGAGGCGCGGGCGCCAACGCGAGCGCCAGAGCGTCGCGAGCGCGGCGACCGGGACCGCGAAGGTCAACAGCACGACCGGCCACCAGAAGAAGCGCGCGAACTGGGGGAGGATCGCGCCACGCGAGTCGCCCCAGTACGCGCCCCAGAAGCCGAGGCCGCGCCACGACTCCGACCACGACGAGGTCCGGTTGATCTCGCGCACGGTCTCGGTGAGCTGCAGGTTCTCCTGGTTGATCGCACTGCTGGCTCGGACGGTGACGAGCGCGGCCGCGGAGACGAGGAGCGCGAGCCCGCCGGCGCGCAGTCCCCAGCCGAGGGCCGCGCGCCACGGCACCGACCGCTCCACGAGCACGAGGTACAGGGCGGCTGGGACCATCGTGAGCGCGGCGAAGATCAGCGCCGGGTAGTTCATGTTGCCCGGCACGAACACGAGGAGGGCGAAGACGGCGGCCCACCGCCAGGGCCGGTCGCCGCGAGCGCCGCGGACGAAGCAGAAGAGGAACCACGGCGCGAACGCGTGGCCGACGAAGAGGTTCGTCGGCAGCAGGTACACGGCCGCGAACGGTCCGAAGGCGTACAGCAGCGCGACGAGCCAGTGCTCGAGACCGAGCCGCGGCCGGAAGAGCCGCAGCGCTGCCGCGGCGCCGACACCGGCGGTCGTCAGCAGCGCGGCGTGCCACACGCGCTCGGCGAGGTCGGGCCCGAGGCCGACCCCGCGGAGGATCGCGAGCACGGCCGCGGTCGCGGGCCAGAAGTCCCAACGAGGCCGACCGAGCCCGCGCGTCGAGTCCCAGATGGCGAGATGCCGTTCCAGCAGACCGAAGGGGTCCCAGTACAGCTCGAAGCGGTTGTCGCCGATGTAGCGCCCCGATGTGCTCGTCAGCACCGCCGCCAGTGCGACGAGACCGACGACGATCGTGAGCGGCCAGAGGCCGCGGCTCCACCGCCGGGACCAGGGTGCGGCGGTGCTCTCGGGCGCGACGGCGTCCACCGGGGCGAGGGTCATGGGCGCGGAGGATCCTATGATGCGGTCCCCCCGGGCTTCGGGCGGCGGATTCGAAAGCGCATGCGAGTCCTCTTCATCTCATGGCGTGACCTCGCCCACCCCCAGGCCGGCGGCTCCGAGTACGTGAACCATCGGCTCGCGACCGGGCTCCAGGAGCGCGGGCACGAGGTCGCCCTGCTGGCGGGCGGGCCGACGGCGGAACGCGAGTACCCGGTCGTCGATCTCGGCGGGACGTACGCGCAGTACCTGCGGGCGCCGTTCGCGTACCGCCGGCGCTTCCGCGACTGGGATCTCGTCGTCGACGTCGAGAACGGGATCCCGTTCTTCAGCCCGCTCTGGCGGCGCGCGCCCGTCGTGTGCCTCGTCCACCACGTGCACGTCGACCAGTGGGCGATGTACTTCCGCGGTCCGGTCGGGTTCACCGGGAGGACGCTCGAGGGACGGGTGATGCCGAAGCTGTACCGCCGGCGCCTGTTCGTCGCGGTGTCGCGCTCGACCGCCGAGAGCCTGGCGGCGATCGGCGTCGATCCCGCGCGCATCCGCACGATCGAGATGGGCTGTGATCCGGTCCCGGTCACCGCCGCGCGGTCTCGCGTGCCGCTCTTCCTCGCGCTCGGACGCCCGGTCCCGCACAAGCGACTCGACCTGCTGCTCGCCCTGTGGGAGCGGGTACGCCCGGTCACCGGCGGGCGGCTCGTGATCGCCGGTGAGGGACCGGAGCTCCCACGCCTGCGCGCGATGGCCGGGTCCGACGTCGATCTGCTCGGCGCGGTCTCGGAGGCCGACAAGCGCCGCCTGCTCGCCGAGGCGTGGCTCCTCGTGCATCCCGCACACCACGAAGGGTGGGGCACCGTCATCATGGAGGCCGCGTCGGCGGGCACGCCGACCATCGGCTTCGACGTGCCCGGGGTGCGCGACTCCGTGGTCGACGGGCGGACGGGCGTCCTCGCGCCCGACGACGACGCGTTCGTCGCCGCGTGGATCGAGCTCGCGAAGGACGACCAGCGCCGCGCACGACTCTCCGAGGGCGCACGACAGCGTGCTGCGACGTTCACGTGGGACCGGTCGGTCGACGCGTTCGAGGCCGTATGTCGCGAAGCCGTCGGTTCCCAGGGGCACGGCTTAGATTGAGGTCCGTGGGGAAGCCGGCGCTGAGCGTGGTCATCCCCGCGTACAACGAGGCCGCGCGCCTCGCGTCGACGCTCGAGGCGCTGCGCACCGCGACGAAGGGACGGTCCGTCGAGGTGATCGTCGTCGATGACGGCAGCACCGACGACACGGCGACCGTCGCCGAACGCGCGTTGGACCTCACGACGGATCGGGTGCTGCGGCTCGAGATCAACTCGGGAAAGGGTGCGGCGGTGCGGGCCGGGGTCCTCGCTTCGCACGGTGACGCCGTCGTCTACATGGATGCCGACCTCGCCACCGACCTGGGGGTGCTCTCGGGGTTCCTCGCCGCGCTCGCCGGCGCCGATGTGGTCGTCGGCTCGCGGACGTTGCCCGACTCCGTCGTGCGCGACGGCACTCGCGACCGGGCGACGATGGCGTGGGTCTTCAACCGGATCGTTCGCCTCACGACAGGGATCAAGGCTCGTGACACGCAGTGCGGCTTCAAGGCCCTGCGTGGACCCGTCGCACGGCAGCTCTTCGGCCTTGCTCGCTGCGAACGCTTCGCGTTCGACGTCGAGATCCTGTTGCTCGCCCGTCGTCTCGGCCTGACGGTCATCGAGATGCCCGTGACGTGGACCGCCGTCGAGGGAACCAGCGTGCGCCGTGTGACCGACTCGGTGCAGGCGGGGCTCGACGTGGTGCGCATCGCAACCCGGTGGACGCCTCGCCGGGTCAGCCGCGCGGTGGAGCAGCGGCCGGCCGGGCCGGCCACCGCCGAGGGGTGAGCGACCGAGGGGTGGGCGACGCGACCGATCCGCTCCAGGTGCTCGCGCGCTGCGTCGGAGCACTGGATGGCGACGACCGCCCCGGCCAGCGCCGCCTGACCGAGGCCGTCGCGTCGGCCGTGAGCGACCACCACCACCTCGTCGCCGAGGCGCCGACCGGCTCGGGGAAGAGCCTCGCCTACCTGAGCGCGACGGCTGCCGTCGGAGCCCGCGCGGTGATCGCCACCGCGACGCTGACGTTGCAGGATCAGCTCTGGCGCAAGGACCTGCCGCTCGTCCGGGAGCACGGCGGCGCAGACGTGACCGGCGCGCTGCTCAAGGGGCGAGGGAACTACCTCTGCCTGGCCAAGCTGCACGGCGCCCGCAGCGGGGACGCGCTGTTCGACGAGCGCCCCGGTCCCGACTTCACCCGCGACCTCTCCGCGCTCTCGCGCTTCTCGAGCGACACCGACACCGGCGACGTCGCCGATCTGGACGACTCGGTGGACCCGGCCTCGTGGCGGGCGATGACCTGTGGCCCGAACGAGTGCCCCGGTGCAAGCCGGTGCGACGTCGGGACCGACTGCTTCGCCGAGGTGGCGCGCCGGCGCGCGGACGACGCCGACATCATCATCGTGAACCACGCGCTCTACGCGGCGCACCTCGCGGCCGGGGGTCGGCTGCTGCCGGAGCACGACGTCGTGATCATCGACGAGGCGCACGCGTTCGATCGCTACGCCACGAACGCACTCGGCGCCGATGCGGCACCCGGCGGGCTCCGTCAGCTCGCCGGACGACTCCGTCGTGCCGGGGCGCCGGCGTCGGCGGTCGATCCGGTCGCCGACTCCGCGACCCTGCTCGAGCAGGCGCTCGAGGACCTCGACGGTCGGATCGATCCGACGACGCCCGAGATCGCGTCGGTGCTCGCGGTGATCGACGAGCGGATCTCGACGGCGAGCCGTGCCGTCGACAGCGACAAGGAGGGTGTGCTCGCAGCGCAGGCCGTCCGCCTGGCGCTCACGCGCCTCGAAGCGATCCGCAAGCTCCAGTCGCCCGGAGACGACGACGTCACGTGGGTCGAAGGCGGAGCTCGGCCGATGCTGCGCCTCGCGCCGATCGCGATCGGGACGCGGCTCGCGCCCGTCCTGTTCACCCAGGTGCCGGTGGTGCTCCTGTCGGCGACGCTCGGCCCCGGCCCGCGCTTCGAGCCCCTGGCGCGCCGCATCGGCCTGGATCCGGGCGCGCCCGTCGCGTCCCCTGACTCGGATGATGAGTCGGAAGAGTCCGAGCAACCCGGACCCGGACTCGCCTATGAAGCGCGACGCTTCGAGTCGCCGTTCGCGCTGCGCGAGCAGGCGATGCTGTACGTGCCGAGATCGCTGCCCGACGTACGCGACGCGGCCTGGGAGTCGGCCGCGCACGACGAGCTGTGCGGGCTCGTCGAGGCGGCGGGCGGTCGCGCGCTGGTGCTCTGCACGTCGTGGCGCAACGTGCGGTCGTTCAGCGAGATGCTGCGCGACCGGACCGACCACCGGGTGCTGGCGCAGGGCGACGACACGACCGCGCGCCTCGTCGACGCGTTCGTCGACGACGAGACGTCGTGCCTGGTCGCGACGCGGGCGTTCTGGCAGGGCCTCGACGTGCAGGGTGCCGCGTGCGTGCTCGTCGTGATCGACCGGCTGCCGTTCACTCGTCCCGACGACCCGTTGGAGCAGGCGCGACGCGAGGCCGTCGAGCGCGATGGTGGCGACGGCTTCCGTGAGGTCGATCTCCCTGCGGCCGCGCTCGCGCTCGCGCAGGGGGCCGGGCGACTGATCCGGTCGCACGCCGATCGGGGCATCGTCGCGGTGCTCGATCGCCGCCTCGCCGTCGCGGGCTACCGGAAGGTCTTGCTCGAGGCGATGCCCCCGTTCAAGCGAGTCGTCGACGGCGACGTCGCCAGGGAGTTCCTCCGCGCCGCCACCAACCCCGTCGATCCCACAGCACCGGGTGAACCCGAGGTCGCATAGCCCACCGTCGTGGAGCGGGTCAGGCGACGCATCACCAAGGGGTGGGGGAGTCGGCGGGCTCGTGGCGCCAGTGGGCCGGGGTGAAGCCGTGGGCCATGCGGTGGACCCGGCCCTCGGTCCTCACCTTCGTGCGACCCCACAGCGCGGTCCAGACACCCAGCAGGCACACGACGAACCCGAGGATCATCACGCCGCGCTGGCCCTTGACGAACGCGGCGTCGACGATCTGGCCGACGACGCCACGCGCGGCGCCCGAGAGCCTGCCGAGGACCTGCCGCGCCTGGTCGGAGCCCGAGAGGAGCTCGCGCGCCGTGTCCTTCTCGGTCCCGGTCAGCGCGTTCCCCTTGGCCCGGAAACGCGAGACGATCTCGTCGTTCTCGAGGCTCCGGAACAGCGCACCCGAGAGCGCGAGCCCGATGACGATGCCCATGAGGCGCGACGTCTGGAGCACGCCCGAGGCGACACCGGTCTTCTCGTCGGGTATCGCTTCCATGCCGGCCGTGTTCGACAGGTTGTACGCGAAGCCCTGACCGAACCCCGCGAGGACGAGCCCGACCACCACGAGCCAGATGCCCGAGTCGGCTTCCAGCAGCGCGAACACGGCGACGCCGGCGCCGACGAGCGCCATTCCGATCGACATCAGGATCTGCGCGCCGTACTTCGCGACCATCCGTCCGCCGATCGGCGACATCACGACGAGCGGGATGCTGAACGTGAGGAAGATCAGGCCCGCTTCGATGGGGGAGAGGTCCAGGATGTTCTGCAGGTACAGCGTGAGGAAGAAGAGGATCGTGCCGAACTGCCAGTTCCCCAGGAACGCGACGCACGACGCGCCGAGGAACCGGATGTCTCGGAACAACGAGAACTCGACGAGCGGCGTGCGCTTCGTCGTGCGCAGCTCGATGAGGACGAAGGCGACGAGGAAGACCACCCCGACCACGATCCCGGCGATGACCTCGGGCGCGCTCCAGCCCGCCTGCGAGCCCTGCTGGATCCCGAAGATGAGCGGCGCGAAGCCGAGCGTCAGCGTCACGAAGCCCCACCAGTCGATGCCACCGGTGAAGGTCTCGTCGCGCGACTCCTCGACGGCGAAGAGGCTGATGACCAGCACCGCGATCCCGATGGGGATGTTGAGGAAGAAGAACCAACGCCACGACGCGAGCTCGCACAGCAGTCCGGCGACGAACGGCCCGAGCGCGGACCCCATGAGCCCCACCCCCGACCAGATGCCGAGGGCCTGGGCGCGCTCCTCCGGAGGGAACGCGTTGTTCACCACCGAGACCGACGTCGCGAAGATGGTGCCGCCGCCGATGCCCTGGAGCACGCGCGCACCGATCAGGAAGATGTCGCTCTCCGCGACGACGCACAGCGCCGAGCCGACCACGAAGACGACGATCCCGGCGAGCACGACCTTGCGGCGGCCGATGATGTCGGCCAGCCGCCCGACGGGGATCATGATCGCGACGAACGCGAGCAAGTAGGCGTTCACGGCCCAGAGCAGCGTCTCGGTCGAGGCGTCGAGATCCTTGCCCATGCTGGGCAGTGCGACGGTCAGGCCGAAGAAGTCGAGGGTGAGCGCGATCATCACGCCCGACATCGCGACCACGACCCACCACTTGCGGTTGGCGGCGGTGATCGTGGGGCTCATGACCAGGGGACGCTACCCGTTTCGCCCCGGCGCTACTCTCGGTGAACCGTGACTGCCGTGGTGCCCCGCCGGAACCTGCGCGAGAAGCTCGTCGACACCGCGAACCGCGTCGGCGAGAAGCTCATCCGTTGGCTCGACGGATACTTCGGGCGCCACTCGCTCGTCGGCGACCACA
>JBBDWT010000118.1:0-3653 GCA_040902705.1 Acidimicrobiia bacterium | reverse complement strand
AGGAGAAGCTGCGGGCGGCCGGCTACGGCGGTCCGCTGCTGATCATGCAGTCGACCGGCGGCGTCATGCCGCCCGAGTACGTCTCGAAGCGCGCGGTCTCGCTGCTCGGGTCGGGCCCGACCGGCGGGGTGATGGGCGCCGCCCTCGCCGCCGACAAGGTCGGCGTCCACGACTTCGTCGCCGTCGACATGGGCGGCACGAGCTTCGACCTCTGCCTCGTGCGCGGCGGTCGCCCGGAGATCAAGACCGACTGGAACTGGCGCTACCGGTACTACATCGGTCTGCCGATGGTCGACGTCCAGAGCGTCGGCGCGGGCGGCGGGTCGATCGCCCGCGTCCGCCAGGGCGCGCTCCTCGTCGGGCCCGAGAGCGCCGGGGCGGTCCCGGGGCCCGTCTGCTACGGCCGCGGCGGCACCCAGCCCACCGTCACGGACGCCGATGTCGTGCTCGGGTACGTGCCGACCGAGGGGTTCGCCGGTGGGCGGATGGCGCTCGACGCCGACGCCGCGCTCGCGGCCCTGACGCGCGAGGTCGCAGAGCCGCTCGGCGTCGATGCGGTCGAAGCTGCGTGGGGCGTCGAGCGCATCGTGAACGCGAACATGGCGAACGCGACGCGCAAGGTGCTCGCGTCGCACGGCGCCGACCCACGTGGGCTGGCGATGATCGCGTACGGCGGCAACGGCGCCGTCCACGCGTGGGCGATCGCGCGCGAGCTCGGCATCGATCGCGTGCTCGTTCCGAAGGCCGCACCCGCATTCTCCGCGCTCGGCGTGCTCGTCGCCGACTACGTGGTCGACCTGCTGCGCGCGTACGTCGTCCCGATGTCGCAGGTCGACGTGAGCCGGATCCGCAGCCTCATGCACGAGCTCCGGGAGGAGACCACGAAGGAGCTCGAGCCCACCGGCCTCTCCGACGCCGATGTCGACGTCGGTCTGTACGCACAGATGTGCTACCCGGGCCAGAACTTCGACATGAGCGTCCCCGTGCTCGAGGGGCCCGACCTCGACGAGACCGCCCTCCTCGACCTCACGGAGCGCTTCCACGACCAGCACGAAGCCGAACGCGGTTTCGCGTTCCGCAACCAGCAGCCGCTGCTGCGGGGTGTGCGCCTCGTCGCGCGAGGCCGCACTCCGAAGCCGGAGCATCTCGCCGAGGTCGGCGCGCTGGCGCTCGCCGACGATGCCCGGCTCGGCACGCGCCCCGCGTACTTCGGTGACGGGTTCGTCGAGACGCCCGTGTACGACGGCAGCCGCCTCGGCGCCGGGGCGGAGATCTCGGGCCCCGCACTGGTCCAGGAGCCGTTCACCGTCGTCGTCATCCCGCCGGGCGGTCACGCCCGCGTCGACGACGCCGGCAACTACGACCTCACCCTCTAGTCCTTGACGCCGACGGGCTCGACGGTCACTCCGTAGCCGCCCGCCTCGAGCGCGGCGCACAGCTCCTCGAGGTGCGCGCGATCGCGCGTCTCGACCACCAACTCGAGCCGGGCGGCCTTCAGCTCGATCGTCGGGACGTCGCGACGGTGTGAGACCTCGACGATGTTCGCACCGATCTCTCCGACGATCGACGCAACCGACGCGAGCGAGCCCGGGGTGTCGGGGATCTCGACCGCGAGCCGAGTGAGGCGCCCGTCGCGCGCGAGCGCGCGCATGATCACCGACCCGAGCAGACGGGTGTCGACGTTCCCGCCACTGAGGACCAGGCCGACGCGTCGACCGCGAAACCGCGCGGGGTCTTCGAGGACTGCCGCGAGCGGCGCGGCGCCGGCTCCCTCCGCCACGACGCGCGCGACCTCCAGATAGCTGCTGATCGCCGCCTCGAGTGACGCCTCGCTGACCGTCACGACGTCGTCGACGAGCTCGCGCACGATCGGCAGGGTGAGCTTCCCGGGCTCGCGCACCGCGATCCCGTCGGCGACGGTGTCACCCGGCTGGAACGGTGCGCCGCTGAGCGCCGCGACCATCGAGGCGCACGCAGCTGCCTGCACGCCGATGATCTCGAGCCCGGGAGCGATGGCCTTCGCGGCGACCGCGATCCCCGCGATCAACCCGCCACCGCCGACGGGGACGACCAGGGCTTCGAGATCCGGACGGGCGCCGAGGAGCTCGAGCGCCAGGGTGCCCTGGCCGGCGATGACCTCCGGGTCGTCGTAGGGCGAGACGGAGGTGAGCCCCTCCGCCGCGGCGAGCTCGTCGGCGTGCTTCCGAGCCTCGGTGAGGTCGACACCGTGCTGCACGACACGGGCGCCGAGCGCCCGCGTCCGTGTCACCTTCACGAAGGGCGCGTGCTCGGGCATCACGACCGTGCACGGGACACCGAGCCGAGACGCGTGGTACGCGAGCGCTTGGCCGTGGTTCCCGGCAGACATCGCGATCACGCCGCGATCCCGCTCGTCGTCGCCGAGCAGGAGCAGGCGATTGCACGCCCCGCGTTCCTTGAACGATCCGGTGCGATGGAGGTTCTCGAGCTTGACGAGCACGTCGGTTCCCGTCACCGCGTCGAGTGCGGGCGAGCCGGACGTGGGCGTCGCTTCGAGATGGTCGGCGAGCCGCGCGGCCGCCGCATCCACATCTGCGGGCGTCACTGCGAGCGCGGCGGAAGACACGTTCGACCCTACCGCTAGCCCCCCCCCCGGTTGCGTCTCTCACCGGCGTAGAGCGGGTCGAGAGACGCAGGCCCGAGAACGCGGGGTCAGCGCGCGTAGGTGCCGGTGGTGCGGTCCTTGGCGAGCACGTGGCCCTTGATCGCGGCGCGCAGGTCGGCGGCGGTCGCCAGGTTCACCCCGGCGGCCGCCGGCGCGTCGAGCGCGTACATCGTGATGCGGTACCGGTGCGCGTCGTCACCCGGCGGCGGGCACGGCGGGAAGTAGTGCGGGCTCCCCTCGTCGACCCCTGCCGGCAGGACCTCTTCGGGCAGCCGGCGCGCCGCGGGATCGATGCCCCACGCCACCCAGTGCACGAACCTCCCGCCGGGCCCGTCGAGATCCTCCATGACCAGCGCGAGCTCCTCCGTGCCCTTCGGGACCCCGCGCCACACGAACGGCGGCGAGGCACCGGCACCCGTACAGGTGAAGCCGTCGGGGATCGTGCCGCCCTCCGAGAAGGCCGGGCTCGTCACCTCGAAGCGGTCGCGCCGCGCGCTCGCGGGCCCGGCGGTCGCGACGAGCAGCGTCACGACGACGACGACCACGACCACCGCGACGCCACCGAGGAACCGGGCCATGCCCGCGACGGTACCTAGCCGTGATGGCGTTCGCTGAAGCCCAGGTACGTGAGGAAGATGCCGGCCGCGCCGAGGATGTACGCGAGACCCCAGACGGGAACGGCGTTCCACCGCCTCCCGTCATCGGCTGCTCCACGAGGCAGCCGGCGCGGACTCTTCGATGAGCCCGAAGCGCCGTCGCACGAACCGGTCGCCCGTTCCGAAGACGAGCGCGTCGACGATGACGCCGATGACGAAGATCACGATCATCGTCGCGATCAGGCCCGCCGAGTCGGCGAACTGCTGGTTGAGCTCGAGCTGCTCACCGAGCGAATGCTCCCCGGGGATGAGCACGAGGAGCTCACCGGCCAGCAGGCTACGCCAGGCGAACGCCCAGCCTTGCTTGAGGCCGCCGACGAACGACGGCAGCGCGGCGGGAAGGATCACGTGCC
>JBBDWT010000117.1:0-24923 GCA_040902705.1 Acidimicrobiia bacterium | reverse complement strand
GTCGGGGGTTGGGGCCGGGGGCTCGCTCGGAGGGAGGACGGGGGTCGCCGCCGGGGGCGGGGTCGGAGACGTCGGGGCGGTCTCGGGAGCAGTCGGGGGTGCAGGAACGGTCGCGGGGCTGGTGGCGATCGTCGGGCTGGTGCCGCCGGTGCGGCTGGTGCCGCCGCCGTCGGAAGACCCGCGCGTGCGCAGGACCGGCTTCGGGCTGCCGGGCACCGCCTGTCGGTCGAGGTCGCAGCGCGCGTCGAGCGGTCCGTACACGTGGACGGCCAGCAGGTCACCGCCGTCGGGCGTGAAGTGCACGCCGTCGCCCGACCGCACGCGCACGGACCTGCCGTTCGGTCCCGGCAACGACGCCGCGTACCGACCGCCGTCGTCGGCGAACAGGTCGTACGCGTCGATGTAGCGCGCCTCGGGGTGCGTCGCGATCACCGTGCGAGCCACGGCGTTGACGTCGCGCGCGCCGGCGTCCTTCGCCTTGTCCTGCAGGGGTGGTGAGCCGATCCAGTACACGGGCCGCACCTCGCCCGCCGGCGACGGCTCACCTTCGAGGATCCTCAGCATCTCCTCGACCTGCGCCGCGTACGCGCCTCGCCACGCGGGAGCACCCGACGCGTCGAGGCGTGTGCCGCCGGGAGTCTTCCAGTCGTTCGCGCCGATGATGAACACCACGATCTCCGGGTTGAGGCGCGCCATCTCCTCGGTCGCGTGCTCCGGCCAGTCGAAGAAGTCACGGTTGCCGAGACCGCTCGAGACTCGCGAGTCGTACACCGGCTGCACGATCCCCGTCGCCGCGGCTTGCCCCCCGAGCGACGGTCCGAGTGACCCGGCGAGCGAGTCACCGCCGATCCAGAGCCGCAGCGGGGCGCCGTTCGTCAGCGGCGTTCGGCACGCCGATGGCTCGGCGCCGTCCGTGCGGGTCGTCGTGTTCGCGCGCTCGGCCAGCGCGGCACGTGGGCCGCTGTCGAGGCGGAGCACGTCGGACGCCCACAGCGCGCCGAAGCCGAGCACGATCGTCGCGACGCCGACGGCGACGCAGCTGAGGAGGAACCGACGCTGGCGCGCGCTCCGCGCGACCTCGACATCGGACCGCACGTCACTGCCCGTCATCGGTCTAGGCCAGCTCCGCGGCGCTCGCGTCGAGGGGGTCGGGTTCCTGCGCCCCGTCGAGCTGCGTGCGGTAGAGGTCGGCGTACAGGTCGTCGCGCGCGAGGAGCTCCGCGTGGCGGCCCTCTTCGACGATCTTGCCGTCGTTGATCACGATGATGCGGTCGGCCGCCACGATGGTCGAGAGGCGGTGTGCGATGACGAGCGCGGTGCGGCCGCGAAGCGCGTCGGCCAGGGCGCGCTGGATGGCCTGCTCCGACTCGGAGTCGAGGTGTGAGGTCGCCTCGTCGAGGATCACGATGGCCGGATCCTTCAGCAGCATGCGCGCGATCGCGAGCCGCTGCTTCTCGCCACCGGAGAGCCGGTAGCCGCGCTCGCCGACCACCGTGTCGTAGCCGTCGGGCAGGCTTGCGATGAGGTCGTGGATGCGTGCGGCCTTGCACGCCTCGACGAGCTCGTCACCCGTCGCGTCGGGCTTCGCGTACCGGAGGTTGTCGGCGATCGTCTCGTGGAAGAGGTGCGGATCCTGCATCACCATGCCGACCGTGTCGCGCAGGGAGTCGAGCGTCACGTCGCGGACGTCGAGGCCGTCGACCAGCACTCGGCCGCCGACGACGTCGTGGATCCTGGGAACGAGCAGCGCGGTCGTGGTCTTCCCCGCGCCGGACGGGCCGACGAGCGCGACGAGCTCGCCCGGCTCGACCGTGAACGAGACGTCGCGGAGGATCCACGCGCTGGGGTCGTCGTCGGCGGGGAGCCCCTCTTCGAGCGATGGGATCGACGACACGGAGGCCGGTGGGTGCCGGAACCAGACGTGGTCGAACTCGATGCGCCCACGAGCCGGCGACGGCACGGTCGCGGCGCCGGGCTGGTCGTCGATCAGCGCCGGGAAGTCGAGCACCTCGAACACGCGCTCGAACGACACCAGCGCGGTCAGCACGTCGACGCGAGCGTTCGTGAGCTGCGTGAGCGGTTGGTAGATCTGCCCGACGTAGATCACGAACGCGGCGACGGTACCGATCGTGAGCGCGTCCTCGATCACGAGCCGACCGCCGAGGTAGTACACGACTGCGGTGCCGACGGCGGCGACGAGCCCCAGTGCCACGAAGAGCACACGGGAGTACATCGCCGTCGTCACGCCGATGTCGCGGACGCGCTTCGCGCGCCCGGCGAAGAGCTCACGCTCGTGCTCGTGGCTGCCGAACAGCTTCACGACGAGCGCGCCGGAGACGTTGAAGCGCTCGGCGACGGTGTTGTTCATCGACGCGTTGACCTGCATGCCCTCGCGCGTTGCGATCTGGAGCTTGCGGCCGATCCGACGAGCCGGGATGATGAACGCAGGGAGCACGAGCAGCGTGAGGATCGTCAGTCGCCACTCGAGCCCGAGCATCACGGCGAGCGTGACCACCAGCGTGATGACGTTGGACACGACGGTACCGAGCGTGCCGGTGACCGCCTGCTGCGCGCCGATGACGTCGTTGTTGAGGCGTGACATCAAGGAGCCGGTCTGAGTGCGCGTGAAGAACGAGACCGGAAGCCGTTGGACATGGTCGAACAGCGCGACCCGCAGGTCGTAGATGAGGCCTTCACCGATGCGGGCGGAGTACCACCGCTGGATCAGCCCGAGCAGCGCACTGGCGATCGCGAGCGCCACCGCCGCGAGCGCAAGCGCGAGCACGAGCTCGTCGTTCTTCTGGGGCACGGCGTCGTCGAGGAGCGCACGGAACAAGAGGGGCGGGACCACCGCGACGCCGGCCGCGGCGATCACCGACACGAGGAACCCGATCAACGCCGCGCGATAAGGGCGAGCGAGCCCGAGCACCCGCCGGATGAGCGCCCGCTCGAGCTTGTGGCCGCGCAGGACGTCCGGGTCCCGTCGGAAGCCGTGCATCGTCTGCCACATCGCCATGTCAACCCTTCAACGTAGGGCCTGTGGGCCACGATTCCCCAGCGATGGCGTGACACTGAGGCGGAATGGGACCTCACGTGGGGCCCGCCCCCGCCGCCCCCGTAGATCCTTGATGCGTCCCTCACCGTCGTGGAGCGGGTCGAGAGACGCATCCCTGTCACGTCAATAGGATCCGCCCATGCCGACCGATCCGGAGATCCGCGACGAGCTGGTTGCGACCGTCCGTCGCTTCGTCGACAAGGACGTCGTGCCGGTGGCGTCCGAGCTCGACCACGCCGACGAGTACCCCGAGGCGCTCGTGGCGACCATGCGCGAGCTGGGACTCTTCGGCGTCACGATCCCCGAGGAGTACGGCGGCCTCGGGCTCGACCTCCTCACGTATGTCGCGGTCATCGAAGAGCTCGCCGCGGGATGGATGTCGCTGACCGGCATCCTCAACACGCACGTCATGACGGCGAACCTCCTCAAGATGCAGGGGACCGAGGAGCAGAAGCAGCGCCTGCTCCCGCGGCTCGCGGCCGGGGAGATCCGCGGCTGCCTCTCGCTGTCCGAGCCCGACGCCGGCACCGACACGAGCGCACTGAAGTGCCGGGCGGAGCGTGACGGGGACGAGTTCGTCATCACCGGCACCAAGACGTGGGTGACGAACGGGATGCGGGCGGGGCTCGTGGCGCTCGCCGCGCGCACGCAGGAGGGCATCACCTGCTTCATGGTCGAGAAGGAGCCGGGCGAGCGCTCCGGAGCGATCACCGTGAGTCGCAACATCCCCAAGCTCGGGTACAAGGGCCTCGAGACCGTCGAGATGTCATGGGACGGCCAGCGCGTGCCGCCCACCTCGGTGCTCGGTGGCGAGGAGGGGCTCGGGCGCGGTCAGCACTTCATCCTCTCGGCGCTCGAGGTCGGTCGCATCAACATCGCGGCGCGTGCGTGCGGCGTCGGCCGCGCCGCGTTCGAAGCCGCGATCAGGTACGCGCAGCAGCGTGAGACCTTCGGCAAGCCGATCGCACAGCACCAGGCGATCCAGGAGAAGCTCGCCGACATGGCGACCAAGCTCGAAGCTGCACGGCTCCTCACCCGGAGTGCTGCCGAGCGCAAGGACGCAGGGGAGCGTTGCGACGTCGAAGCGGGCATGGCGAAGCTCTTCGCGAGCGAGGCCGCGTTCGAGATCGCAACCGACTCGATGCGCATCCACGGCGGCGTCGGGTACACGACCGAGCTGCCGATCGAGCGGTACTACCGCGACGCACCCCTCATGATCATCGGCGAGGGCACCAACGAGATCCAGCGCCTCGTCATCGCCCGCGGCCTCCTGAGCCGTTACCCCCTCACCGATTGACCCGCGACCCCACCGCCGTTCCTGGATGGTCCTGACCTCGAGAGAGAGAGGGTCGAGGGACATCAATAGAGTGGGTGGCGTGACGGTGTACGAGCGGCCCTTCGGTCGGTACTACGAGGACTTCGAGCCCGGCGACGTCTACAAGCACTGGCCCGGCAAGACGATCACCGAGTACGACGACCACCTCTTCTGTCTCATCACGATGAACCACCATCCGCTGCACCTGGATGCCTGGTATGCGGAGACCGAGACCCAGTTCGGGAAGAACGTCGTCGTCGGCAACCTCGTCTACTCGGTCGTGCTCGGCATGAGCGTCCCCGACGTGAGCGGTGCCGCCATCGCGAACCTCGAGGTCGAGGAGCTCAAGCACCAGAAGCCGACGTTTCACGGCGACACGATCTACGCCGAGACGAAGGTGCTCGAGAAGAAGGAGTCCTCGTCGAAGCCCGACCGCGGCATCGTCACGGTCGAGACGCGTGGCTTCAACCAGCGCGGGGAAGAGGTCTGCTACTTCCGCCGCAAGGTGATGGTCCCAAAGCGCGAGGCGGCGAAGCCGCGCCAGCGGCCGTACGAGTCTCCTGAGTAGCGACTGCCTCTTTTGTCGCATCGTCGTCCGCGAGGTCGCGGCGACGATCATCGCCGAGACCGACGACACCGTCGCGTTCCTCGACCATCGACCGCTCTTCCCCGGGCACACGCTCGTCGTGCCGCGCGCCCACATCGAGACGCTCCGAGATCTCCCGCCCGACGCGGTCGGCGTCTTCTTCACGGAGGTCCGTCGCATCGCGGTCGGGGTGCAGGACGGGCTCGACGCGCAGGGGACGTTCGTCGCGGAGAACAACGTCGTCAGCCAGAGCGTCCCGCATCTCCACGTGCACGTGGTGCCGCGTCGGCGCAAGGATGGGTTGCGAGGCTTCTTCTGGCCCCGGACGCCCTATGCCGACGCCGCGGAGATGACGGCGGTGGCCGACCGGGTCCGGGAGGCGTTGCCAGATCGGTAATGATGTAATACGGTAATCGCCATGCCGAAGCCCGAGCCCGACCCGGAGGCGACCGACACCGAGGCGCCGCCCCCCTTCGACCTCACCGGCTGGTTCGTCGGCCGGCTGCCGGACGGGTGGTTCACCGGCACGCCCGACGTGACCTTCGATCGGGACGAGATCCTGGTGATGGGGACGCTCCCCGAGCCCGAGGGGTCCAAGAAGGCCGACACCGACACGCGTGCCACCGCGTGTGCGGCGCGCATCGACGCCTTCCGCGAGAAGACCCGCGCGCAGCGCATGAACGTCGCCGACGTCGTGGAACGGCGCTTCGGACGCAAGACGGCGTGGGGTGCCCGGTGCGGCGACGCGGAGGACATCTTCACCCAGCTCAGCGTGCCGGTGATGACCCGCCTCCGCTTCGGTGAGCGCCGGATGCTCGACACGCTCGTCGACGCGGGGGTGGCGCGCAGCCGCAGCGACGCTCTCGCGTGGTGCGTCCGGCTCGTGCAACAGCACGAGGACAAGTGGATCAAGGAGCTGCAGAAGGCGCTGGTGCACGTCGAGCGGGTCCGCGCCGACGGCCCGTCGTCCACCTAGAGCGAGCCTTCGCGAATGGTGTGACCGGCGGCACACTCGCCGTCGTGGCGCCACCCCCCACGAGACGGGGGCTGTTGGTGCTTCCGGAACGTGGGTAACCTCCTCCACCGTGTCCGGGGTGCACCTCACCTTCTACGGTGTTCGGGGATCGACTCCTTGCGACGGCGCTCGCTACCAGCGCTACGGGGGGAACACGTCGTGCGTCGCGCTCGAGGCCGACGGGCACCAGCCGCTGATCTTCGACCTCGGCACCGGTGTCCGCGAGTACGGCAATCTCGTCACCGAGCGCTTCTCCGGTGAGCTGCTCGCCAACCGGCTGGTCTCGCCGTACCGCGCGACCGTGCTCCTCACGCACCTCCACTGGGACCACATCCAGGGCCTGCCGTTCTTCACGCCGGCGTTCCGCCCCGATGCCGTCATCGACATCCACGGTCCGCGCCAGGAGGACGGCCCTCTCGGTGAGGTCTTCGCCGGAGTGATGAGGCCGCCGTACTTCCCGATCACACCCGCGGGGCTGGGCGGGACGGTCACGTTCCTCGACACCGACCGCGACGACTTCGCGGTCAACGGCGCCAAGGTGCGGTCGCGCTGGGTGCGGCACACGGACCCGACGCTCGGGTACCGAGTCGAGCTCGAAGGTCGCTCGGTGACCTACATCTCCGACCACGGACCGGGCTGCGTCCCGGAAGATTCCGACGAGCACATTCCCGAGTCGGTGCTCGAGCTCTGCGAGGGCGTCGACGTGCTGATCCACGACGCGCAGCACACGGCCCACGAGTACGAGACGAAGCGGCACTTCGGTCACTCGACGATCGACTACGCGGTGCACGTCGCCAAGGAAGCGGGCGTGAAGACGCTCGCGCTGTTCCATCATTGCCCGACGCACGCCGACACCGCAGTCGACGAGATCCTCGACCACGCCAGCGACCTCTCGGCGGCGACCAACGGGCCGGAGGTCATCGCGGCGTACGAAGGCATGCGCCTCGACCTGGCCGCACGGTGAGCGAACGGTCGGACGAGGCGACCGAGGACGTCTACCGTCCCGACGCCGGCGAGTTCCGCACGGTCCTCGGACAGTTCGCGACGGGCGTCACGATCATCACCGCGATGGACGGCGACGAGCCGGTCGGTGTCGCGGCGAACTCGTTCACGTCGGTGTCGCTCGACCCACCCCTGGTGCTGTTCTGCGTCGGGCGCACGTCGTCCACCTGGCCGCGCATCGAGCGGGCCCGGAAGTTCGCGGTGAACATCCTCGGCGAGCACCAGGAGGAGCTGTCGCAGCTCTTCGCGATGAAGGGCGCCGATCGCTTCGATCAGACCGACTGGCACGAGGGAGTCGGCGGGTCGCCGGTGCTGCATGAGACGCTCTCGTACCTCGACTGCGAGTTCTGGGCCGAGTACGACGGTGGCGATCACATCATCGTGGTCGGGCGGGTCCTCGACCTCGGGGTCCAGCACGACGCCGGCCCGCTCCTCTTCTTTCGCGGGCAATACGGCCGCATCGCGCCCGGCTGATCGCCCGCACCGATGGGATCGACCGCCGACGCGCGACTTGCCGACCGGGTCGTGATCGTCGTCGGTGACGACGGGGCCCGCGCCGCGGCGGCCGCCGCGGAGATCGAGCGCCGCGGCGCCCGGGTCGCGGTGTTCCTGGACGACCCGGTCACCGAGGGCGACGCGCTCGCCGAGATGGTCGCGGAGCTGTTTCCCACCTGACCCTTCCGTCAGGCCCCGGTACCCTGGGCTGACGCCCTGAGCCCCGGCCCCGTGCCCCGGCAGGGGACGGACGAGGAGCGACGGTGGATCGGGAGCGCGAGCTGCGACGGGCCGGGTGGCGGCTCATCGGGAGCGAGCTCCGGAGTCAGCTCCGATGGGTCGTGGGCGGCGTGCTCTCGGGCGTGGTGTGGACCGGCGCCAAGATCACCGTCCCGCTGCTCGCGGCGGCCGCGATCGACCAGGGGATCCTCCCGGGCGACACCAACGCGATCATCCTCTTCTCCCTGCTGATCGTCGTCGTCGGGGCCGTGCAGGCTGCGGGGACGGGCGCCCGCCGGTACGCCGCGTTCCGCATCTCGTATCGCGTCGAGACCGATCTGCGCGAGCGGCTGTTCGCGCATCTCCAACGCCTCCACTTCGCGTTCCACGACCACGCGCAGACCGGCCAGCTCATGGCGCGCGCCAACACCGACATCCAGCAGGTCAACCAGGTCGTGGTCCTGCTGCCGCTGTTCGCCGCGTCGCTGTTCATCGTGATCGCGGTGGTCGTCGTGATGATGCTGAAGAGCGTGATGCTTGCGCTGCTCGCACTCGGTGCGCTGCCGCTCCTCAACATCGCCGCCACTCGGTTCTCGCACCGCATCGCCCCGGTGTCCCTCAGGCTTCAGCAGGAGCTCGGCGACCTCTCGGGTGTCGTGGAGGAGACCGTCGCCGGCGTGCGCGTCGTCAAGGGCTTCGGATCGGAGAAGCTTCAGGCCGAGCGCCTCGAAGCCGAAGCCGACGAGGTGCTCGACCAGGCGCTGAAGGCGGCGTGGATGCGGTCGGGCTTCCTGCCGCTGATCGACTTCCTGCCCGCGCTCGCGCTCGTCGTGATCCTCTGGTACGGCGGTCACCTCGTCCTCGACGGCGACCTGCAGATCGGCGACCTGGTCGCGTTCAACTCCTTCATCCTCATGCTCATCTGGCCGCTGCGGATGACCGGCATGCTCGTCGCGCAGGCGAGCCGCGCGTCGTCGTCGGCGGGGCGGATCCACGAGATCCTCTCGACCGATCCCGCCGTCGTCGACCCGCCGAACCCCGTCAGCCTCCCGGCCGCGGGCTCCGGCGAGGTCCGGTTCGAGGACGTGACCTTCGCCTACGGCGACGGGCCGCGCGTGCTCGAGCACCTCGATCTCGTCGTGCGCGGGGGTGAAGCTGTCGCGGTGGTCGGAGCGACCGGGAGCGGCAAGACGACGATCGCGCGCCTGATCTCGCGCTTCTACGACGTCCGCGAGGGCCGCGTCGCGCTCGACGGCGTCGACGTGCGCGCGATGAAGGTGCGCGATCTCCGTCGCAGCGTCGGGATCGTGTTCGAAGACACGTTCCTCTTCACCGACAGCGTTGCCGAGAACATCGCGTTCGCGGATCCGGAAGCCCCGATGGAGCAGGTGCGCAGTGCGGCGGCGCTCGCGGGCGCGGCGGAGTTCGTCGACGCGCTCCCCAACGGGTACGACACCGTGATCGGCGAGCACGGCTTCTCGCTGTCGGGCGGCCAGCGCCAGCGCATCGCCATCGCGCGCGCCGTGCTCGCGGACCCGCGGGTGCTCATCCTCGACGACGCGACCTCGTCGGTCGACCCCACGAAGGAGCACGAGATCCGGGCTGCGCTACGCGAGGTGATGCAGGGACGAACCACGGTCATCATCGCCCACCGCGCCGCGACCATCGCGCTCGCCGATCGCGTCGTGCTGCTCGACGGTGGGCGGATCCTCGCCGAAGGCACGCACGACGAGCTGCTGAAGTCGTCCGTCCGGTACCGCGAGGTGCTCGCGAGTGCATCGGTGCGCGACGCGCAGGGCGGGCTCGCCGCGCCGCCCGAACCCGAGCGAGCGAGTCAGTAGTGGGGATGCGCGGGCGACCGGCGTTCGGGGTGACCGCGATCGACGAGACGCTCTCGCGCGACGAGGCGCGAGGTGTGCTCCGCCGCCTCGGCGGGATGCTCCGGCCGTGGCGCGGCAAGATGATCCTCTCCGTCTTCCTCCTGGTCGGGCAGACCGCCTGCCTGCTCGCGGGCCCGGCCCTCGTCGCGTACGGGATCGACCAGGGGCTGCGCGAAGGCGACTCGGGTGCGCTGAACCGGGCCGCCATCTTCTATCTGTGCGTCGCGGTGCTCGCGTTGTTCTTCGGACGCGCCTCGATCCGTGCGATCGCGAAGATCGGTGAGCACTTCCTGCGCGAGCTGCGGGTGCGGGTGTTCCGGCACCTCGTGTCGCTCGGCCTCGACTTCTTCGAGCGTGAGCGCACCGGCCAGCTCGTCGCCCGCCTCACGTCCGACGTCGACGCGCTGCAGGAGCTGGTCCAGATGGGGCTGGCGATGTTCGTGCAGAACGCGCTCGTCTTCGTCGGCGCGCTCGTCGTCATCTTCGTCCTGAGCTGGGAGCTGGCGCTCTGCGTGCTCGTCGTCGTGCCGCCGGTGGTGTGGGCGACGAGGTGGTTCCGCAAGGCGGCCAACCGTGCGTACCTCGAGGTCCGGGAGCGCATCGGCACGAACCTGGCCACGCTCCAGGAGGGGTTGGCCGGCGTGCGCGTCGTGCAGGCCTTCGGCCGCGAGCGGTCGTTCACGCGCCGCTTCCGCGAGACCAACGAAGCCCAGTTCGACGCCAACCTCGAGACGGTCAAGATCTCCACCAAGTACTTCCCGTTCGTCGAGTTCATGGGTGTCATCGGGATCGCGGTGATCGTCGGCATCGGCGGGCTCTTCGTCGACCAGGAGATCGTCACCGTCGGTACGGTCGCCGCGTTCGTCCTCTACTTGAACAACCTGTTCGAGCCGGTGCAGCAGCTGGGCCAGCTGTACAACACGCTCCAATCGGCCGGAGCCGCGCTCAACAAGCTCTTCGGTCTCCTCGACACGGATCCGTCGATCGGGGAGCGGCCCGGCGCGGTCGACCTGCCGGCGAGCGGCGCGGTCGAGGTTGCCGACGTGTCGTTCGGCTACGCCGACGGGGCCAACGTGTTGCACGACGTCTCACTCGTCGTCGAGCCCGGCGAGCGGATCGCGCTCGTCGGTCCGACCGGCGCAGGCAAGTCGACGCTCGCGAAGCTCGTCGCGCGGTTCTACGACCCTCGTGAAGGTGTCGTGCGCTTCGGCGGCATCGACCTGCGCGACGCGACACTCGCATCGCTGCGCGACCGGATCGTCGTGGTGCCCCAGGAGGGGTACCTGTTCACCGGCACGATCCGCGAGAACGTGCGCATCGGGGCGCCCGACGCGAGCGATAGCGAGGTCGACGCCGCCCTCGAGGCGCTCGGGATCCGCGACCGGTTCGTCGCGCTCGCCAAGGGGCTCGACACCGAGGTTCGAGAGCGCGGAAGCCGGCTGTCCGCCGGGGAGCGTCAGCTGGTGTCGCTCGCCCGCGCTGCGCTCGCCGATCCTCCGGTGCTCGTGCTCGACGAGGCCACGTCGAACCTCGACCCGGGAACCGAGCAGGCCGTCGAGCACGCGCTCGAGGCACTCACGGAGCACCGCACCGTCTTCGTGGTCGCGCACCGACTCTCGACGGCCGCGCGCGCCGACCGCGTCGCCGTGGTCGACGACGGCCGGATCGTCGAGCTCGGCCCGCACGACGAGCTCGTCCGGCGGGAAGGTCGGTACGCGAGCCTGTGGGCGAGCTGGTCGTCGTCGCAGGGCGGCCCGGGCCACGACCAAGCCCGCGCGTCCTGAAGGTTCGCGAGTAACGTCGGCGGCGCTACCGATCGGGGAGCGAAGTCCGGTGTGACTCCGGCGCTGTCCCGCAACTGTGATCTCTCCACCTACCAGGTGGAGGGTGAGCCAGGTCGCCTCGTCGATCGGTGACGAACGCAGAAGCTCTCGAGGAAGGGGCTGTTCGTCCGACAGGCCTCCTGTCGGCGGACTTCGGTTCCTCGACATAGGGAGGTCACCGTGAGTCGTCTTCGTACTGTCGGACTTGCCGTCGCGCTCGCAACGGCGATGCTCTTCACCGCCGGGTCGGGCGCTACCGCCGCCGCAGATCCACCCGAGCGGATCGTGTCGCTGTCGCCGACGGCGACCGAGATGCTCTTCGCTATCGGCGCCGGCGACCAGGTCGTCGCCGTCGACGACCAGTCGAGCTTCCCGGTCGATGCGCCGGTCACCGACCTCTCGGGGTACACGCCGAACGTCGAGTCGATCGCCGGGTACGACCCCGACCTCGTGGTCGTGCCCGACGGCCAGGTCCGCAAGGCGCTGGAGGATCTCGGCATCCAGGTGCTCGTGCTCCCCGCCGCGACCCGGCTCGCTGGCGCCTACTCGCAGATCCGCCGGCTCGGGCGGGTGACCGGGCACGCCGAGGACGCGAAGGCGCTCGTCGGGGAGATGCGGGCCGACATCGCCGACCTCGCGGCCGACGTCCCCGACGCGGGCACGCGCCCGAGCACCTACTACGAGCTCGACGAGACCTACTTCTCGGCCGACTCGTCGACGTTCATCGGGAAGCTCCTCGAGCTCGGTGGCTTCGACAACATCGCCGACGAGGCGAAGAACCAGTCGCCCGGCTACCCGCAGCTGTCGTCCGAGTACATCGTCGACTCGAACCCCGACGCGGTGTTCCTCGCCGACACGAAGTGCTGCGGGCAGACGCCGCAGACGTTCGGGGAACGTCCCGGGTTCGATGCGCTGACGGCGGTCGAGGATGGCCACGTCGTCTCGCTCGACGACGACATCGCCTCGAGATGGGGTCCGCGCGTCGTCGAGCTGCTGCGCCAGATCGTGAAGGAGCGGAACCGGCTGTGACGGCGGCTGCCCCGGCGGTGGTGACGGTGGTGCCGTCCCGGCTCCGGGCCTCGTGGCTCGTCGCCGGGGTCGGCGCGGTGGTCGTCGCCGTCGTCGTGGGCGTCGCGGTGGGCCCCGTCGGGATCGATCCCATCGGCGTGCTGCGCGAGCTGCTCAGCCACGTGCCGTTCCTCGGGATCCACTCGGACCTGTCGTCGCGCGACGCGCTCATCGTCACCGAGCTGCGCCTTCCCCGGGTCGTCCTCGCGCTCCTGGTCGGGGCGCTGCTCTCCATCGCCGGCGCCTCGTACCAGGGCACGTTCCGCAACCCGCTGGCCGACCCCTACCTCCTCGGTGCGGGCGCGGGCGCCGGTCTGATGGTGACGCTCGTCATCGTGTCGACATCGGCGAACCTCCCGGGGGGGGACCAGCTCGTCCCGATCGCGGGGTTCGTCGGCGCGCTCGGTGCGGTCAGCGCCACGTACCTCATCGGGCGCGGTGCCGGCGGGGTCGCGGTCGTGACGCTCATCCTGGCGGGCGTGGCGATCACGAGCTTCCTCACGGCGATCCAGGCATACCTGCTCCAACGCAACAGCGACAACATCCGTGAGGTGTACTCGTTCATCCTCGGGCGCCTCACCGTCGCGGGGTGGACCGAGGTCGTGCTGATCCTTCCCTACTTCGTCGTCTCCGCCGCCGTGCTCCTCATGCACCGGCGAGTGCTCGACGTGCTCGCCGTCGGAGAAGACGAGGCGTCGACGCTCGGGATCCCCGTGGCGCGCAGCCGACTCGTGATCGTGGCGGCGGCGTCGCTCGCGACCGCGGCGGCGGTCGCCGTCGCGGGCCTGATCGGCTTCGTCGGCATCATCGTGCCGCACACGGTGCGCCTCATCGCGGGCCCGAGCTACCGCGTGATCCTCCCGCTCTCGATCCTCTTCGGCGGCGCGTTCCTCGTGCTCGCCGACCTGATCGGGCGCACGATCATCGCCCCGGCCGAGCTGCCCATCGGCGTGATCACCGCGTTCATCGGTGCCCCGTTCTTCCTCGTCGTGCTCCGGACCAGCGTGCGGAGCGGACCATGACCTTCGTGCGAGTGAAGGGAATGACGATCGAGCTCGGAGGGCGGGCAATCGTCGACGGGGTCGACCTCGACGTCGCGGAAGGCACGTGGATCTCCATCGTCGGGCCGAACGGCGCGGGGAAGACGACGCTCGTGCGCGCCATCGCCGGGATGGTGAAGCCGACGGCGGGCATCGTCGAGGTCGCCGGGCTCCCGACGCACGCGCTCGGCTCGCGGGCGCGCGCCCGGCTGCTCGCCGTGGTCCCGCAGGCACCGGTGATCCCGGCGGGGGTCTCGGTGATCGACTACGCGCTCCTCGGACGGACCCCGCACCTCCCGTACTTCGGCCGCGAGTCGGAAGCCGACATCGCCGCGTGCCATGAGATGCTCGAGCAGCTGGGCGTGTCGGAGCTCGCGGGGCGTCCGGTCGAGACCCTCTCGGGTGGAGAGCGTCAGCGCGTCGTCCTGGCGCGCGCGCTGCTCCAGGGGGCGCCGCTGGTGCTGCTCGACGAGCCGACGACGGCGCTCGACATCGGGCACCAGCAGGATGTGCTCGAGCTGGTGGAGCGCCTTCGCCACGACCACGGGCTCACGGTGATCTCGACGATGCACGACCTCACGCTCGCCGGCCTCTTCGCCGACGAGCTCGTCCTCCTCGACGGCGGTCGGGTGGCCGAGCGCGGCCCTGCCCGCGTCGTGCTCACCGAGACCCACCTGCGGGAGCACTTCGGCGCACGGGTGAGCGTGCTGCAGGGTGTGGACGGCCCGGTCGTGGTCCCGGCGCGGCTTCCCAAGCGCGCACCATCCGATGGCGTGCTGCACGAGAAGGAGGCGCTGTGACCGACGAACAGCCACCGACCGACGAACGGCCACCTACCGACGACCCGAGACCCGAGCAGCTCCGAGTCGCGAAGTCGCTCGTGCTCGTGAACACGGGAGACGGGAAGGGGAAGTCGACGGCGGCCTTCGGCGTGGTCATGCGCGCCGTTGCCCAGGGATGGAAGGTCGCCGTCGTGCAGTTCCTCAAGTCGGGGGAGTGGAAGGTCGGCGAGGAGAAGACGGCCACCGAGCTCGGCGTCGAGTGGTTCGCGATCGGTGAGGGCTTCACCTGGGACTCGCCCGATCTCGGCGAGGACGCGGCCCGCGCGCAGGCTGCGTGGGCACAGGCGCGCGACCTCATCCGCGCCGGCGATCATCGCCTGGTCGTGCTCGACGAGATCACCTACCCGATGACGTGGGGGTGGATCGACACGGCCGACGTCGTCGAGACGATCCGGTCCCGCCCCGAGCAAGTCAACGTGATCGCCACGGGACGCGACGCTCCCGCGGAGCTCATCGACGTCGCGGACACCGTGACCGAGATGCGCTCGGTGAAGCATGCCTATGACAGCGGCATCGCGGCCAAGAAGGGGATCGACTACTGAGCGCGCACGACCCGTGCCTCCGCACCGTCGGTGAGGATCCCGCCATGTCGGCGCTGGTGTGGCGTCTGACGACGCCGATGCGCGCCATCGCGTCGACGGCGCTCGGGGGCGGCATCGGCGCGTGCGGCTGGGTGCTCAACGCCCAGGTCGCCTCCGACTACGCGCGCACCGACCCGGCAGCCCATCTCGCGGAGCTCGCGCGGATCCTGCGGTGCAACGGGCCCGGTGTCGGGTTCCTCACCGCGGCGCGTGTGGACCGCTGGACGACCGGGAGTGACGGGGGCGTCGATACCTACGCCACGGTGGGGCTGCGTCTCCCGATCTGGGCCGCGGTCCCCGGCTCGGCCGACGAGCACGAGACCGCGCCGGGCACGATCAACATCGTCGCGTTCTCGCCCGTGGCGCTGTCCGACGCGGCGCTCGTCAATGCCGTCATCACCGTCACCGAGGCGAAGACCCAGGCGTTGCTGGAGCACGACGTCGACGGAACCGGAACGGCGAGCGACGCAGTGTGCGTGCTCGCGCCGCTCGACCGGGAGACGGAGGCATTCTGCGGCCCTCGCTCGCCGGTCGGATCGGCCCTCGCGCGCGCCGCGTACGGCGCGGTCGCGGCGGGTGTCCGTGGTCGCGCCGCCGACGACGGGCGCGACCGATGATCGTCATGGTCATCGGGGGGACCCGCTCGGGGAAGTCGGAGGTCGCGGAGTCGATGGCGCGGGAGCTCGGCGAGCCCGTGACGGTCATCGTGCCCGCGGTCGTCGTCGACGACGAGCACGCGGCGCGCATCGACGTGCACCGTCGGCGCCGGCCGGACTCGTGGCCGACGGTCGAGTGCGGCGCACGGCTCGTCGAGGCGGTCGAGGGCGCCGAGGGCACGGTGCTGATCGATTCCCTGGGCACCTGGGTGACGGTCACGCCCGGGCTCGAGGTCGAGTCGGCGCGACTCGTCGCGGCGCTGCGCGGGCGCGCGGCATCGACTGTGCTGGTCACCGAGGAGGTCGGGCTGTCGGTCCACCCGACGAGCGACGCGGGTCGGCAGTTCGTCGACACCCTCGGTGCGCTCAACGTGGAGATCGCGAGCTGTGCCGACGACGTGCACCTCGTCGTCGCCGGGCGAACGCTCCGGCTGGAGCCGTGATGCGGGAGGCGCTGGGGTTCTTGACCGTGCTCGGCGGCGCGCGCACGCCGACACCTCGCGCCTGGCGCTGGTTCCCCCTCGTCGGCGCGGCGGCGGGAGCCCTCGTCGGGGTGGTCTGGTGGGCGACAGGCGAGGTGCTCCTCGCGCTTCCCGCGGCCGTGTGCGCCGTCGCGGCCGACCTCGCGGTCACGGGGATGCTCCACGTCGATGGCCTGGCCGACTCGGCCGACGGGCTGCTGCCGCACGCGCCACGCGAGCGGCGCCTCGAGATCATGCGTACGCCCGACCTGGGGGCGTACGGCGTCGCCGTCGTCGCGATCGTGCTCGTCGCCCGGGTCGGTGCCTTCTCCGCCTTCCCGGCGTCGATCGGGCTCGTCGCGGCGCTGTGGTGCGCATCCCGCACCGTGGCCGCGGTCGCGCCTGCGTGGCTTCCGTACGCGCGCGCCGACGGGCTGGCGACGCCGATGCTCGTCGCGCCTGTCGCGGCGTGGCCTGCGCTCGCGTTGGTGCCGGCGGCCGCGCTGGCATGGCTGTCGGTCGGGGGCGAAGGCGTGGCCGCGGTCGGAGGCGTGGTGGTGGCGAGCTGCGCCGTCCTCGCCCTGGCCCGTTCGCGCGTCGGCGGGTTCACGGGCGACGTCCTCGGTGCCGCGATCGTCGTCGGCGAGACCGTCGGGCTCGTCGTCGCCGGAGCGCGCTGGTGAATGCCGTGGCACGACGGATGCTCGGCAGCGCCGCGGGGCTCGGCATCGACCGCATCGTCGGCGAGCCGCCGACCCCGGTGCATCCGGTCGCCGCGTTCGGTGTCGCGATGCAGCGGGTCGAAGCGGCCGTGTACGCCCCCACGCAGCGCTCCGGGCTCGGGTACACGGCGATCGGAGTCGCGCTCGGCGCCGGTGCCGGCGTCGTGCTGGGCTCGACCGCGCTGGCGGTCGCCCTCGCCTCTGCCGGGCGGATGCTGCGCGCCCGTGCGCGCTCGATCCAGGGCCTGCTCGATGTCGAGGACGTCGACGGCGCCAGGGCGGCACTCCCCGCCCTCGTCGGTCGCGATCCGAGCGCGCTCGACGAGTCGGGGATCGCCGCGGCCGTGGTCGAGTCGGTCGCCGAGAACACGGTCGACGCGGTGGTCGCGCCGGCCCTCTGGGGCGCGGTGGGTGGCGCGATCGGCGCCGGCGCCTACCGGGCGGTGAACACGATGGACGCGATGGTCGGGCACCATTCGTCGCGGTACGAACGGTTCGGGTGGGGGAGCGCGCGACTCGACGATGTCGCTGCCTTCGTGCCCGCCCGTCTGACCGCCGTGCTCGTGGGTCTCGCGCGACCGAGGCGATGGCGCGCGGTGGAGCGCGCCGTCCGGTGCGACGCGCCCGGGCACCCGTCTCCCAACGCGGGTGTCGCCGAAGCCGCGTTCGCGGGAGCGCTCGGAGTCGAGCTCGGTGGCCCGCTCCGCTACGGCGCGAGGACCGAGGACCGCCCGCGACTCGGTGACGGCCCGCGTCCGGTGCCGCGCGACATCGACCGCGCGGTGCGGCTCGCCGATCGGGTCGAGCTGCTGCTGGCAGGCGGATTGGCGACCGGCGGCGCGTTGGCGCTGGCCGCGACGGGTCGACGGCGCGATGGCTGACGCGTCGATCCCGGCCCCGGGGCCCCACGGCGGCGACGGGATCGCCCTGGCGCGCGCGCTCGGGATCGCGGTCGACGCCGTCCTCGACCTCTCCGTCAGCCTCAACCCGCTCGCGCCCGACCCCGCGCCGCTGGTCGCCGCGGCAGCGGGGGCCGTGCGGCACTACCCCGATGCCCGCCTCGCAACGAGCGCACTCGCCGCCGCGATCGGTGTCGATCGCAGCCGCGTCATCCTGACGAACGGCGGCGCCGAGGCGATCGCGCTCGTCGCGGCGCACTGCCCGACCGGCCGAGTCGACGACCCGGAGTTCTCGCTGTACGCGCGCCACCTTCGCGAGGTCACGCCCGCCGGACCCCGGTGGCGATCCAACCCGCACAACCCCACGGGCCGCCTCGCCGACCGGGACGAGTCGGCGTCGATCTGGGACGAGGCGTTCTACCCGCTTGCCACCGGTACCTGGACCCGCGGCGACGGGGGCGCGACGGTCGTCGGGTCGTTGACGAAGCTGTTCGCGTGCCCCGGCTTGCGTCTGGGCTACGTGATCGCACCCGACGCCGCGACCGCAACTGCTATGCGCGCGCGCCAACCGGAGTGGTCGGTCGGGTCCGTGGCGTGTGCCGCCGTCCCGGCACTGCTCGCGACCGCGGATCTCCCCGCGTGGTCGGACGGGATCGCGAAGCTCCGGCACGAGCTCGTCGAGATCCTCGCGGCGGCCGGCCTCGTCGCCGAGGACGGCGACGCCAGCTTCGTGCTGGTGCGGCACGCGCCCGGGGTGCGCGAGCGCCTGGCCCGGCGGGCGGTGCTCGTCCGGGACACGGAGTCGTTCGGGATCCCGGGCGGCGTGCGGATCGCCGTGCCCGACACCGCGGGCCTCGAGCGGCTCGCCGATGCGCTCTCGGAGCGAGCGTGCTGACCGAGCGCGCGCTCGCGGTGATCGCCGGTGCCTACGACGTCGTGCTCCTCGACATCGGCGACACGCTCGTCGCCGAGGCAGAGCCCGGGACTCCCACCGCACACCTCGTGACCGAGCCGCTGCCGGGCGTGCTCGAGGTGCTCCGTGCCCTCGACGGGCGTGTGCGTCTCGGCGCGGTGACGAACACCAGTGTGATGCGAGAGGCCGACATCCGATCGTTGCTCGCGCCGTCCGGCCTCGATGCTCTCCTCGAGGTGGTCGTCACGTCGACCGATGTCGGGGTGGCGAAGCCGGACCCCACGCCGGTCCTCGTCGCGCTCGAGCGCTTGGGCGCGCACCCGGGCCGAACGCTCTTCGTTGGCGACCGCGAGACCGACGGCCAGGCCGCCCACGCGGCAGGCATCGGGTTCGTGGCGACGGATCTCGGGCTTGCGGACGCGCTGGCCCGAGCTGCCGGCGCGGTCGACGGCCCGACGGCGACCGCCCGGGCTGCGCTGCACCCGACCGATGCCGCGGCGGCCGATGCCGCACGCGCCCGACACGATTCGCTGACGAAGCCGCCCGGCTCGCTGGGGCGGCTCGAGGAGCTCGGCGCGCTGCTCGCCGGCATCGCGCACGAGTGCCCGCCGCCGGTCCCGGTGTCCCCGGCGGTGGGCGTCTTCGCCGCCGATCACGGTGTCGTCGCGTCCGGCGTCACGCCGTGGCCGCAAGCCGTGACCGCGCAGATGGTGGGCAACTTCGTCGCGGGTGGAGCCGCGATCAACGCGATCGCTCGTCAGACGGGGTCGGTGGTGCGCGTCGTCGACGTGGGCGTCGCGAGCGACCTCGACATCGATGGGGTCGACGGCCGACGCGTGCGGCCCGGGACCGCCGACCTGGCCGAGGGACCGGCGATGACCACGACCGAGGCGCGCGCGGCGCTCGACGCCGGCGCCGCGGTCGCGGTCGAGCTCGTGGCTGCCGGTCACGACCTGCTCGTGACCTGCGACATGGGCATCGGCAACACCACTGCATCGGCCGCGCTGATCGCGGTGCTCACCGGGCGCGACGCTGCAGATGTCACCGGGCGCGGCACCGGGATCGACGACGCGATGCTGACGCGCAAGACCGACATCGTCGAGGCCGCCGCGGTGCGGGCCCGTCGGTTCCTCGATCCGATCTCGGTGCTCGCGGAGGTCGGCGGGCTCGAGATCGCCGCACTCGCCGGGTTCGTCATCGGTGCTGTCGCGGCGCGTGTTCCGGTGGTCGTCGACGGTGTGATCGCCCTCGCCGGTCTCGTCGTTGCCGACGCGCTCGCCCCCGGGATCGCGGGATGTGTGATCGCGGGCCACCGTTCGACCGAGCCCGGCGCATCCGCGGCCCTGGACCATCTCGGTCTCGTCCCGCTCCTCGACCTCGAGATGCGTCTCGGCGAAGGGACCGGAGCGTGCCTCGCCGTCCCGATCGTCCAGGCTGCCGCGCGCGTGCTGCGCGAGATGGCGACCTTCGAGGAGGCCGCGGTCGCCCACGGGCCGTAGCCTCGTGATGCTGTGATCGCATCCTTGATGCTCGGTGCGGTACGTGACGCGTCGAGCAACCTCTACGTGCTCACCGCGTTCGGCGGAGGGATCATCTCGTTCCTCTCGCCCTGCGTGCTGCCGATCGTTCCCGGCTACCTGAGCCTCGTGTCGGGACTCACGCTGGGCGAGATCGAGGAGGCGCGCTCGACCGCGCTGAAGCGCATCGCGCTGACGACGGGTCTGTTCGTCCTCGGGTTCACCGTCGTCTTCGTCGTCCTCGGGCTGGTGACGACCGCGGTCAGCGACTCGCTCTTCGAGAACCAGGAGACGCTCACGCGGATCTCGGGGGGGCTGGTGCTGCTCATGGCGGCGTACCTCGCCGGGTCGCAGCTGTTGATGACCCCGCGCCTGTACCAGGAGTTCCGGTTCCAGCCGCACCTCGAGCGCTTCGGTCCGGTCGCGGCGCCGATCGCCGGCGCGGCGTTCGGGCTCGGATGGACGCCCTGCATCGGTCCCATCCTCGGGACGGTGCTCGGCTTCGCCGCCGCCGGCCAGGACCTCGGCCGCGCCGCGATCCTCCTGACCGCCTACTCGCTCGGGCTCGGCGTGTCGTTCCTGGCGGTGGGGCTCGCCTTCGGGCGGTTCGCCGCGCCCCTGGCGTGGGTGAAGCGGCACTCGCGCGCGCTCACGCTCGTGTCGGCCGCGGTGCTGGCGGTGTTCGGCGTCATCCTGCTCACCGATCAGCTGCCGCAGGTGACCGCGCGGCTGTCGGACCTGATGGACTCGCTCGGGCTCCGCGGGCTCGTAGAGATCGGGTAAGCGCCACCGCCCCCCCTTTGTGTCTTGGCGTCAGCAACACGTCCTCAGAGCGTGTTTCTGACGCCAAGACACTCGGGCAGCCGCGTCGGCGTCCTAGCCCGAGCTCTTGGTTGCCTTCGTTGCCTTGGTTGCCTTGGTCGCTTTCGACGTCTTCGCCGCCTTGGTCGTCTTCGTGGCGGCCTTGGTCGGCGCCGCGGCGGGGCTCGACGCCGTGTCGGCACCGGTGTCGCTCGGAGCGTCGCCGGCCGGAGGCACCGCGCGCTGCTTCGGCTCGGGCGGGGGCTCGAGCGCGCCGCGCCCGGTCCGCCACGCCGCGACGGCGAGCGCGCCGATGCCCCAGATCGACACCGCGATCCACACGAGTGCACCGATGCCGGGGATCAGCGCGGCCACGCGCAGGATCGCCCAGCCGGCGAAGAACGCGCCGATCGCGCTCTTGGGCTCCTTCACGAGGATGCGTCCGAAGGCGTACGCGCCCGCGACATAGCCGAGCGCGTGGAAGAGCCCGAGGGCGCCGAACAGCCCGAGCCCGAACGGCAGGCCGACGACCGAGGCGAGCGCCAGGATCGCGACGATCGGGAGCCCGATCGCGACGACGACGCCGACGCCGATCGACTTGCCCGTGCTGGCGCGCGCGGTGCGCGACGCGACCTGCGCGGTGCGCGGGAAGAGCAACAGCAGCAGGAGACCGAGCACCGCCGTGGAGATGGTCACCGCGAGCCAGAAGAGCCCGAGGATCCGGATGCCGAACGCAGAGAACCATCCGGTGACGTCGATCGTCTCGACATCACCCCGCACCGACGCGCCGCGCTCGATGCGCGGCGACTTCGTGGACCGCACGTCACCGCGCACCGTCGCACCGTCGAGGATGATCGCCCTCCCGCTGATCGCGACGACGTCACCCGTCACGCGGCCGGCGATGCGGGCGTTGCCGTCGACGACGAGCACGTCGCCGTCGACCACACCGTCCTCGCCCACGCGCACGTCACCGCTGACCGCAGCCGCACCGCTGTCGGTCCGGCCATTGACGGTCGCGTCACCGTCGATCGCGATCACGGGCCCGTCGATGCGCTGGCCCGCCTGCAGGACCGTGTCACCCACCGCGATCCGGCGGTCCCGGTCGCGGATGTCGTCGAGGCTCTGAGCGCCCGCGGCGGGCGCCATCAGCGCCAGCGTGACGAGGGCCAGGAGGCCGAGGGCGAGGACCTTGGGGAGGGTGCGTCTGCTCATGGCGGCGCAGCGTACGCCTGGAAGCGGGGGCGCGCGGTCGTCTAGGGTGGAGAACAATGTTCTCCGATGTAGGGAATCCTGATCTCCGACCAGATCCATCGGCGCGCGCCCAGGCGCTCGAGCGTTCGCTCGAGGCGCCGCGCGCGCGATCGGTCGAGCGACTCGAACGGCTCGTCGCCGCCGCGCGTGACCTCGCGAACGAGGAGGGCTCGGCGGCGTTCACCGTCGCGCAGGTCAGTCGCCGGGCCGGCCTGTCGCTGAAGAGCTTCTACCGGTGCTTCGCCGGCAAGGACGACCTCCTCGTCGCGCTGCTCGAGGAGGACAGCCGACTCGGCGCGTCGATCCTCCTGACGATGGTCGACGTGCGCGCCGACCCCGCGGACCGGGTGCGTGCCTACGTGCTCGGCGTGTTCAAGATGCTGACGCACCCCGGTGCACCCGGGTACGCGCGCATGCTCGTCACCGAGCACCGCCGTCTCTCGGAGGAACGACCCGAGACGCTGCGCACCGCGCTCGCACCGATGGTGAACCTGCTCGCCGACGAGATCGCGCGAGCGACTGACGCCGGCGTCGCGCAGTCGAGCGATCCCGCGCGCGACGCGCGGACGATCTTCGTGCTGGTGCTCGAGGGCATCCATGAGGTGTCGCTCGGACGTGCCGAGCCACTCGAGCAAGCGGCCTACCTCTGGGGCTTCTGTGCCGCCGCGCTCCACATCGATCCGGGTCCCGACCACGAGAAGGTGTCACGACCATGACCATCGAAGATCTCGCCGCGCCCGACCTCGCCGGCGGCCACGAGGAGACGATCCTCGGTCTCTTCACTCCCGAGGCGGCCAACGAGCCGTTCCCGCAGTACCGGAAGGTGCGCGAGCAGTGTCCGGTCGCCCGTCTCGGGCACGGCGGGATCTCGGGGCACCCGACCGTCTATCTCTCGCGCTACGAGGACGTGGCGTGGGCGCTCCGCCACCCCGAGGTCTTCTCGTCGGCGCCGGAGGCGATCTCGATCGGTCAGGAGCAGCCGCTCATCCCGCTGCAGGTCGACCCGCCCGATCACGCGAAGTATCGCCGCCTGCTCGATCCGGAGTTCTCGCCGCGCAAGATGGCGGCACTCGACGCGGAAGCTCGCGCGATCGTGAACGGGCTCATCGACACGTTCGAAGCCCGCGGGTCGTGTGACTTCCACGACGAGTTCTCGACCCCGCTGCCGTCTTCGATCTTCCTCGCGCTCATGGGCCTTCCGCAGTCCGACCTCCCGACGTTCCTGGAGTGGCGCGACAACACCGTCCGTCCCGACACCGACGACCTGGTCGAAGCGCAAGCGATCCGCGATCGAACCGGTCACGAGATCACGGAGTACTTCGCGACGTCGCTCCAGGAGAGACGTCGCAGCCCCGACGACTCGCTGCTGTCGCGGATCGCGGTCGGCGAGGTCGACGGGCGCGAGCTCACGCGCGAGGAGCGCCTCGGCATCTGCCACCTGCTGCTGCTCGGCGGCCTCGACACGGTCACGGCCACGCTCGACTGCATGATCATCCACCTTGCGCGCGATCCGCAACGCCGCCGCGAGCTCGTCGACGACCCCACGCTCGTCGCCCCGGTGGTCGAGGAGCTGCTGCGCTACGAGACGCCGGTCACGATGGTCGTGCGGACGATGAAGACGGACTGCGAGATGGGTGGTGTCATCCTCCACGCCGGCGACGACGTGACGTTGCTGCTCGGCGCGGCCAACGCCGACCCCGACGAGTTCCATGAGCCCGAGACGTCCGACTTCGCGCGTGACGGCAACCGGCACCTGGCGTTCGGTGGCGGGCCGCACCGCTGCCTCGGCTCGCACCTGGCCCGCCTCGAGCTCCGCGTCGCGCTCGAAGAGCTGCATCGCCGGATCCCCGACTACCGGATCCCCGACGCCGACGTGAGGCTGTCGTCGGCCATCCGCCAGGCCGTGTCGTTGCCCCTCGTCTGGGGCTGAGGCCCGGCCACCGGAGCAGTGCTCAGTCCGCAGACCATCGGGACGACCGGCAACGACGACGGTGGGGAGGACGGCGGTGTCGCGTACACGACCGTCATCGGCGGCGAGAACGGGATCCTTGCGATCGCGATCGACCACCCGTGCGCCGTGCCCGTCGTCGAGCTCCAGCCGACGTTCACCGGCTGACGCACCTGCCTCGCGTGGAGCCCGCGTTTCGGGCTCTGGTAGCCTCACGGTTACGACGCGGGGTGGAGCAGTCTGGTAGCTCGTCGGGCTCATAACCCGAAGGTCGTCGGTTCAAATCCGACCCCCGCCACCATCGAAAGTGCAGGTCAGGGCCGGTCTCTCGGGACCGGCCCTCTGCGCGAGTGGACCGGCTTCTAAACGGTTCTTCTAACGGAACCTGTGCGGGCCCGGTAGATGCTTGACGCGTTGGCTCCGGTAGGTGGGCGACACTTCGGGGGACGCGGTTCCGGTAGTCGGGCGACGGTGGCTCCGGTTGTCGTGTTACACGCCCGTGGATCCGCGCTTGGTGGTGCTGAGCCTTCTTCGCTGGTGACGTTCGCGTCGTCGGCAGGAGGGGGTCGGGATCGTGTTGGTGGAGCTGGGGCTCGTGGAGCAGCGTTATCAGGCCGATGGCGGAGCCGGAGGACATCGCGGCCGTCTTCGCGTTCCTCGCGTCCGATGAGGCGCGTGCAGTCACGGGCGCCGTGTACACGGCGGACGACGGGATCACTGTCAGCTGACCGACAGCGCCACTCATTCGAGACGAGGCGCCCCTAGCGACAGCTACTCGCCGACGCGCTCGAGGAGCTCCACGAGGTAGCCGTCGGGGTCGATGAAGAACGCAGC
>JBBDWT010000116.1:23687-25003 GCA_040902705.1 Acidimicrobiia bacterium | reverse complement strand
TGGCTCATGAGCCGGGCCTGGAGGCCGACGTGCGTGTCGCCCATCTCGCCCTCGAGCTCGGCGCGGGGCACGAGCGCGGCCACCGAGTCGATGACGATCACGTCGAGCGCACCCGAACGGATCAGCATGTCGGTGATCTCGAGCGCCTGCTCACCCGTGTCGGGCTGGGAGATGTAGAGCTCGTCGATGTTCACGCCGATGGCTCCCGCGTAGACCGGGTCCATCGCGTGCTCGGCGTCGACGTATGCGCACATCCCGCCGTTGCGCTGGGCCTCGGCGACCACGTGCATCGCGAGCGTCGACTTGCCCGACGACTCCGGCCCGTAGATCTCCACGACCCGACCTCGGGGGAGGCCACCGATCCCGAGGGCGAGGTCGAGCGCGAGGGCACCGGTCGAGATCGCGGCGACCCCCACGTTGCTCTGCTCCCCGAGCTTCATGATCGCACCCTTGCCGTACTGCTTCTCGATCTGACCGAGTGCCATGTCGAGTGCCTGCTGACGTTCCACCTGGCGTCCTTCCTGCTTCATGTGAGGTCCTGTGCTCTCGTGGTGGGCACGGTACGGATGGGGTGTGACAGCTACGCCGCCGGGCCCCGAGCGCCTCCCGGCACACCGGCAGGTGCCCGACCCGGCGAATCACATGCGTGTGACCCTATCCGAACACCCGTTCGGCATCAAGCATGGTAACTATCCCTTGACAGTAGGTATACCCGCATCGTAGGGTACCTACATGGCACCCCGAGACCGCAACAACCCCGGCCGGTCGGCAACGAGCGAAGGCAAATACACGCTCACAGACCTCCGGCGCGACTTCCCCGACGACGCGTCCTGCCTCGACTATCTCTGGCGGCAGAACTTCGCCCCTCTCGACGGCGAGCACGCTCACTGCCCCAAGTGCGGCGAGACCCGGAAATTCCATCGAGTCAAGAGCCGACCGTCGTACTCCTGCGATACCTGTGGTCACCACCTGCACCCGACCGCGGGGACCATCTTCCACAAGTCCTCGACCGGGCTCGACCTCTGGTTCCGGGCGATCTTCTTGATGTCCTCGACGCGGTGCGGTGCGAGCGCCAAGCAGCTCGAGCGCGAGATCGGTGTCACCTACAAGACGGCGTGGCGGATGGCGAACCTCATCCGCAACCAACTAATGGCGCAGGACGACTCGCAGTTGTCGGGCGAGGTCGAGGTGGACGAGACCTATGTCGGCGGCAAGCCCCGCGCGTCCGACAAGACGTTTGGTAAGGGCCGCGGCGAGAGCGCGAAGTGGCGGGACCAGAAGTCGGTCGTGTGGGGCGCGGTCGAGCGTGGGGGGGG
>JBBDWT010000116.1:0-23677 GCA_040902705.1 Acidimicrobiia bacterium | reverse complement strand
CCCCCCGTTCCGCACGCCGGGGGGCTCATCGTGCGAGGTCAGGTGCGGAAGTTCGTGCTCCCCGAGTCGACCGTGTTCACCGATGAGTACATGGCCTACGTGACGCTCCCCCGCGAGGGATACGAACACCACCGGATCAACCACAAGGCCCGCGTCTACGTGCGGGGGAACGTTCACACGAACACCATCGAGGGCTTCTGGTCCACGGTGAAGAACGGCATCCGCGGCACCTACCACGCGGTGTCGAAGAAGTGGCTCCAGTCCTACCTCAACGAATATGCCTGGCGTTACAACCACCGTGACGATGAGGAGCCGATGTTCAAGACTTTGTTGTCTTTGGCTTCTCGTCAGACTGGTCTAGCGGCTTCGTAGCCTTCGCGAGGTCGCGCATGAAGTCAGTGCGCGTGAACTTCGTCTGCTTCTTCTTGACGCGTCGCTCCGCGAACTCGTCTTGCGGCACGTCCATGATGGTAGACGTCCCTACCGTGAGGGAATAACATTGACGTTGTCAACCTTTCTTGACAACTGATGTTGCGGAGGGTGGGGGGCACGATCCCCATACCGTGAGGTACCGGCGGGTCTAACCCCGTCGACACAGAACCTTCTGGTTTCACCCTCCGTGCTTGGGCTCCCGGGAGTCGCTAACGACGACCCCCAGGAGCCCGGAGCGGGCCCCTCACCGACCGATGTCCAAGTCGCTCATGGGTGAGGGGCCTTCTCATCTCCTCATGCCGACTCCACCTCCGTGCTCTCCTCGTCGGAGACCTCGTCATCCACTACCGCCGCCCCGCCGTTCGGCGATAGGGACGAGACGTTGTCGGGAGTCGACCCTGCCCGCTTCGGCGGGGTCGGGTACCACTCCGAGAGGCCCCAGAGGGCCTTCCCGACCTTGCGGAAGTTCCGAGACCGCGAGAGAGACCGGTACAGGCCGTCCTCGCTAGCGATCTGGACCCCGCCCTTCTTGAGCGCGTCGAAGATCTGCTTCGTCTTGAGCGGGTGATGCTGGTCGCCATAGAGCCGCAGGATTTCGCCGGCTGCCTTGGTCGAGGTGAAGCCGAAGTAGGCACCCTCGTTGGTGCCCGCGACGGGGTCGCCCCCAGCGGCTCCCCCGCCCACTCCCGCTCCGACGAGGTCGGTGGGCAGGCCACCACCTGGCCCGCTCGGGGGCTGCTCGCCCAACTGCTCCGAGAGCATGGCGATCATGACGTCGAGCTTCTGGCGCTGGGCGACGAAGTTGTCTCGGGTGATCCGGATTGCCTCACGGTCGTCCACCTCGGGCACCTCCTGTGCTGGGGGACTCGCACACTCTAGCCCGCCCGGACCCGAGAACCGGACAATCGGACACTCGGGGATCGTGTGGGCGATATTTACCTTACACGCGCGCCCACACCGAGTCACGCGTCTACCTACCGCCAAGGGATAGTTACGTCAAGCATTTCCGGGACCGCCGGGGAGGCCCGGGCTCCTGCCAGACTCCCCCGCCATGGACGAGGCGAAGAACCGGGGCCGGATCACCACCCTGCTGGTGCTGGCGACCGTCAACTACTGCATCGCGACGACGCTGGCCGCCGTCGCCATCGGGATCGGCGTCGTGCTCACCGGGCTGTTCCAGGGCGACTTCATCCCCGGCGACACCGATGAGCTCCAGTTCCTCGGGATCGTGATCGCCGGGATCATCGTCGGCTCGGCGGTCGTCGGGTTCGTGGTCGCGCTGTTCCGCATCCCCATGCAACGGCGGCGGCTCGAGCGGCGCGTGCTCGCCGAGACGGGCGCCCACATCGCCGCCCCCGACGAGCACAAGCAGGTACGCAACCTCCTCGAGGGCCTCGCCATCGCGGGCGGTCAGCCCGTGCCGCGCTTCGCCGTGATCGACGACCCCGCGCCGAACTCGTTCGGCATCGGCACGCGTCCGAAGAGGACGATCGTCGCCGTCACGACCGGGCTCATCGACAAGCTGTCGCGCGACGAGCTCGAATCGGTGCTCGCCTACGAGGTCAGCCGCATCGGCAGCTGGGACGTCGCGCTCGCGAGCTGGACCGTCGCGCTGACCGGCGGCGCGATCGCCGCGCGCGACTCCGACAACTTCCTCTCGATGATCCTCGGATGGCTGCCCACGCGCTTGGCCGAGTGGCTCCAGACGTGGGCGCTCGCGGGCCAGGCACGCGACCGCGACGAGGCCGCGATCAACTTCACCCGTAACCCCGTGTCGCTCGTGCGCGCGCTCGAGAAGCTCGACGAGGACCAGAGCCAGGTCGGGAGGGTCAGCCGCTCGACCGCACCGCTCTGGGTGGAGTTCCCCGCGAAGGCGCTCGGCGGCTCGTCGACGCGAGCGACGCGCAAGCTCGCGAGCGAGCTCCTGCTCGACGAGCGCATCGACCGCCTCCGCGAGCTCGCGAGCCTCGGGCCACGCGACACCGCCGTGACGCCGGCTGACGTGCCGCCCGTGGCCGAAGGCGCGTCGTAACGCCAGTCAGCGTCCCGCCACCCTCCCGCTCGAACCTTGGGAGCTCGCGTCTCGCCCGCGCCGGCCCAGAACGTTGCGCCCCCGCGAGTCCGCAACGAGGGCATCGACCGCGATGAGCAGGATCGTGATGATCCCGATCCGGACCGACACGTTTGCAAGCACGGAATGTCGCGACACCTCGAACGGATCGCCGATCCATGCGACGACGGCATGGAGCAACCCGACGGCGACGAAGCACCACACGACGCCGATCGCGGGTGGGGCCCGTCGGCGTCGCACAAGGATCCCGCTGAGCATCGCCGCCAGTCCGACCTCCGCTGCGAGGACGGCAGTTGGTGGGACGAGCAGGCTCGAGAGAGCTTCCGACCAGACGGGCCAGCCGTCGACGCCCGACAAGCTCCCGTAGACGTCGAACGGGGACTCGAAGATCTCGTCGAGATCTGACCAGAGCATGGACACCATGGTGTCGGGGTGCGAGAAGACATAGAGGAGGTAGGTGGTCTGTCCGCGCTCACTGATCCAGCGAAGTGGTCGAGCCAGGGCCTTCATGTCGGGTGGGGGACCCGAATCGCCGAGGCTCCGACCAATGAGCAGACGTCCGCGGAACGACTCGAGCTCTCGAGTCAGTGGCAAGCCGTGCTCGACGAAGAACTGCGTGGCGTCGTCGTCTTTCAGGACGCGGAGTGTCACGACATTCGTCATCGAGCGGTCACCGCGTTGGCCTGCCGCGATCGACCACACGGTGGCAGCGACGACGACGGCGAGACCAACGAGCGCAATCGCGATTGGGCGAGTCGGGATCGACCGACGACCGAGGCACCAGAGGAGGGCGAGGGCAACCGCCACCGCGCCGACGGGAACGAACGAGTCCCTTAGCAGCATGAACACCGCGGCCAGCCCAGCGATGACGACGAGCATGCGGTCGTCGTGGCGTCGGGACCAGATCAGCGCAGTGGCGAGCATCAATGCAACGAGAGATGTGCCCACAGATTCGGTCAGAACCCAGCGGTTCCACAAGGTGACAGCCGACGAGGCCCCGAAGCCGAGCACGACGAGGAACGCGATCGGACGCATCAACCCGCGGACGCACGAGGCGACGACGCACGCGAGGACGATCCAGGCGCCGATGGAAAGCGCAGTCTGAACGACGATCGCCGCGTCGACATCGAAGAACACACCACGGAGCAGCAGCGGGTACACAGGCGCCCGGATCGCTCCCCAGAAGTCGACGGACAGGACATTCGCACGGGCAACGGCCAGATACTCGGCAGTGTCCGGCGGGTTCGGAGACTCGTCGCCACGGATCGCCATCCACAGCACGCCAGCACCAAAGGCGGCGCACACGAGCACCCCGGCAGTCACCCATCTGGCGTTCCCGAGCGCGGGGCGCGTGCGACGTCGACGACGCGTTCCCGACGTTCTGACGCGGTCCCCCATGTGGGAGCCCGATCCACCGTCCCCCCGACCGCGGCCCCGGTCTGCGTCGCGTGAATCTCTCGCCGCGCGGCGTGGTTCTCCCGGGTCGCGGGTGATTGAGCTCTGCGCCGCTTGACCGCGATCAGGAACGGCCGGCCGATCGCCTGACTCGGCACCGAACCGCATTGAGCCCCTCCTGCCCGCTCGTCGCGTTCCCCTCCTCCGCGAGAGGGCGCCGGTGCCGGGCTCAGAGCCCGCGACTCCTGGCCGTCGGGAGACTTTGTGGCTGCCGTCCGAGCGTGCTGATGACCGCCCAGGCAACCCCAATGATGCTACTTATCAATATCGCTCCTTACAAGTAGCGGCTTATCGCCGCGAGTACGGCGCAACGCGTCGGTGGGCTCCTTGCGCGCCAGCCCCCAGTCGGCAGCGGCCAGGAATGCCGCGCCGAGCACGAGGCAGCGCGACGACATCGAGGAGCCAATGATCCATTCCCGGCGCCCAGTTCGCGTCACAGCTCGCGGGAGCCGGACCGGCCGACGTCGATGACGGTGTCGACGGCTCGGCGTCACAACCGGCGAGCGTCGGAAGGTCGACCGTCGACGCCAGCGCCGAGACACCCCAGTTCGCGGGCACGACGTACGCGACGTCGCGCATGATCGCGCGGCTCTGGAGGTCGACCGACACGCCGGAGAAGAGCCACGACACGACGAAGACGACGGGGATCAGCGCCATCGCCTTCTCGGAAGACGACACGAACGCCGAGATCAGGAGCCCGAGCGCCAGGCTCGTGACGCCGACCAGGATCACGTCGAACGCGATTTCGAAGATCAGCAACAGCCAGTTCGACGCGTCAGGACCACCCGCCGACGCGGTGCCGAGTGCCACGAGCACGACGCATTGCGCGGCCGTCACCGCACCGAGCGCGACGACCTTCGACGCCAGGTACGCCGTGCGGCTCAAGCCGACGGCTCGCTCGCGCCGGTAGATCGCATCTTCCTTGACGATCTCGCGCAAGCCGTTCGCCGCGCCCAACGCGGCTGCGGTCACGACCAGGACGCCGACGAGCTCGCGAGCGCCGGCCGCAGGGAGCGCGCCGCTGGCGTCGAACGCGTCGGCATGGATCACCGCGAGGATCAGGAGCGCGGGGACGAGGGGAGCCACCGCCAGGAAGACCAGGTTGCGGCGGTCCGCGAGCAGCACCGCGAGCTGGCGGCGGACGAGCATCGACACCTGGGCGCGCCAGTCGACCGGGGGCGGAACATACCGACCCCTCGACGAGCGCGCCGTCGACGAACGTGCCGTGAAAGCTGGCCAGGTCGGCGAGCACGGGCTGGTCGCCGTCGAGACGGAGCTCGGCATGGTGTCGCGAGACGACGAGCTCGGGGAGCACCAGATCGTTGTCGGCCGAGCGCCCGATCCGCTGCACGCGCTCGGTCGACGCAGGCGCGGCAACGGCGGCGGGAGCGGACACAGGGGCCTCGGCGCGGTCGGTGACCGGCTCGACTCGGAACTCAGGACCGTCGTGCGCGCCGAGGACGAGGCTTGCCGACGACTCGATCGTCACCGTCTCGACCCGCTCGCCGTCGCACCACGTACCGCCGGCACTCGCGGTGTCGGTGTAGCGCCAGACACCATCACAGAGCTCGAGCACGCCGTGACGACGGGAGACGCGCAGGTCGCCGACGCGCACCGATGCGTCGTCGGCGCGCCCGACGACGTGCGGCCCCGGCGGATCGAGCTCGGCCACGGCGCCCCCGTCGAGCACCGCCCGGAGTCGCATCGCGGTGTGCGCCTATCCGAAGGTCGTGGTCGTGACAGACGACCCGAATCCCGGTACCTCCGTGGGAGTGCCCAGCGCCCGGATGTCGCCCCAGGCCACCGGCGTGTCGCTGCAGCACTCGATGTCGTCGGCATTCAGCAACGCCACGGAGAGCGTCAGCCGGAGCACGCCGGTGACGTCGATGTCGATCGGCGCCGCGGTCCCCAACCCCACGGTCTGACTGAACAGCGAACGGCCGTCGCCCAGGATCTCCACTCGCACCTGTGCGTTCGACGGTGCGTCGTCGGTGAGGCCGACCGTCGCCTTCACCCGCCGGTAATGGCGACCGAGGTCGTAGCCGACGTCGACCGGCAACGCGTCGGAGTAGTCGCTCGGTGTCGTGATCACCGAGTGCGGGTACGCCTGGCCGGAGACCGAGGCGGCGCTCGCGTACCCGCTGCCCTCGACGGGCTCGAGGTCGGAGAGGTAGGTGCTCACGGGCTGGCGCGCGACCTGGAGGGTGACGGAGTCGGGCAGCGGGCCGCCGGCCTTCGGCTCCTGGGCGAGCACGGTGCCGTCGGTCTTGGTCTCGTCGAGCACGTCGGTGGTCGTCACGTCGACGCCCAGGGCCTGGAGCGTGTTCGTGGCGTCCGACAGCGTCGTGCCGACCACGTCGGGGAGCGTGCTGATCTCCTCTGCAACCGTGAGCGTGACCCCGCCGGTCACCTTGTCGCCCGCCGGCGGATCCTGGTCGAGCACGGTGCCCTCCGGCTCGCTGCTCTCCTCCTGCTCGACGGTGACGTCGCGGATGTCGTCCTTGCGGAGCCGGGCCCGCGCGTCGGCAAGCGACTCGCCCACGACGTCGGGCATGCGCGGCACCGCGGACGCGCTCGCCGCGCTGCCGCCGGCATCGGTCTCCGCGTCGCCACCGCCGCCGGAGGAGAGCACGACCCCGGCGACCGCGACCGCCGCGAGCACGATGACTGCTGCCACCGCGGCAACGACGCCCCGGCGGCTCCACCACGCAGCCCGCGACGGCTCGGCGCGCGGCACGACCGAGACCGGGAGCCACTCCGACACGGCACCGAATGCGAGCGACTGCGCCCACTCGACGAGGTTCGTCGGGCGACGCGTCGGATCGCTCGCCATCATCGCGAGCAGGTGCTCGGCGATGTCCTCGCGGCCCTCGAGCCCGGGGACGTGGAGGAGGCGCGCACGCATCGCGGCGGCGCCGTTCGGAAGCGGGTCTTCGCCGGTGAGGAGGTAGTAGGCAGTCGCGCCCACGCCGTACCGATCGGACGCTTCGGTCGGGGGTGCACCGGCGACCAGCTCCGGTGCGAGGTACGACGGTGTCCCTGCGAAGGTGAACTGCTCGCCGACGAGGCGCGCGAAGCCGAAGTCCACCAAGCGCACGTCAGCGCCGTCGACGACCACGTTGGCCGGCTTGATGTCGCGGTGCAGCACGGACGTCCCGCCGGTGGCCTTCCCCGAGTGCAGGTAGTCGACCGCGCTCGCGATGCGGGTGACGGTGCGCGTGGAGTCGAGCACGTCGCGATCGGGGTGCTGGGCCACCCATGCCGGGAGGCTCTCCCCCGGCGCCCAGTTCATGACCAGGTACACCGCGCCCGCGTCGTCGGATGCTGCACCCGCTTCGTGGGGCGCGGGCCCGTCGAACGCCTCGCGCACCGTGACGAGGCTCGGGTGCTCAAGCGTGCGAAGGAGCTCGGCCTGGCGCCGCCAGCTCGCGGCGTACTGCGTGCGCTCGAGCGGGCTCGCCGGGTAGAAGATCTTGATCGCGACCGGTACCGAGTGCCCGTCGACATCGATCGAGGCCCGCCACAGCTCGCCTTCGCCGCCCCGGCTGCGGAGCTCGACCAGCTCGTAGCGATCGGGCGCGTCGAGCGGCCCGACGAGCTCAGCCATGCCGATCGCCCTCCGGTGGTCGCGCCATCAGAAGCCGTCGTCCGACGCGACGAGCTGGAACGTGGGCGCGCCCGAACCTGCGAGCCGGCTGATCGCGACGTCACGGACCCGTCGCTCGTCCGCCCCGAACGTGTCGCCGAAGGTCAGCTCGGGCGTCAGCCGCATCGACTCGTACACAGCAACGTCTCCGTCCGGGTACGCGGGTGAGTAGTAGTTGTGCAGGACGATCAGGAACTCGCGATAGTTGTTCGACTCCCCAGCGCCGATCGCGTCGGTCGACCCCACGCCCCAGAGCTTCGAGTTGCTGGAGTCGTTCGGGTCCGTGCACTCGGCTCCGGTGCTGTAGTGGCTGTCCGACTGCACCGAGACCGCTCCGCCTGGAGAGCTCTCGAGCTCCAGCACCATCCCGAGGATCTCCGGGAAGTTGCCCGTCGTGTTCTCAATCGAGAACTCGACGGGGACGATCGCGTCGGTAGCCCTGGTCACGGCACAGGCGCCGATGCGGGGCTCATCGCGACCATTGGACGGGTCGTTCGGATCGTCGTACACCGTTCGCGTCTCGTTCGGCTTGGCATGTTCGGGCGCACCGACGGCGAGGGTGATGCGCGAGCTGTAGCCACGATCGTCGCTCCCGCTCACCACCCAGGTCCCGCCGGGTGCGACCGGGATCGTGGTCGTGGTCGGCGGCGGTTCGGTCGTCGGCACCGTCTCCTCGGTGGGAGGCGGCGCCGACTCCACGTCACTCGAGTCGTCGCCACCGCCCGAGGTCGCGAGCACGATGATCACGATCACCGCGACGACCGCTCCGATCACGGCCAGCGCGCGCTTGTGCGTCGCATCGAGGACGCCGCCACCGTCGCCGGATGTCGCTGACACGGCTGGGTCGACAGCTGTACCGCACGACGTGCAGAACTTCTGACCGGCCGGCAACGCTGCTCCGCACTCGGCGCACGTCGTCGCGGCCGACTCGTTCACGTCGTCACCGGATGTCTCGTCGTCCTCGCTCACATCGTCACCCCATCGGTATCGCTCGGATCGATTCTCGGCATGCGCATCGACATGAGCCACGGGTCGATCAGGGCACTGAGCGCGAGCACGATCGCCGAGATGCCCGCGACGTACACCCCGGCGCCGAGCACGTCGGTCAGATCGATGCTCGTGCCCGAGTAGGAGTCGTCAACCCGCGCGATGTACGCCACGATGGGCACGAGGGCGAGCGCGCCCGCCGCGAACCTCAGCCACGCCGCGACGGCGTTCCGGACGAAGCAGCAGACGAGCCCGACGACCGCGCATGCGACCAGCACGTAGCCGACCTTGGGGTCGGCATCGAAGCTCGAGGTGTCGAAGAGCGGGAACAGCGGGATGTCGAACGAGTTGCCCGAGAAGCCGCTCGTCCACTCGACCGCGGCTCCGACGATCACGCCGACCGCGGCGATCGCGCCGATGACCACGCCGGCGCTGATCGAGATCGGCGAGGACGAGGCGCCGGAGACCGTGCCGCCACCGGAGGTCGCCGGAGGCACGAGCCTGCGACCGTCGACCCACCCGATCTCCTCGTCGTGCTCACCGACCCTTGCCCACGCTCCGCGGATCTCGAGGACGACGAGCTCGCGATCGCCGTCGACGAACCGCCCGAGCTCGGCGCCGGCATCGGGCGCGGCGTAGCTCTGCGTCCCGTCTGCGGGTGACCGATGGGTGGCGGCTGCTTCCGGCTCGGGTTCCGGTTCCGGTTCCGACGGCTTCACGAGTGCCCATGCGGCGTTCCGGGCGGCGGACGCAGCCGCGTCGACGACGCTCGAGGCTCTGCTGCTCGGACCGCCGAGCGCCGCACCGCACTCGCCGCAGAACACCGCACCGGCGGGCGGCTGGCTCCCGCACGATGGGCACGCGACTCCCTCGGCCGTGCCGACGTCGTCCACCGGCGTCACGTCCCGAGCACGCTCTTGCCGCACGACTGCTGCGCGTCGTCGTCGACCGCCCGGGGGGTCATCGCGGTCGCGACCGCGAGCACGCGCACACTCGACGGTCGCCCGCTGCCCATCACCCCACCCTCCTTGCCGCTCGCGTGAGCGCGACCGGGCACGCTCCCCGACGACGTCTTCAGTTCGGAGGGATGCTATTCATCAGTCTCGCTCCTTTCAAGTAGCGCCGCATCGCGCCCACCGGCGATCCACAACGCCGGCTGGCGGCCCTCGAACACGTGCAGCGTCGCGACGACGTCGCCACCCACCGTGAGCGCCAGACCGACCTCCGCGCCGTCGCCGTCGGACGGGTCGTTCGCGAAGAGCTCCACGCAGGTCGAGTCCGTCCCGGGGGTACGCCCGAACACGGTGACGTGCCCGAACGCATCCCGGGCCGTGATCTCGACACGCGGGACACCGTCGTCGCCGACGACCACGAGCCGCCGGGTGCGGATCTCCTCCGTCAGCGCGCGTTGCATCCGTTGCACCTCGTCGTCGAGCGCGGCGAACCGACCGACGAGCTCGCGTAGCGCCGCGCCGACGTCGTCGGCAGGCGGCATCTCACCCCTGCTCATCTCGCCTCTCCTTCTCGAAGCCTGTGGTCGTGCAGGGGGAAGTGCGCCGCCCGGAAGGGGCCGGCGAATCACACGAACGTAATTCGGGGGTGTGACATCCACGGCCGAGGAGGTCGCGCCCATCCTCCCCGTACCGGACTCGCCCGGATTCGCCCGGATTCGCCCGGATTCGCTACTCATCAGTCTGTAGATCGTCGAGTAGCAACCCAGCAGGTTGGCGCCGATGGAAGGCGACCTTCAGCAGACGTTGGGCCAGAACCTCCGGGCGTACCGCCAGCAACGCGGCCTGTCGCAGGAGGCCTTCGCCGACCTGCTCGGCGTGCACCGCACCTACATGGGTGGGATCGAGCGCGGCGAGCGGAACCTCACGCTGAGGTCGGTCGAGCGCTTGGCGGAGTCCCTCCGCGTCTCACCGCTGGAGCTGCTCGCCGACCCGGGACGGCAGAAGCGCCGGAAGCGATAGGAATCCGCTCTCCCCCCAGCGGTATCCGGCTGATCACCGAGTGGTCGCGCGCTCCATCGGGGCGCTGATCGCTCGCGAACAGCACGATCTCGCCCACGCGCCATGCGGGGCCGACCGGGTCGGTGCCGAGCGCCCCCACCAGTGGGCGCACGTCGCCCGCGGGTCGGCGGCGCGCCAGGGTCAGGTGCGGACGGAACCGGTGGTCGTCGGGGGCGAACCCGAGCTCGGCAGCTCCACTGCCGATCGCCCGCGCGAGCTCCGCGAGTGCCACAGCACCGTCGGTGAACCCCAGCCACAGGACAGATCCCCGCGCGACCTCGGGGAACGCACCACCGCCGCCGAGCTGCACCGCCAGCGGCTCGACGTCGCACACGGCCCGCTCGAGGACTCGCACCATTGCATCGACATCGTCGACCCGGCCGAAGAACTGCAACGTGGCGTGCCACTGCTCGGGGCGGGTCCAGCGCAGCGCGTCACCGGGCTCAGCACCTGCGGCGCGACGGACGTGCTCCTCGACGGCCGCGAGCACCGGGCGCGAGGGCTCGACCGCGACGAACGCGCGGCCGATGGCGCTCACTCGAGTGATGCGAGCCGGAGCCGGAGCAGGTTGAGACCGGAGATCGTCGCGAACTGCCGGATCCGCTCACGGTCGCCGGGGAGCCGCGCCGACACCGCCACGGTCGGGTGGTCGGGCATCGCGATGCCGAACCACACCGTGCCGACGGGCTGGCCGTCCTGCTCGTCGGGGCCCGCGACGCCGGTCAACGACAGCGCAACCTCGCATCCGAGGGCCTCGCGCGCGCCGTCGGCCATCTGGATCGCCGCCTCCTCGGTGACGACGGACTCCGCGGTCACTCCCAGCAGCGACCGCTTGACCTGCGTCGCGTACGACGCGACCGAGCCGCGAAACGTGTGACTGGCGCCCTGGATGTTCGCGAGGCGCGCGCCGACGAGCCCGCCGGTGAGCGACTCCGCCACGCCGAGCGACCAGCCGCGCTGCGCGCAGAGGTCGAGCACGACCGACTCCATCGTCTCGTCGTCGACGGCGAAGACCAGCTCGCCGATGATCGGGCGCAGCTCGGCCTCTTCGGCCTCGATCAGGGCGCGCGCCTCCGCGTCCGTCGCGGCCTTCGCGGTGAGGCGCACGTAGAGGCCCTCGATGCCTCGGGCGAGGAACGCGATCGTCGGGTTGCCCTGGAGGTCGACCCGGTCGGCGATCATCTCGGAGAGGCCGCTCTCCGACGTGCCCCAGGTCTTGAGCGACCGCGACACGATGACGGCACGCTCCCCCGAGCGCTCGAGCAGGTCGGGGAGCACGTGCTCCTCCACCATCTGCTTCATCTCGTAGGGGACGCCCGGCACCGCGTAGACGACCTTCTTGGTGCCGTCAGGGGCCGGGACCTCGCAGCGCAGGCCCGGTGCGGTGCCGATCGGATTCGGGATGAAGTCGCCGCCGACGGGGATGTCGGCCTGGCGCAGGTTGTTGGCCGGCATGTCACGGCCGCGCACGCCGAAGAGCGACGCGATGTGCTCGATGAGCTCCTCCCGTCGCTCGAGCTCGACGCCCATGAGCTCGGCCACTGCTTCGCGGGTGACGTCGTCCTGGGTCGGGCCGAGACCACCGCAGACGATCAGTGCATCGGCGCCGCGCAACATGTCGCGCATCGCGCCCACCATGCGCGCCTGGTTGTCGCCCACCTTGCGGTGCTCGTAGGTGTCGATGCCTGCGGCGGCGAGCTGCTCGCCGATCCACGCGCTGTTGGTGTCGACGATCTGCCCGAGCAGGAGCTCGGTGCCGATCGCAAGGACGTCGGCTCTCACGTGGCGGTGGCCTTCGCAGCCTTCGCGGCTTCACCCCGGCGGGCGGCGGTGATCAGGTCGACGGCCGACACGATCGACAGCACGACGGCAGTCCACAGCGCGATCTCCTGCACCAGGCCCCAGCTCTCGCTCAAGGGACACAGGACGAGCGCGACCGCGAGGAACTGCACGGTCGCCTTCCACTTCCCGAGTGGCCGAGCCGGGATGGAGACGCCGCGTCGGCTCGCGATCGAGCGCCAGCCCGACACGCCGACCTCCCGGACGGCGACGATCGCCACCGCGATCCATGCGAAGTCGCCCCGGATCGCGAGCGCGGCGAACCCGCCGAGGACGAGGATCTTGTCGGCGAGCGGGTCGAGGAACGCGCCCGAGCGAGTCGTGCCGTCGCGGCGCGCCATCCAGCCGTCGAGGCCGTCGGTGAGCCAGAGCACGGACCACCCGGCGAACGTGCCCCACGTCGCCGTCTGCTCGTCGAGGATCCACACGAGCACGGGGATGGCGAAGAGGAGGCGGATCAGCGTGAGCGCGTTGGCCGGCGTCTTGATCGCGGTCTCACCGAAGCGCCGCATCTCGACGCGGACGTCGTCGACGACCTCGCGCGCAGTGCGCGGCTCGGAGCGCTCGGAGCGCTCGGTCACGAGAGCACCTCGATCGGGGCGGCCACGAGGTCGACGCCGCTCGCTGCGATCACCTTCGCCCGCACGAAGCTGCCCGGGCGCGCCGTCGCACCTTCCAACCGGATCACACCGTCTCCATTGGTCGACGTCGCAGGCTCCGTCTCCACCGGCGTCGGATGGCAAAGCCACACGACGCCGTCGATCTCGGGTGCCTCACGGTGGGTGCGACCCGTCGCGTCACCGCTCTCGGCGTCGAGGCCGTCGACCAGCACCTCGATCTCGGTGCCGGCGCGTACGAGCGCGTCGCGTGACGCCTCGGTGATCGGCGTCTGCACCTCGGCGCACTCGCGCAGGCGCTCGACCGCGAGGTCGTCGGGCACGATCTGGTCGAGCGCGGCTGCCGCCGTGCCCTCCTCACGCGAGAACGGGAAGAAGCCGGCCCAGTCGAGCTCGGCGGCGCGCAGGAAGCCGAGGAGCGCGTCGTGCGCGTCTTCGGTCTCGCCGGGGAAGCCGACGATGAACGACGAGCGGAACGTGGCGTCGGGCTCACGCGTGCGGATGTCGTCGATCATCGCGAGGAATCGGTCGCCGCTCCCCCACCGCTTCATGCGCGCGAGCAGCGCGCGGTCGGCGTGCTGGAGCGAGAGGTCGAAGTACGGGACGACGGTCGGCGTGTCGAGCATCGTCGCCACGAGCGGATCGTGGACCTCGCTCGGGTAGAGGTAGAGGAGCCGCTGGCGCGCGAGCCCCTCAGGTGCGAGCTCGGCGTCGAGGCGCTCGAGGAGCGGCGCGAGCGAACCCGGTGCGCCGATGTCGCGCCCGTACCAGGCGAGGTCCTGGGCGACGAGCACGAGCTCGGAGACGCCACCCTGCACCAGGGCGCGGGCCTCGTCGACGATGGAGTCGGGGTGACGCGAGCGCTGCGCGCCGCGGAACGACGGGATCGCGCAGAACGCGCACGCCCGGTCGCAGCCCTCGGCGATCTTCAGGTACGCCCAGGGGGCCGTCGGCTGCGCGCGGGGCAGCTCGAGCAGGTCACGCACACCTGTTGGGCGGCGCCCGGGCATGAAGGCGACCGGGATCCCGGCGGCAGCGGCCAGAGACCCCTCGTCGGCGAACCCGACGACCGCGTCGGCCTCGGGCAGCGCTCCGGCGAGCTCCGCCCCGTAGCGCTCCGCCATGCAGCCGGTGACGACGAGGCGGGCGCCGGGCTTCCGCCCGTCGGAGAGCGCCAGGGCGACGTCGATCGACTCCTTGCGGGCGTCCTCGATGAAGGCACAGGTGTTGACCACCACGAGGTCGGCGCCGTCGGACGTCGCCGCGGGGGCGAGGCCGTCGGCCAGGAGCGACGCGACGACCTTGTCGGAGTCGACGGCGTTCTTCGGGCAGCCGAGCGTCTCGACCCAGAAGGTCGAGCGCGCCGAAGTCTCAGAAGGTGAGGGAAGCCGCATTTCGCCACCCAGGTTACCGGCGTACCCCGACCTGGCTCCGCGACAGCGCCCGTCGGACGGGAACCGCGCCCCCACGGTGGGCGTTGTTCGCGTGAGCAAGACGGGCACCGATGATGCTGCCCGAGTCGACGAGGGGCGCCTCGCAGGCCACAGCGTGCGAACGGAGACGGGCCGGGTATCCCGGACCGGAGTGAGCACGCCGAACCGGGGGGCGCCCCCGCCGCGTGGTGGAGGATCAGTCGGGGTCGGCGCCTCGGGCCTGCATCGCCTCGAACTCCTCGACGGTCATCAGCACGTCTCGGGCCTTCGACCCGATCGACGGGCCGACGATGCCCTTGCGCTCGAGGAGGTCCATGATCCGCCCGGCCCGAGCGAACCCGACCCGGAGCTTGCGCTGGAGCATCGAGGTCGAGCCGAGACCCGAGCGCACCACCAGCTCCATGGCATCGACCAGCAGCGGATCGTCGTCACCGGCGTCGCCGCCACCGCCGCCACCGCTCGGTGACGTGTCGTCGGCGACGCCGGAGACGTACTGGGGCTCGACCGCCTGGCGCTTCCAGTGGGCCGCGACCTTGCGCACGCACTCCTCGTCGACCCAGGCGCACTGGATGCGCTGCGCGCGGCTGGAGCTCGCGGTGAGCGCGAGGAGGTCGCCCTTGCCGATCAGCTTCTCGGCACCGGCCTGATCGAGGATCACGCGCGAGTCGGCGAGGCTCGACACGCTGAACGCGAGGCGGCTCGGCACGTTCGCCTTGATGACACCGGTGATCACGTCGACCGAGGGGCGCTGCGTCGCGATGACGAGGTGGATGCCGACCGCTCGTGCCATCTGCGCGATGCGGCACACGCTCGCCTCGACGTCGCGCGCGGCGACCATCATGAGGTCGTTGAGCTCGTCGACGACGATGACGATGAACGGCAGGCGCTCGTAGCCCTTGCCGTGGATGTCGGGCTTCTCGGGCGTCGGGAGCTCGCCGCGGTCGACCATCGCGTTGTATCCGGCGATGTCGCGCGCTCCGACCTCGGCGAGCGACTCGTAGCGAAGGTCCATCTCGCGCACCGCCCAGTCGAGGGCATTGGCGGCCTTCTTCGGGTTGGTGACGACCGGCGTGAGCAGGTGCGGGAGGCCGTTGTACGCGCCGAGCTCGACGCGCTTGGGGTCGACGAGGATGAGGCGCACCTGCTCGGGCGTGCACCGCATCAGGAGCGACGTGACGAGCGAGTTGATGCAGCTCGACTTGCCCGCACCGGTCGCGCCGGCGATGAGGACGTGCGGCAGCGTCGCGAGGTCGAGCATGACGGAGCGGCCCGCGATGTCGCGACCGAGCCCGATCTCGAGCGGCTGCGTCGCCGCCCTGGCCTCGGCCGAGCCGAGGATGTCGCCGAGGGTGACGAGCTGGCGCGCCTTGTTGGGGACCTCGACGCCGATCGCGGAGCGCCCCGGGATGGGCGCGAGGATGCGCACGTCGGGCGAGGCCATCGCGTACGCGATGTCGTGGCTCAGCCCGGTGACGCGGTTGACCTTCACGCCGGGCGCGAGCTCGAGCTCGTAGCGCGTGACGGTCGGGCCCACGGTCGAGCCGACGAGCCTGGCGTCGACGCCGTGCTGCGCGAGCGCGGCGGCGAGCACGCGGCCACCCTCCTCGACGAGGCTGCGGTCGGCGGGCTTGGCGTCACCCTTCTTGAGGATGTTCTTCGGCGGGAGCTTCCAGGCGCCGCGCTTGCCACCGGCCTTGGGGCCGAGGTCGAGCGCGACCTGGCCGTCGCCCTCTTCCACCGTCGGCGGCACCGTGACCGCGGGCAGGTCGGTGAGCGTCGGCTCGTCCTCGCTGAACACCGACTCGGCCGTGACGGCGTCGAGATCGATGTCGTAGAGGTCGACGATCGCGGGGCCCTCCTCCATGGCGTCGCTCGCTGCGGACGGATCGGAGAAGCCCCCGGGCGGCGCCGCGACCCCGGGATCCGTCAGATCGACGTTGACGTCGTCATGATGCGCGGCCACCGAGTCGTCGTTGAGCTCGCCGATGCGGCGCGCCTGCACGCGCGCGTGGCCGCCGGCCCAGCGCGCGCCGCGCCCGACGCCGGACACCACGTCGTGCATCGGGACCCCCGGCGCGAGGAGCGCCCCGAGGACCGCGACGCCGGTGAGCACGATGGCCGCGCCGATGACGCCGGCGACGGCGACGAGTGGGCCGCCGATGCCCGCGCCGAACATGCCGCCGGCGTCGCGCAGCGCCGCGAGCGGCCCGTCGATCGACGGGCGGTCGAGCGCGAGGTGGAGGAACCCGACGGCGGCGATGAAGATCAGGGTGAAGCCGACGCCGACGCGCAGAGGCGTCGGCTCGGGCGCGGGCTCCTCGCCGGCTTCGTCGGCCTCGGCGGCGCGTCGTGCTGCGGGACGCGCGCTGAAGAGGAGGATCGCGAAGACGACCAGCACGACCGGCAGCGCGTAGCGAGCCCGCCCGATGAGGGTGCCGACGCCGTCGGCGAGGCCGTTCCCCAGCGCGCCGGCGAGGTCGCCCATCAATCCGAGGATCAGCAACGCGGCGAGGACGAGCAGCCCGACCGCGGCCGCGTCGGCCCCGTGACCGCCGAGCTCGCGCCGAGCGGCCTCGCCCGCGCGGACCCGCAGCGTCGGCTCCGCCGGGCGTCGAGACGTGGTGGTGCGGCGCGACGAAGACTTCGAGGTCGAGCCCTTCTTCGCGGGCGCGCTTCGCTTGCGCGTGGTGGTGCGCGTGGCCATGGAGTCACGGTAACACCGGCCCCATGGACAACAGCAGTATCCCTGGACCCCGCCAACCCCGTTCTGGAGAGCCTGGACGCCCGAAACCGGCCTCCACACTCTCCGGTTCGGGGGTGAAGGCGGTCGGTCGGGCGGTGGAGGAGGCGCAGCTAGAGCGCCGGGGCGTAGCCGCCGTCGACGGGGTACACCTGGCCGGTGATCCACTCGGCGGCGTCGCTGCACAGCATGACGGCGAGCGGAGCGGCGTCGTCGACGCGACCGAGACGGCCGACGGGATAGACGGCAGCGATCCGTCGCTCCTGCTCCTCGCTCATCTCGGCCGCGGGCCCGTGGCGCATCGTGCCGAGCGAGATGCAGTTGACGGTGACGCCGGAACGCCCGACCTCGGCCGCGAGCCCGCGCGAGAAGCCCATCGCCGCGGCCTTCGCCGCGCCGTAGACGACTTGGCGCCGCTCACCGCGACGGCCGGCATCGGAGACGATCGTCAGGATGCGACCCCACTTCGCCTCGATCATGTCGGGTACGTACGTGTGGGTGACGTGCAGCACGCCGGTGAGGTTGACGCGCATCACCGGCTCCCACTCGTGCGGCTCCGACTCCGCGAACGTCGTGTAGGTCGCCGTCTGCTCGGCGAACGCGCGCACGCCGCTGCCGGCGTTGTTGACCAGGATGTCGACGGGCCCGGTGGTGCGCGCCATCTCGTGGACGGACGCGGGGTCGCACACGTCGGCGACGACCGGACGGGCCTTGCCGCCCTCCGCCTCGATCTCGGCAACGACGCCCTCGGCGCGGCCGAGGTCGAGGTCGTTGATCCAGATCTCGGCGCCGGCGCGCGCCATGTGCATCGCGATGGCGCGGCCGACTCCGGCCCCCGAGCCGGTGATGACCGCGGTGCGGCCTCCGATGAAGTTCGACCAGTCGCGGATCGGCATGACGGCTCGCTAGACCTCGATGACGACGGGGATGATCGCGGGACGGCGACGGGTCCGCTCGCTGATGAAGCGTCCGAGCGCGCGCCGGGTCTTGCGTCGGAGCGTCTCGAAGTCGTTGGCACCCTCGCGGGCCGCGTCGGCGAGCGCCGCCCGGACCTCGGCCCGGGCGTCCTCGAGGAGCCCCTCGGCCTCGTCGGCGTGCACCCAGCCGCGAGTCACGATCTCGGGCGCACGGACGAGCTCGCCGCTCGACTTGTCGACGGTGACGATCGCCACGACGAAGCCCTCTTCCGCCAGCGTCCGGCGGTCGCGCAGCACACCGGTGTCGACGTCGCCGATCAGGCCGTCGACGTACTGATAGCCGGCCGGCACCGCCTTGCGCTCGACGTCGGCGCCCTTCGCGTCGAGTGACACCGCGTCGCCGTCTTCGCACACGAACACGCGGTCGGACGGGACACCGACCGCCTCGGCGAGTCGGCGATGCGCCACCATGTGGCGGTACTCGCCGTGCACGGGGACGAACCACTCCGGTCGGACGAGGTCGATGACGAACTTCAGCTCGTCCTGCGACGCGTGCCCCGAGACGTGCACGTGCGAGTCGCCACCGTGATACACGTCGGCGCCGGCACGGATCAGCGAGTCGATGACGCGTGACACGTTCGACTCGTTGCCGGGGATCGCATGCGCCGAGATCACGACGATGTCGTCCTCACTGATCTTGACGTGCTTGTGCTCGTGTGCGGCCATGAGCGAGAGCGCGCTCATCGGCTCGCCCTGCGATCCGGTGCAGATGACGCAGACCTCACCCGGCGGATACCCGGATGCCTCGTCGATGTCGATGACGCGGTCGGCGGCGACGTCGAGCAACCCGAGCTCGCGCGCGAACGCAACGTTGTGGACCATCGACCTGCCCACGAACGCGATACGGCGCCCCGCGGCGAGCGCTTCGCGCGCGATCTGCTCGACCCGGTGCAGGTGTGAGGCGAACGACGCCACGATGAAGCGCTTGTCGGGGTGGTCGCGCAGCAGGTCACGGATGACCGGGCCGACCGACGCCTCCGACTCCGTGTACCCGGGTCGCTCCGCGTTGGTGGAGTCGGACAGCAACAGCCGAACGCCGCGCCGACCGATCTCGCCGAGCCGGGACAGGTCGGTGCGACGCCCATCGACCGGCGTGAGGTCGAGCTTGAAGTCGCCCGTGTGCAGGACGGTGCCCACAGGCGTGGAGTACGCGACCGCGAACGCGTGCGGCACCGAGTGGGTGACCGGGATGAACTCGGCCTCGACGGGCCCGATCTGGATCACCTGGCCATCGACGACCGGGATCAGCGTCGTCTGATCGAGGGTCCGTGACTCCTCGAGGCGCTTGCGGGCGAACCCGAGCGAGAGGGCGGAGCCGTAGATCGGCGCCGGAACGTCGGGGAGGAGGTAGGAGAGCCCGCCGACGTGGTCCTCGTGACCGTGGGTGAGCACGATCCCGTCGACCCGGTCGGCGTTCTCACGCAGGTAGGTGAAGTCGGGGAGGACGAGGTCGACGCCGGGCATGTCGGCGTCGGGGAACATCAGGCCACAGTCGACCACCACGATCCGCCCGTTCACCTCGAGGCAGAAGCAGTTGCGGCCGATCTCGCCCAGCCCGCCGAGGAAGACGATGCGGACGGGTGCGGTCATCCGCACCAAGGTACTGCGCCCCGGGCGCGTGCCCGGGACGCAGCTCCGTCGTTGCGCGCGCGTGCGGCTACTTGTCGGCCGCCATCACGTCCATGCCGAGACGCCGCGCGAACTTCTGGTTCTCGATGCAGCGCTGGGTGAAGCCGCCGCTCACGGCCTTCCACTTCGCTTCGTCGTAGCCGTTCGCCTTGGCGATCTCGATCTGCTTCGCCTCGTCGGTGCCGGCAGGCGCGATCTTGATGCAGAGCGCGACGTAGTCCCGGTACGAGACGCCTTCGATCGGTGCGAACGCCGGGTCGTTGTCGACGTCGATCGCTTCGGCTTCGGACCTGACGGCCGCCGCCTCGGCCTGCCCGGTGGCCATCGCCTGGTTCGCCCAGCCGGCGCCGCCCTGGGCTGCGGCGTTGCCCATGGCCTGTTGCATGGCGTCATCGGCTTGCTTCTTGGCGTCCTCGAAGATCCCCATCGCGCATCATCTCCTCGTGGAGGTCGGACCCAGTCTGGCTGAGTCCGTGTGTCGACGAAAGAGACGAGCGAGGTGAGCGGAGTGCTTACGCCGAGACGCCCTCGCGGTCCTTCGCGACCTCGTCGAGGGATTCGTACTCCTCGCCGGTGTCGGCCCAGTCCTCGTACTGGATCACGCCGAGCTCGGTGAACTTCTCCCGCAGCCAACCGTCGCCGGCATCGAGCAGGCCGAGCTTCTTGCAGTTGGGCACGATCTTCGAGAACAGCAGGCCGGTGAAGATCGGGCGGTCCGGTGCCTTGAGCACGAACTTGACGGCTTCCTTCACGTCGACCCCCATCCGCTCCCAGACCTCCTGCTGGAGGAACCGGTCGCGCATGCGGACGGCCGCCTCGTAGGCGAACTCCTGGCGCTCGCGGATCTCCTTGCCGTCGAGGCCCGCGTAGTACTCCTGGAGCGACAGCACACCGAACGCGACGTGGCGCGCCTCGTCGCTCATCACGTAGCGCAGGAGCTGCTTCAGCAGCGGCTCGGTCGACATCTGGTACATGAAGCCGAACGACGCGAGCGCGAGGCCCTCCACCATGATCTGCATGCCGAGGTACGTCATGTCCCAGCGCGAGTCGGCGATGATGTCGTCGAGCAGGGCCTCGAGGTGCGCGTTGATCGGGTAGTGACCCGACAGCTTCGTGTCGAGGTACTTCGAGAACACCTCGACGTGGCGGGCCTCGTCCATCACCTGCGTCGACGCGTAGTACTTGGCGTCGATCCACGGGACCGTCTCGACGATCTGCGCGGTGCAGATGAGCGCGCCCTGCTCACCGTGCATGAACTGCGAGAGCGTCCAGTTCTGCGACTGGACGCCGAACTCGAGCCACTCCTTGTCGCCCCAGTTCTCGAACGGGGTGCCCTTCACGTCGACGTCCTGGCGGAGGTAGGCGTTCGCGGCCTGGTTGGCCTCGACCACCTTCTCCTGGTCGACGTCGGTGTCCCACGGGAGGTCGTTCGAGTTCCACTGCGACGTCTTGGCCTTCTCGTAGAGCTTGTGCAGCGCCGTGCGCGACTGCTCGTAGTCCCACGTGAAGATCGCGCTGCCCTCCGAGCGGACCGAGTGCAGCGCCTCGTCGACGTCGGAGTTCGTGACGGCGAGGATCGCGTCAACGTCGTCGAGCTCGGCGCGGCCGATCAGCTCTTCGTTGGTGGTGGCCATCGGGTTACTCCTCTTTCGTGAGGACTGGGACGGTATGGAGCGCGGGGGTGATGAACTCGTGCACGTACGCGCGGAGACCCTCGGCATCGTGCAGGGAGACGGGTGCGGTCGGCGAGAGCCAGAGGGCGAGGCCGAGGCGCGCGACCCACTCGGCACCGCGCGGCGCGCGCTCCCCCAGGAAGGGCTCGAAGCACGGCGCGAGCGCACGCGACGCGTCGGCGAGGAAGCGGTCGCCGCCAGAGAACGTGAGGTGCGGCAGGAGGATCTCCGGTTCGAAGTCGGCGACGAACCGGAGCGCCGGGTGATCGGCGAGCTCGCGACCAGCGACGAGGAGCACGGTGTACACCGCGTCGTCGAGCGTGGTGGCGTCGGCGGCAGCATCGCGACACACGGCGGTGACGCGCTCGGCCTCCGCGCTCACGACGCGGCTCACGAGATCGACCTTGGTGCCGAAGTAGCGGTAGAGCGTCGCCCGGGAGCAGCCGGCCTCACGGGCGATGTCGTCGATCGTGGTCTTCGACAGGCCGTGGCGGGCGATGCAGGCCAACGTCGCTGCGATGGTCCGGGCTTCGATCGCGTTCGATCCCACAGCAATGGAACCAGGGTCCCCCGCACGGGGCTCGACGAGCGCAGCCGTCATCGCTTGAGACGATACGACCCTGATCGTCTCACCGTCAACGTGTCGCACGTCACGATGTGTGACGTGACAAACCCATGATTCAGGCGTACCGTGCGGCGGGATGGGCGAGCGACTGGACCGGCACCCGGTGTGCGCCCGCGCGTGGGAGGACTTCCACCGCGGCTGGGGCCGGAAGGCGCTCATCAGCCTCGCCGGTTCGGCCTTCGTCGCGGTGCTCGTCTACTTCGCCGTCGATCGCTGGGGGTCCGAGAGCGGGGCCGACGACGCCTTGATCGCGGTGCCCGTCTTCGTCGGCATGATGGTTGTGATCGCGGTGGTCAGCGCCGTGGTCTTGCTCTCAACCGCGCCGCATCGGGTGCTCGCAGATCGCGTCGCCATGCTGGAGTCTGCTCCCGCGCCGACCGCGGTTCCTGCTGCTACGCCACCACCCCCGCCACCGGCACCGAAGAAGCCGCTGCCCGCGCCGATGAAGTATCAGGTCGCCGCGATCGAAGCGACGATCGACGAGCTTGCTGAGCACGGGGTGGGCACGCTCGACGCCGACGAGCTGGTGAAGGCGGTCAACGCTGCTGATCGCGAGAAGGATCAGGCGTACGAGCCGTTGGACTGGCCGAACCTGAGCCTCGGGCTAGGGATTCTGGAGAGCCAGCGGTTGCTTACGTCGAGCCAGTGGGAGTTCGGCGTTCGCTACTTCTGGGTCGTGCCCGAACGGGACGAGGACTAGTTCTTCTCGTCGCCAGGTGGCGGCGATCCGACCGGGGGAAGCTCGGGGCCGTCGACGGCGCGGAGCAGTACCTTCAGGGCTTCCTCGGGCTCGAGGTCGATGTTGACCGGCTCGTCAAGGTCGCGCTTGGGAGTGCCCATGTTCACAAGGCTACGCCTGTGGCTCACTCACGATGTACGGCACGCTGATCGACCCGTCTGACGCGCTGATCTCGACGGAGTACGTCCCGTATTCGGTCGCTTCCCATCGGGCTGCGAGCGCGGTGACGACTCGGCACTCCCAACCTTCGGGCGTGTTCTCGCCGGGCGCTATCCCGATCTCAGTCTCCAAGGCTGGGGCGACCTCGGACAGGTCGGGACCGAGAACCTTGATGCTGAGAGGGTGCTTCACGCCGTCGTGGGCCTCAGCGTGCGGGACTGCGAGAGCAACGACGAGGGGCGAAATCATCGGCGCCGGGAGTGGGACGGCGAACAACTGTGTCTCGATGCCGAAGGCACCGAGGGTCCCGTCTACCAGCTGCTCGATGTGGCGGACGGGAACGGCGTAGACGACCCGCATCAGCCCTTCGGGGCGGGGGTTGCCGTGCCAGCGAGGACGATCTGCTTCGGAGCGGGTTTCGTGACCCCGTTCGGCAGATGAAGGACGATCTTCCGGTCCACGAAATCGAACACCAGCATTGAAGCCATGCCGAAAGGCTACCCCGGTATCGGGGGTGTGTCGCTTCGCTAGGCGGTGGGCGGGCGGTACGTGAGCCGGCGACCGCGGGTCTGGCCCATCAGCCGCGACACACGCTGCGCGTCGGTCATCTTCCGTGTCGTGTGCCGGAAGTCGAACTCCGCGA
>JBBDWT010000115.1:0-3690 GCA_040902705.1 Acidimicrobiia bacterium | reverse complement strand
ACATGATCGTGACGCCTTCGACGTCGTCCTTCAGCAGCTCCTCGTAGAGGATGCCCAGCGTGGGGAACAGCCACACCCTGTCGATGCCCTGGAGGTCCATGACCTCGAGCCGCGCGTCGCGGTCGCGGTACTCGGGCCGGATGGGCTCGCGGTCGCGGAGGAACTCGAGCGGGCTCTTGCCGTCCGGGTTGCCGCGGAAGTAGTCGTGCATCGCGCCGGCCTTCGCGACCGGGTCGAACGTCGGGTTGACCACCGCCCGGCTCACCCGACCGCCGATCACGTGGTACTGGCGGCCGTCGATCTCGCACCACTGCACGATGCGAGGCCCGAGCGCGGGGTCGAGATGACGGGTGAAGGCGTCGAGGGCCTCGTAGTAGTGGTTGTCGGCGTCGAAGGGTCGGTAGCCGAGGGTGCTTGCGTCCATGGTCACCAGAGTACGACGCCGGCGGCATCCGCTTCCCGGGAGACGATCCGGGTCCTGCGTCGGACGACCATCGCGAGGGCGCCGTGCGCAAGGGCGAAGACGGACAAGAAGATGGCGGTCGCGTCCACGCGGACCCAGTCCGCTCGCCAGATGAGGACCCCGACGGGCACCAGCGCGAGCGCCGAGCCGAGCCGGAGCGCCAGCAACGGACCCGCCGGTCTCCGGCGGGTGCACGCTCCGATGAGCGCGAGCGACAGGTAGACGCCGATGATCGGCCCGACTGCGAGCAGCATCTTGTCGAAGTCGACGTTGTCGTCGAGCTCGTACTTGAGGAGCTTCGAGTAGCCGATGGCGATGCCCACGAGGCAGATCTGCAGGAAGAAGTGCCCGAGGAACCATCCCGTGAGCCGGTTGTTCGAGTTCGGGAGCCCCGACTCGGGGATGTCGTCGAAGTACGACCACCACATGGAGAAGACGAGCAGGAACAGCGCGCCGAGGACGATGACGTCGAGGTCTTCGAGTGCGCCCGCGGACGCCAGCAGCGACACCTTCACGAACGACTCACCGCACACGATGATGGTGAGGAGGCCCATGCGCTCGACGAGGTGCTCCTCGTGCAGCGGAGCCTCGCCCCGCTCGCGACCGAACCGATACGCGATGGCGGGGAGCACGATCGTCGCGAGCCCGATGCCCCACAGCACGTAGCGAGCCGGGCCGCCGATGAACGCCGTGGCGAGGAGCGGGATCGCTGCCGCCGCGTACTCGTTGCGCCGGGCCCGCGCGAGCGCGCCCAGCGCGCCCGGACGACCGACCTCGCGCGCGTGCATCACCGAGACGTTGAGGCACAACAAGGCGTACAGGACCGCGACCGCCCCTTCATGACGGCCGACGCCGTCCCCGACGACGAGCGAGATCATGGTGAGCAGCACCATCTGCACGAGGATCAGCGCGCGGTGCCACGGGTCGTCGTCGCGGAACCGGTTGGCGACGAGCGTCGTCGTCAACCAGATCCACCACACGGCAGCGAACGTGCCGACGACGGTCGCGATGACGTCGCCGTCGGGGTGCTCGCTGACCGCGTCGCTGAACGCGATGATCGCCGCGACGAAGACGAGGTCGTAGAACAGCTCGAGCCAGCCGACCTTGCGCGCTCCGACGAGCGGTACGGAATGGGCCGCGTCCGGGTTCGTCACCTCGCGAGTATTGTTGCTCTCCATGCGTCGGGTGCGTCTTGCGATCGTCGGGGTATGCGCCGCGGCCGCATTCGCCGCATGCGTGCCCGCGCCGCCTCCGCCGCCTCCGCCGCCACCGCCCGTGCAGACGTGCGACCCGGCCTGGCGCGGCTACGTGCTCCCCAGCGATCACAACTACGCCGGCATCGGTGCCTACAACGGAAGCACCGTCTTCATGTGCAAGCCGACGCCGACGCTCGGCATACGAGCGCAGCTCCAGCACTTGCGCAACTACGCCGACCCCGCCTCGACTCCGTACACCCTCGGCCGACCGTTCGAACCGCGGGTGGGCTACACGGAGGCGAACTTCACGACGTTTCTCTATCACGGTCAGGCGCCGCGTTGGCAAGACCTCGAAGAAAGGTGGGCGGAGGGAACCACCTACTGGGACACGATCTCGTCGATCTACAACAGCATGCGCGCGTCCGCAGGCTTGGTCCCGATGACGAACGACGAGCTCGTGGCGCTGACCATCATGGGCCCCAGCGCGCTCACGGCAGAGCAGATCGCCGCACGCGTCACCGCGGTCGGGAATCCGTGGAAGCCGGAGATCTCGCCACTGCAGATGGCGCAGATCTATCTCGACGAGGGTGCGGCGTCGGGAGTCCGTGGTGATGTGGCGTTCGCCCAGTCGATCCTCGAGACCGGCTGGTTCTCGTGGCCCCTTTCGCCCGCCGCCGCGGCCGCGGAGTCCGCGCCGCAGCTCGGAGCACCGACCACGACGACGCCCGGCGTCGACGTCTTCGCCGAGTACTTCGAGCTGACTCGGGCCACGTACCGCTACTGAGCGAAGACCCGCGACTCCGTCCCGAGCGGGTGCTCAGGCGGCGTCGGCACTGTGCGCGCGGTGCCCGTGCGCGACTCGCCACGCGGCGGACGCGGTGTCGAGCTCGACGAGGTGCCGTACCTCCGCGCACGCCGCGCGCAGCTCCTCGCTGAGCGATCCCATCGGGTCGCGGCGGGTGAGAGCCTGCACGGTTGCTTCGTAGCGCCGCATCTGCACGTCGGGCGGCGCGTCGAAGCGGGCGAACGTGATGCTGCCCGACCGGCGTAGGTCGGCGGTCAGCTCCCGCAGCTCGCGCAACGCGTCGGCCGTGAGCACCCGCCGCACGGACTCGTCGGTCTCGGTCTCGAGGCGCGTCACCCGTCCGTCGGCATCGGAGTGCGCGTCCGCGCGCTCGCTCGCGCAGCGTTCGAGCAGCCGGGCGATCTTCTTGCCGAACCGGGCGCGGAGCTCGTCGAGCGGGAGGTCGTGGTCGCCGATCGCGTCGAGGGCCATGGCGGCGATCGCCTCGCGCTCGGTGCCGCCGTCCTCGAGGACGAGCGACGCGATGCCGAGCACCTGGCCGAGCGAAGGCGTCACCGGGCCGCGGCGCGGCCGGGTGGCGTGGCGCTCGGCCGCCCATTCGGTCGCCTTGAAGAACCGCTTGGAGAGGTGGATCTCCGGCGTCTCGGCCGACTCGTCCGCCGCGTCGGGGTGCGAGGGCATCGCGGCCGAATGTACCGAGCCGTTCCCGCCGATCGGGGGATGACTTAGCCTCGGTCCATGCGCATCGGGATCTTCGCCGGGCACACGGCCAACGGACCGATCGACGCGACCGTCGACGAGGCGCGCCGGTCCGCGGACGAGGGCTTCGCGACCTTCTGGCTCCCGCAGATCTTCGGGATGGAGGCGCTGACCGCGCTCGCCGTCGTGGGGCGGGAGGTCCCGGGCATCGAGCTGGGCACCGCCGTCGTCCCCACCTATCCGCGCCACCCCGTGACCCTCGCTCAGGAGGCGCTCACGACGCAGGCCGTCAGCGGGGGGCGGCTCGTCCTCGGGATCGGCCTCTCGCACCAGCCCGTCATCGAGGGGATGTTCGGCATCTCCTTCGACAAGCCGCTGCGGCACATGCGCGAGTACCTCGACGTGCTCGTGCCCCTGCTGCGTGAGGGCAGCGTCTCCTCGACCGGCGAGACGCTCACGGCGCGCGTGGCCATCGACGTCGCGGGCGCGACGCCACCGCCCGTGCTGCTCGCCGCGCTCGGCCCGAA
>JBBDWT010000114.1:0-3789 GCA_040902705.1 Acidimicrobiia bacterium | reverse complement strand
AGCGCGGCGAGGGTCGTCATGCCCTCGAAGCACTCGCCGGGGCCCTCGCCGTACATCGGTGTGAAGTGGTCGAAGCCCCAGATGCCGTCGAAGCCGGCGTCGTCGGCGAAGCGCGCGCGGGTCGCGAGCTCGTCCCATGGCATGCGCTGCTGCGCGAGGTCGAGTCCGAAACGCATCATGGTCGTCGTCTCCTCGAGATGGTGCGAGGAGTGTACGGCCGGCCGCGGCTTCCCCCGTCAGATCGCGTCTCGCAGACCTTCCCAACCCTCGGGTGGTGGCGCGAGCCGCCAGAACTGCTCCGGTGCCGGCGCGGCGAGCTTCGCGGCGATCGCCCAGTCGGCCTCGAGCGCGAGGAGCTGGGACGGGTAGCACGCGACCGCCGCGTCCCTGCGCGCGCGATCGAGGTCGACGGGCACCGCAGCCGGGCTGGGCCACACGCCTCGCCGGAAGAGCCGGGCGACGCGCCACGCCAGCAGGCCGGGGATGTGCTTGTAGCCGGTGTCCTCGTAGCAGAACCACGCCGCCGGGCTTCCGTCGCGCTCGAGGCGGGCGCGCACGAGCATCGCCGCGTCGTGCGTGACGTCGTGGTCGGGGTTCGCAAGACCGAACGGTGCGAACACCGCGGTGGGTTCGCCGGCGCGCACCGCCGCGTCGAGCTCGTCGACGACTGCGTCGGCGTCGACCCAGTCGGCGCGATCGAGGTACGAGTGCTCCACGAAGTCGAGCCAGACCGGCGTGGCGTCGAGCACGGCCAGCGCGGCGGCATCCTCGGCCCGGCGCGCCACGTGCACCTCGTCACCTTCGACGAACCCGCACAGCGAGTCCCAGCGCTCCATCGGCGTCGGGTACTCGGTGGGACGACCGGCGAACACGGTGACGACCGTGGCACCGGGATGCGCAGCCATGAGGGTCGAGCAGCCGAGGACGGCGTCGTCGAGGTGCGGCGAGATGATCACGATCCGCTCGAGCTCGGCGGCCGCGACGGTGCCCCACTCGCGCATGTCGGGCGGGGTCGGCGCGCTCACGGCGGGTGAGCGTACGCGCGCCCCGGTGCCGCGGAGCTTGCCCGGCGCCGCCTCGGGCCGGTGGAAGTACTTAGTTCGACGAACTATACTTGCGGGATGGCCACCCCGCCCGCTCCCACGCCCGACCTCGCCGACAGCCTGCGCCTCGCCGTCACCCGCCTGGCTCGTCGGCTCCGCCAGCACGCGGACGTCTCCGCCTCTCCGACGCAGGTCGCGGCGCTGTCGACGATCGAGCGCCGCGGGCCGCTCACGCTGGGCGAGCTCGCCGCGTGCGAGCGGGTCCGACCTCCGACGGTCACCGCCGCGGTCAGCCGCCTCGAAGCGCGCGACCTGGTGCGCCGGACGCCCGACCCCACGGATCGTCGGGTGGCGCGGGTCGAGATCACGGCCGCAGGGCGCAAGCTGCTCGCGCGCACGCGGTCGCGCAAGACCGCCTTCCTCGCGCAGCGCCTCGGCGCGCTCGACGCCCGGGAGCGCGCCGTGCTGGCCGAAGCCGTCGTGGTGCTCGACCACCTGCTCGACGAGGAAGGTCGCCCATGACGCCGATCGAGCGCGCCGCGCGGCGCACCTTCCACTCGCTGCAGACCCGGAACTTCCGGCTGTACTTCCTGGGCCAGGTGATCTCCGGCACGGGCAGCTGGATGCAGCTCGTCGCCCAGGCCTGGCTCGTGCTGCGTCTCACCCACAGCGGCGTCGCCCTCGGGCTCACGCTCGCGCTCCAGTTCGCGCCCATCCTCCTCGCCGGCGCGTGGGGAGGTGTCATCGCCGACCGGGTCGACAAGCGCAAGCTGCTGATCGGGACGGCTGCGGCCTCGGGTGCGCTCGCCCTCGTGCTCGGCGCCGTGACCGCGACCGGTGTCGTCGAGGTCTGGATGGTGTACGCGCTCGCGGTGAGCCTCGGCCTCGTGACCGCCGTCGACAACCCGGCCCGGCGCTCCTTCGTCCCGGAGATGGTGCCCGCGACCGACGTCGCCAACGCGGTCGGGCTCAACAGCACGGTCTTCACCGCGGCACGCGTCGTCGGCCCCGCGATCGCCGGTGCGGTGATCCCGACGCTCGGCGTCGCGTGGTGCTTCGTGCTCAACGGCGTCTCGTTCGTCGCGGTGATCCTGGCGCTCCGGGCGATGCACTCGAGCGAGCTCTCGCCGGCTCCCGTCGTCGAACGCGGGCGCCGCCAGCTGCGCGCCGGGTTCCAGTACGCGTGGAGCAGCCGCCCGGTGCGGCTCGCCCTCGTCGTGACGGCGATCATCGGGACGCTCGCGTTCAACTACCCGGTCGTCCTCCCGCTCATGGCGACCGAGGAGTTCGGTGGTGACGCCGCGACGTTCGGGATCATGATGGCGCTGCTCGGCGCGGGCTCGCTCGTGGGGGCGCTGTGGGTGGCGCACTTCGGCCGGGCGAGCACGCGCATCATGCTCCGCGCCACGCTCGCGCTCGGCATCACCATGACCGCGGCGACGCTCGCGCCCGGGCTGGTCACCGAGCTGCTCGTGCTGCCGACCGTCGGCCTGACGTCGATGATCCTGCTGTCCATGGCGACCGCGGTGTGCAACGAGGAGACGGCCCCGGAGATGCGCGGCCGGGTCATGGCACTGCTCTCGATCGCGTTCCTCGGGAGCACACCGATCGGCGGCCCGCTCGTCGGGTGGGTCTCGGAGGCGCTCGGCCCCCGCGCCGGTCTGGGCATCGGTGCGATCGCCGCACTCGCCACCGGCATCGTCGCGCTTGTCGTTCCGCTGGGGACGGAGGCTTCTCGGAAGGTCGTCCGGCGTCACGCGCCGTTCAGCGGGCCGGGAAGCCGAGAGTTGCCGGGCGGTAGGGTGCGCGCATGAGCCACGAGGTCCGCGGAGTGGTCGCTCACCGCGTGGGCGAGCCGGTTCGTGTCGACACGGTCGTCGTGCCCGACCCGGGTCCGGGAGAGGCGCTGATCGCGGTCCAGGCCTGCGGCGTGTGCCACACCGATCTCCACTACCGCGACGGCGGCATCGGCGACGACTTCCCCTACCTGCTCGGCCACGAGGCCGCGGGAACCGTCGAGGCCGTCGGTCCCGACGTCACGGGCATCGCACCCGGCGACTTCGTCGTCCTGAACTGGCGCGCGGTGTGCGGCGAGTGCCGCGCCTGCCGCCGCGGCCGGCCCTGGTACTGCTTCGCCACCCACAACGCGTCGCAGAGGATGACCCTCGCCGACGGCACCGAGCTCTCGCCCGCCCTCGGCATCGGTGCGTTCGCGGAGAAGACCCTCGTTGCCGCCGGACAGGCCACCAAGGTCGACCCCGCCGCTCGCCCCGAAGCGGCCGGCTTGCTCGGCTGCGGCGTCATGGCGGGGTACGGCGCGGCGATCAACACCGCCGGCGTCGAGGCGACCGACAGCATCGCGGTGTTCGGCTGCGGTGGCGTCGGTGACGCGGCGATCGCGGGCGCACGGGTGGTCGGCGCGCACACGATCATCGCCATCGACCGGGATCCGCGGAAGCTCGAATGGGCCACGGCCTTCGGCGCGACGCACACCATCGACGCGTCGAAGGAGGACGCGGTCGAGCGCATCCGCGAGCTCACCGACGGCAACGGCGCCGACATCTGCATCGAAGCGGTCGGGCGCCCCGAGGTGCTCGAGCAGGCGTTCTACGCGCGCGATCTCGCGGGCACGGTCGTGCAGGTCGGTGTGCCGACGCCCGACTTCGCCCTCCCCGACATCCCGATGATCGACTTCTTCGGACGCGGTGGGGCGCTCAAGCCGTCGTGGTACGGCGACTGCCTCCCG
>JBBDWT010000113.1:0-3921 GCA_040902705.1 Acidimicrobiia bacterium | reverse complement strand
GCCCGCCTCGAGCAAGCCGACACCCGGCAGCTCCCGCAAACCGCCGCCGAGGAGTTGGTTTGCGCGAATGCAAGACCTGACCCCGGATCTACAGATCTCGCCGCCGCTCGTCGCCGGGCAGGCGGAGTTCGACGAGTTCGTGAGCAGCATCGGCGAGACCGGCCGGAGGCGGACGGCGCTTGACGTGAGGGTGTGGTTAACCGCACTACGTGTGCCGGGGCAGTCGCTAGGGTCGAGCGGTGACCACTCAGGGAGGTTCGATGGAGAACGGAAAGCACGGGTCGGTTCAGCACAGCGCGGTCGTCGTCGCCGACGACGTCACACGCCGCTATGGAGCGGGCGACACGGCTGTGGACGCGCTTCGCGGCGTTTCGCTGGAGGTGGGAGAAGGCAAGCTGACGGCCGTGATGGGGCCCTCCGGCTCCGGCAAGTCGACGCTGATGCACATCCTCGCCGGGCTCGACAAGCCCACCTCCGGCGCCGTGACGGTCTCGGGCACCGAGATCACGACGCTGAACGACTCCGATCTGACCAAGCTGCGGCGCCGCCACATCGGCTTCGTCTTCCAGTTCTTCAACCTGCTGCCGATGCTGACCGCGGACGAGAACATCAAGCTCCCGCTCGCGATCGCCGGCGAGAAGCCCGACTCGGACTTCTACCGCGAGCTGATCGAGAAGGTCGGGCTTGCGAACCGGCTCACGCACCGGCCCTCCGAGCTCTCCGGCGGCCAGCAGCAGCGCGTCGCGGTGGCGCGTGCGCTCGTCTCCCGCCCGACCGTCCTCTTCGCGGACGAGCCGACGGGAAACCTCGACTCGGCGACGGGCAACGAGATCCTCGCCCTGATGCGCGAGTCGGTCGACTCGTACGGTCAGACCACCGTGATGGTCACCCACGAGGCGCGCGCCGCGGCGATCGCCGACCGGATCCTCTTCCTCGCCGACGGCCTGATCGTGCGCGACGTGCCGGGAGCGACGCAGGCTGAGATCCTCGAGACGATGAGCCAGCTCTCTGCCGCCTAGATGATCGCCTTCTCCCTCAAGGGCCTGCTCAGCCGCAAGCTCCGCACGACGCTGACCGCCTTCGCGATCGTTCTCGGCGTTGCGATGGTCAGCGGCACGTACGTCCTCACCGACTCGATCGACAAGGCGTTCGACTCGATCTTCACCGACGTTCGCGCCGGCTCGACCGCGGTCATCAGCGGCAAGTCAGCGTTCGACGTCTCCGAGGGGAGCGGCGCAGCCGACCCGGTCTTCGACGAGGCGCTCCTCGACGTGGTCAGGCGAGTGCCCGGTGTGGGCGCAGCCGAGGCCAGTGTCGACGACGAGATCCAGTTGATCGGAGCGGACGGCAAGGCGATCGTCTACGGCGGTGCGCCGAATCTCGGCTTCAGCATCGCCAACGGTGACTCGGTCTTCAATCCGCTCGAGCTCGTCGCAGGAGAGTGGCCCGGCGCCGGCGAGGTCGTGATCGACAAGTCGACGGCCGACAAGGAGGGCTTTGAGCCAGGGCAGCAGATCAGCGTGCAAGGGGTCGGCCCAGCCGAGCGCGTGCGTGTCTCCGGCATCGTCACGTTCGGGTCCGTCGCGACGATCGGCGGCGCCACGCTCGCAGGCTTCGACCTGCCAACGGCGCAGCGGCTGTTCGACAAGGAGGGCAAGCTCGACGAGATCGCCGTCGCCGCGAAGGCGGGGACAACGGACGAGGAGCTCGTGCGCCAACTCGAGGACGTTCTGCCTGCCGACACCGTGGTTCGACTCGCGTCCGAGCAGGCAAACGAGGACGCTGCCGAGACGAACGAGTTCATCACCTTCCTCCAGGGCTTCCTGCTCGCCTTCGCCGGAATCGCGCTCTTCGTCGGGAGCTTCGTGATCGCGAACTCGCTCTCGATCACGATCGCGCAGCGCACGCGCGAGTTCGCCACCATCCGGACGCTTGGGGGCTCACGCCGCCAGATCCTCGGCTCGATCGTGCTCGAGGCGCTCGTCGTCGGGGCGATCGCGTCGATCATCGGCCTCGTCTCGGGGCTCGCGCTCGCAAAGGGGCTCTTCAAGCTCTTCGACGCAGTCGGCTTCACGCTCCCGAACCAGGGACTGCTGCTGGAGACGCGGACGATCGTCGTGTCGCTGCTGGTTGGCATCCTCGTGACGCTGGCCGCGAGCCTCCGCCCGGCGATCCGGGCCACGCGCGTGCCGCCGATCGCAGCGGTACGGGAGGGCGCCACCCTCCCGGAGTCACGGTTCGCGCGCTTCCGCACCGCCGGCTCGCTCGCGTTGACGGCGCTCGGCTTTGCGGCGCTCGCCTACGGCCTCTTCGGCAGCGACCTCGGCACGACGCAGATCCTGCTCTGGATGGGGATCGGAGCTCTCCTGATCTTCATCGGCGTCGCGCTCTTCTCCCAGCGCATCGTCCGGCCATTCGCGATGGTGCTCGGCTGGCCCGCGACGAGGATCGGCGGCGCGGCGGGCCTGCTCGCCCGCGACAACGCGCGCCGGAACCCCCAGCGAACCGCCTCGACGGCGTCCGCGCTGATGATCGGCCTCGCGCTCGTGACGCTTGTCGCCACGCTCGCGGCGGGAATCACGGGCACCTTCCGCGGCGCGGTCGACGAGCTCTTCACCTCGGACTACGCGATCACGGCGCAGAACAACTTCTCTCCGATCCCGACCCACGCCGCCAAGGCCGCGGCTCAGGCCCCGGGCGTCGAGGCGATCGCCAGCACGCGTACGGGCGAGGCACGGATCTTCAACTCGACCGAGTTCGTCACGGCGGTCGACTCCGAGGCCGACAAGGTGCTGACGCTCGACTGGAAGGAAGGGTCGCAGGCGGTGCTCGGGGAGTTGGGCGTCAACGGGGCGTTCGTCGACGACGACTACGCCGCCGATCACGACCTGCGCATCGGCTCGCCGATCACCATGCAGGTGCCGTCGGGCAAGAAGGTGGAGCTCGAGGTGCGGGGGATCTTCGAGCCGCCGACGGGAGGCTCACCCTTCGGGCACGTGACCTTCTCCAGTGCGACGTTCGACCGCGAGTACAACTCGCCCCGGAACCTCTACACGTTCATCCAGATGCGCGGCGACGTCACCGACGCGAACACGAAGGCGCTCGAAAGCGCACTCGCAGACTTCCCGAACGCGAAGGCCCAGACCCGCGAAGAGTTCGTCGACAACCAGATCAGCGGCCTCAACGACATCCTCAACATCCTCTACGTCCTGCTCGCCCTGAGCGTGATCGTGAGCCTCTTCGGGATCGTGAACACGCTCGTGCTGACGGTGTTCGAGCGGACGCGGGAGCTCGGGATGCTGCGGGCGATCGGGATGACGCGCCGACAGGTACGGCGGATGATCAGGCACGAGAGCGTGATCACCGCGTTGATCGGCGGCGTGCTCGGGATCGCGCTGGGCGTCGTGCTAGGTGCGCTGCTGATCGCACGCGTCGACTTCATCGAGTTCGTGCTGCCGACGGGTCAGATCATCACGTTCGCGATCATGACCATCGTCGTCGGGATTCTCGCCGCGATCTTCCCGGCGCGCCGCGCCGCACGGCTTGACCCGCTCAAGGCGCTCCAGTACGAATAGAGCGTGACCGAACCGGCCGCGAAGCTGGCGCCCACGATCCCGCTCCTTCTCTTCGCGGCGATCGATCTCGGGCTCGCGTTCTTCCTGCTCGCCGACGGCGGCTTCACCTTCCACTTCTTCGTCGTGTTCCTGATCGGCCTCGCACTCGCCGGGTACGGCCTCTACGGCGTCTACCGGCGCGCCCCCGAGTAGGCTCGACGCGTGCAGGTCACGCTCTGCGACGTCGGCCCGCGGGACGGGCTCCAGAACGAGGCCGAAACGCTCGCGCCGCCCGTGCGCGCGGAGCTCGTACGCCGTCTGGCGGCCGCGGGGCTGCCGCGGATCGAGGCGGTCAGCTTCGTCAACT
>JBBDWT010000112.1:0-3953 GCA_040902705.1 Acidimicrobiia bacterium | reverse complement strand
CCTAGCCGCAATCCGCCGCGCCATTGGCCACGTAGTCATTCATAGCCCGACTGGAGGGGGAGAGAGTGAGAGCGCGACGGCTGATTGCAGTAACGACGGCACTACCCGTGCTCGTGGCGGCCGGAGTCTGGGCCGGCCTGGGCGTGACGGGTCAGACCGCGACAACCACCGGTTTCGCAGCCCGGCTCGGCGCGGCGCAGGAGGTCCCGAAGCCGGCAGGCGTCGGGACCGGCGCCCAGGGCAGCTTCACCGCCGCGCTCGCGCGGAGCGGTGCAGGCGGGACGCTCACGTGGCGATTGACCTTCCGGGGCTTGACCGGAAAGGCGACTGCGTCGCACATCCATGTCGGCGCTCGCGGCCGGGCCGGAGGCGTGCGGGTGGCGCTGTGCGGCCCTTGCCGGTCGGGAGCCCGCGGCTCGGCCAGGGTGGACGCGCGGACGATCACCGGCCTGCTCGCCGGGACCATGTACGTGAACGTCCACACGGCGCGGAACGCCGCGGGTGAGATCCGCGGTCAGATCGTGAAGACCGCGAGGGCGCCCGTGCCGCCGCCGGCGACGACCACGAACTCTACCGGCGGCACGACGACGGACGACGGCTACTACCCCGGCGGCTAGCTCCTAGCGGCGGCGGTCGGTCTCCTCGATCGTCGGCAGGTCGGCGAGGTCGCGCTGGACGCTCTCGGCGAACTCCTCTTCCTCGCTTCGAATCAGCTTCAGGCCCGCCTTGCGCTTGTTGCGGTCGCGCACACGGCGGGCGTCTGCCCCGACGAGCGCGCCCACGCGCTGCCACTCCGCGCCGATGACGACGGCGGCCGCAAGGACGAGCAACGCGACCCAGAGCCAGCTCACATGTCGATTGTACCCGTCTGAAATCCTGAGCTACAGTCGTCGCGTGGCCCGGATCGTGCGTCTCCTGATCGCCGGCGCGGCCACCGCACTCGCGGTGCCCGCCCTGGCGCACGCCGCGGAGCGCACTCTCACCTTCACGACAGGCCCGATCGCGGTCGAGGCCTACGCCGTCGCCCAGGCGCCGATGTTCGCCGAATCGCCCAAGATCGACGGCTACGTCACCGGAATGTCGGCCGAGGTGGTCGACGCCGCCGGACGAGTCCAGGGGCGCGACAAGGTGATGCTGCACCACATCGTCTTCGCCAAGCTCGGCGTTCCCGACTACACCTGCGGCGGCTCGACCGGGGAACGCTTCTTCGCCGAGGGCGAGGAGCGGCTCGCGCTCTCGCTGCCGCGCGGCTACGGGTACCCGAACAAGGCGACCGACCGCTGGGGTGTCCTCTACATGCTGATGAACCACAAGCCGAAGACGCTGAACGGCTACATCCGCTACACCGTTCGCTACGTGAGCGGAGAGAAGCTCACGCCGGTCAAGCCGATCTGGCTCGACGTGCGCAACTGCTCCGGGCCCGACCCCGTCTTCGACGTTCCCGGTGGCGGCAAGCGCTTCTCGACCTTCACCGAGACCGCCGATTTCACGATGCCGGAGAGCGGCCGGCTCGTCGCCGGTGGAGGCCACCTCCATGGCGGCGGCCTGCGGGTCGAGCTGCGCAACACGACGTGCGACACGAAGCCGTTCGAGTCACGGCCGACCTGGGGCGGCGCCATCCCCCGGCCGGTCCTGCACGAGCCCGGCCCGACGAAGATGTCCGCGTTCACGTCGGTGACGGGCATCCCCGTCGCGAAGGGGCAGAAGCTCCGGCTCGCCGCGGTCTACGACAACGGCGCCCCGCACACGCGCGCGATGGGGATCATGCTGCTCTTCCTCGCGCCGGACGCGGTCACCGGCTGCGGCCCGACGCCGCAGCTCGACATCGACCTCGGCCGGCCCTCCGCCCCGCGGCGCTTCTCGATGCCGCTGCCGCGGGCGCCGAAAGGCGCCGTCTCGAGGGCGACGTCGACGGTCGTACGTGAGTTCAGCTACGGGACGGAGCGCGTCTCACTCGAGCGGGGCGCGACCTTCACGTGGCGCTTCCGGGGCCTCCTCCAGCACGACGTCACCGTGATCGGCGGCCCGGAGGGGTTCTCGGCGCCGTGGACGACGACCGGCGTCTTCAAGCACCGCTTCACGAAGCCCGGCACGTACCGCCTCTTCTGTTCGCTGCACCCGACGAAGATGGTGCAGCAGATCACCGTCCGTTAGGGCGTGGGCGCGGAAGCCTTCCGGCGAGTGCGGAGCTTGGCTCCGTACTCGCTTCGGAGAAGAACAGCGGAACGAGCTCGAAGCGGTCGACGTCGACGAGACCCCGGTCCGTGATCTTCAGGCTCGGGATCACCGAGAGCGCCAGGAACGCGACGGTGAGGAACGGCGTCGCGCCCAGCCAGCCGAGCGACGCGGCCGCCTCGTTGCAGGCGCGACTCTGCTCGATCACGACGTCGAGCGGCGCATCGGAGAGCAGCCCCGCAACCGGCAGCGGGCACTCGGCCAGCACCACCCCGTGCTCGATCGCGACGATGCCGCCGCCGATCTCGGCGAGCCGCGTCACCGCCGCGGCCATGTCGCCGTCGCTCATCCCGACGACGACGAGGTTGTGGGCGTCGTGCGCGACCGTCGAGGCGAGCGCGCCGCGCTGCAGGCCCGAGCCGGAGACGAACCCGAGCCCGATCCGGCCCGTGCCGAGGTGACGCTCGACGACCGCGATCTTCGCGTGGTCGCGCTCGGCGTCGGCGACCGCGTGCCCGTTCTCACTCCGCGGCTCCTCAACGAGCGAGCGAGTGACGACCTGGTCCTCGACGAGCCCGATCACGCGCGCGGGGCCGCCGTCCCACGGGATCTCGAAGTCCAAGGCGGTCACGGGCTTGATCCGCACGCTCTGGCGCACCCAATCCGGGACGGCACGCGTAACTACGGGCTCGAGTGGGCGGCCTCGCTTGAGCACGATCTCCGGCACGAACGACGAGAGATCCGGGAGCAAGAGGAGGTCGGCCTGGTAGCCGGGCGCGATCGCACCGAGGTGGTCGAGGCCGTGCCATTGGGCGGGATGCAGCGAGGCCAACAGCAGCGCGTCCTCCGCCGGAACCCCGTCGGCGACCGCGGCACGCACCATCGCGTTGATGTGCCCCTCGTCGGCGATGTGCTCTGGGTCCCGGTCGTCGGTGCAGAACGCCATCCGCCCCGGGCCGAGCTCGTGCACGAGTGGCAGCAGCGCCTCGAGGTTTCGCGCCATCGACGCCTCCCGGATCAGCAGCCACATGCCCGCGCGCAGCCGCTCGCGGCCCTCCTCGACTGTCAGCGCCTCGTGGTCGGAGTAGATCCGGGCTGCGGCGTAGGCCTGCAGCTCCCGGCCGAGTAGCCCGGGCGCGTGCCCGTCGACGTGCGCCGCACCGTCGAGCGCGAGCTTGGCGAACTCGTCAGGGTCGCCGGCGACGACGCCCGGGAAGTTCATCATCTCCGCGAGCCCGATCACGCGCCGCCGCCGCATCAACGAGTCGAGGTCGCCGGGCCCGAACGCGCGGCGCGGCGACTCGAACGGCGACGCGGGCACGCACGACGGCGCCATGAAGAACACCTCGAGCTGGAGATCGCTCGACGCGTCGAGCAGCCAGTGCACTCCGTCTGTGCCGAGGACGTTCGCGATCTCGTGCGGGTCGGCGACGACCGCCGTCGTGCCGAGCGGGAGCACGAGCCGCGCGAACTCGTCCACGAGCAGCTTGACGCTCTCGAGGTGCATGTGCGCGTCGATGAAGCCGGGGACGACGTAGCGTCCGCTTGCGTCCAGCGTCTCGGCGCCCTCGTACTCGCCGAGGCCGGCGATCGTTCCGTCGCAGATCGCGATGTCGACGTCGACGTCGAGCCACTCCCGTGTGAAGACGGAGAAGACACGGCCCCCGCGGACGACGAGATCGGCCGGCTCGGCGCCACGCGCGACGGCCAGCCGGCGGGCCAAATCACCCGTCTGCGGCATCAGATTTCCCTGCTCGTGTCGATATCGCAAGTATGAC
>JBBDWT010000111.1:0-26832 GCA_040902705.1 Acidimicrobiia bacterium | reverse complement strand
TTTCTGACGCCAAAACCCCGGTCGCAGCCGTTACTCGTCGATGAGGCGGCCGTGGAGGTAGTCGTCGTAGGCGGACAGGTCGAGGAGGCCGTGGCCGCTGAAGTTGAACAGGATGACGCGTTCGTCGCCGGTCTCCTTCGCGGCGAGCGCCTCGTCGATCACGGCGCGGATCGCGTGGCCGGTCTCGGGGGCGGGGAGCTTGCCCTCGGTGTTCGCGAACTGAAGCGCGGCCTCGAACGTCTTGGCCTGCGGGTAGGCGACGGCCTCCATGCGACCGGCCTTCACCAGCGCCGAGACGATCGGTGAGTCGCCGTGGTACCGCAGCCCGCCGGCGTGGATCGACGGCGGGATGAAGTCGTGGCCGAGCGTGTACATCGGCAGCAGCGGGGTCATGCCGGCCGTGTCGCCGAAGTCGTGCTCGAACGTCCCCTCCGTCAGCGTGGGGCACGACGACGGCTCGGCGGCCACCAGCCGCACGTCGGCGTCGGCCACGAACGGCAGCGCGATGCCACCGAGGTTCGACCCGCCGCCACAGCAGCCGATCACGACGTCGGGGAGCGTCTCGCCCGCGAGCGCCAGCTGCTCCTTCGCCTCGAGCCCGATGATCGTCTGGTGCAGCAACACGTGGTTGAGCACCGACCCGAGCGAGTAGTGGGTGTCGTCGCGCCCGACCGCGTCGCGCACCGCGTCGCTGATCGCCATCCCGAGCGAGCCTGGGTGGTCGGGGTCGTCGACGGGTGACGGCACGACCTCGCCGCCCCAGGTCTCCATGAGGATGCGTCGGTACGGCTTCTGGTCGTACGACGCGCGGACCATGTAGATCTTGCACTCGATGTCGTACTGGCGGCACGCGAACGACAGCGCGGTGCCCCACTGCCCCGCTCCCGTCTCGGTCGTCAGCCGCGCCACGCCCGCTTGCTGGTTGTAGAACGCCTGCGGCACCGCGGTGTTCGGCTTGTGCGAGCCCGCCGGCGACACCGACTCGTCCTTGAAGTAGATGCGAGCCGGCGTGCCGAGCGCGCGCTCCAACCGTTCCGCGCGCACCAGGGGCGTCGGTCGCCACAGTCGCAGGATGTCGATGACCTCGCCCGGGATGTCGATCCACGGCTCGGTGGACACCTCCTGCCCGATGAGCGCCATCGGGAACAGCGGCGCGAGGTCGTCGGGGCCGACGGGCTCACGCGTCGCCGGGTGCAGGGGCGGCTGCATCGGCTCGGGGAGCACGGGCACGACGTTGAACCATGCAGACGGGATCTTGTCGGCGGCGAGGTCGTAGCGCATCGGTGCGTCTCTCTCCTTCAGGCCCGACTCGAGGTCGGGACGGCAGTCATCTCCCGGACGAGCGCTTCCACGTCGTCGGATCGGACGAGCGCCTCACCGACGAGCACCGCGTCGAAGCCCGCGTCTGCCATGCGCCGCGCGTCGTCCACCGAGCGGATGGCGCTCTCGGCGACCGCGATGACGTCGACCGGCAACCTCGTCACGAGCCGCTCGCCGACCGAGAGGTCTTCGGCGAAGTCGCCGAGATCGCGGGCGTTGATGCCGACGAGCGGAGCTCCGAGGTCGAGCGCGCGGTCGAGCTCGACGTCGTCGTGGACCTCCACGAGCGCGGCGAGGCCGAGGTCGGTCGCGAAGTCGTGCAGGTCGCGAAGGTGGGCATCGTCACGGATCGCCGCCACGATCAGCAGGATCGCATCGGCCCCGATCCCGCGGGTCTCGTAGACCTGATCGATGTCGATGGTGAAGTCCTTGCGGAGGACGGGGGTCTCCGCGGCCGCGGCACGGGCGTCCTGGAGGTCGGCCACCGAGCCGCCGAAGAACGGCCCGTCGGTGAGCACCGAGAGGCACGTCGCGCCCCCGGCGGCATACGTCGCTGCGACCCGCGCGGCATCGAGGTCGGGGGCGAGCTCGCCCTTCGACGGCGAGCGCCGCTTGATCTCCGCGATCACCCCGAGGGTCTCCTCCTCGCGCGCCCGGTGACGCAACGCGCCGAGGAAGTCGCGCGGCGGTGCGGCCGCCAACGCGGCGCGCCGGATCGCCTCTCGCGTCTCCGGCTGGTGCAGCACGGTGACCTCGTCGCGCTTGGTCGCAAGGATCTCGTCGAGGACGCTCATCGCGCGAACGAGTCTACGATCCTGGCATGGCCACGACCTTTCCCGACGGTTTCGTCTGGGGCACGGCGACCGCCGCGCATCAGACCGAGGGCAGCAACTGGAACAACGACTGGTGGGCATGGGAGCACGCACCGAACACCATCGTCGCGGAGCCGTCGGGAGACGCGACCGATCACTACTGGCGCTACCCGCAGGACCTCGACATCCTCGTCGATCACGGCTTCGGCGCGTACCGCTTCTCGGTCGAGTGGTCGCGCATCGAGCCCGAGGAAGGCGAGTGGTCGCAGGCGCAGCTCGATCACTACGCCCGGATGCTCGACGAGTGCCGGGACCGCAGCCTGCTCCCGGTGGTCACGTTCCACCACTTCACGACGCCCCGCTGGGCAGCCGAGGACGGCGGCTGGACCAACCCCGTCACCGCCGAGCGGTTCGCGCGCTTCTGTGAGCGGGCCGGCGCGCACCTCGGTGAGCGCATCGGCATGGCGTGCACGATCAACGAGCCGAACATCCTCCCGCTGATGGGCTACCTCATGGGCGCCTTCCCACCCGGGAAGACGGAAGACCTCGACGGATACGCGCGGGCGACCGACGTGTTCATCGACGCCCACCGTCGCAGCTACGACGCGCTCAAGGCGAGCCCGGGCGACTTCCCCGTCGGGCTCACGCTCTCGATGAGCGACTGGGCAGCCGAGCCGGGTTACGAGGAGCGCATCGCGGAGTTCCGCGGCTCGCACGAGGACGTGTACCTCGAGGCCGCGCGCGGCGACGACTTCCTCGGTGTCCAGTCGTACTCGCGCACGCGCGTCGGCGCGGCCGGCGTGCTCGGCCCCGAGCCGGGCGTCGAGGTGCTCGACATGGGCTACGAGTACTGGCCGACCGCGGCCGAGGCATCGATCCGCCACGCCGTCGAGGTCACCGGCTGCCCGGTCTACGTGACCGAGAACGGGATCGGCACCGACGACGACGAGCAGCGCATCCGCTACCTGCGCGACTCGCTGGCCGGCGTCGGGAGGACGATCGCCGACGGACTCGACGTGCGCGGGTACTTCCACTGGTCGCTCATGGACAACTTCGAGTGGGCGTTCGGGTACCGCATGAAGTTCGGTCTCGTCGGCGTCGACCGCGCCACGCAGCTCCGGACGGTGAAGCCCAGCGCCCGCTGGCTCGCCGAGGTCATCCGCACCAACACGCTCGACGACTGACCTCGAGCCCGGGCTGGGCTCAGTCGGTGCCGGGGAGAGCGTCGACGGTCGCGGGGATGGCGGTGCCCCCCGACCGGACGACAGCCTCCGCCGGGAGCTCCACCTCGCGCCGCACCATCGCGAGCGCGACGGTGTGCCCGCCGTCGGGGACGACGGCGGCGCTCGTGACCACTCCGACGCTCTTCTCGCCCACCACCACGTCGGCACCCGGCTCGGGTGCTTCGTCGCCCGGGATCCGGAGCAACCGGAGGTAGCGGTTGACGTGGCCGCGGGTGTCGATGCGGCACACGAGCTCCTGACCGAGGAAGCAGCCCTTCGTGAACGAGACCGCGTCGCGCTCGAGGAACGCTTCCTGCGGGATCGTGCGCTCGTCGAGGTCGACGCCGAGCCGGGGCACCCCCGCCTCGATCCGGGCCGCTTCGTACTCCCCAGGCGCAACGGCCGGGACTCCCGCGTGGAGCAGGTCGTCGCGCGCCGCGCGCACTGCGTCGATCGGTCCGACGATGTCGACGCCTTCGCGACCGGGCCAGTCGGCGCGCACCACGCGCAGCTCGCCCCACGCGACGTGTGCACCATCGCCTTCGGGGACGTCGGTGTGTGCCGCCGCGGCGACGCGGGCAACGGCCTCGTGCCCACGCACCTCGAGCAGGCCCCACGCGCCGGTGCGTTCGCGGATCTCGGCGTCGACCCGGATCCGGTAGCGGTCGAGTGTCGACGCGAGCTGCTCACTGAAGCCGGCATCGCAGTCGAGCCACCACTCGTCGCCGACGCGCAGCATCCGCAGCGTCACCCCGAGCTTTCCCTGCGGCGTCAGGAGCAACGAGCGCGCACCTCCGCCGTCGACGATCGCGTCGAGCTCCTGCGAGACGAGGCTCTGGAGGAACGACGTGGCGTCCGGCCCGGAGACGACGACCGCACCGTGCCCGGGTCGGTCGGCGATCCACGTGCTCATCGGGCTCCGGTCGTGAGGGACGTGAGCCGCCGCGCCGCGCCTGCCGCGGTGAGCAGAGCGCGCGCCTTGTTGTGGCACTCGAGGTCTTCGTCGACCGGGTCGGAGTCGGCGACGATCCCCGCGCCCGCCGACACGCTCGCCCGCCGGCCGCGCCACACCATGGTGCGGATCGTGATCGCCGTGTCGAGGTTGCCCGAGAAATCGAGGTAGCCGACGACACCGGCATAGGGACCGCGCTTCACCGGCTCGAGCGCATCGATGATCTCCATGGCGCGGACCTTCGGCGCACCGCTCACCGTCCCGGCGGGGAAGGTGGCGCGCAGCACGTCGACGGCGTTGCGACCCTCGGCGAGCTCGCCGGCGACCTGGCTGGTCAGATGCATCACGTGGGAGTAGCGCTCGAGGCTCATCAGCTCTTCCACGTGCTCGGACCCGAACTCCACGACCCGCCCGATGTCGTTGCGGGCGAGGTCGACGAGCATCACGTGCTCGGCTCGCTCCTTCGGGTTCTCGCTCAGCTCGGCGGCGAGACGGTGGTCGTGCTCCTCGCTCCGGCCGCGGTACCGGGTACCGGCGATCGGGCGGATGATCACGCGACCGTCGAGCACCTGCACCATCGGCTCGGGCGACGAGCCCACGAGCGTCGCCTCGGCGTGACGGACGACGTACATGTACGGCGACGGGTTGACCTGGCGCAGCACGCGGTAGACGTCGAACGGATCGAGCTCACCTTCGACGTCGAACCGCTGTGCGAGGACGATCTGGAACGCATCGCCGGCAAGGATGTGCTCCCGCGCCACCTCGACGGCGTCGCGGTACATGCCGCCCCCCATCGACGACCGGACCTCGGGCAGCTCGAACTCCTCGTCGGCCGGAGGCGGTGACGGCACGTACGGGAGCGGGCGCGCGAGCTCGTCGACGAGCTCGTCGAGGCGCGCGGCCGCACGGTCGTACGCCGCATCGATCGATGCCTCGTCGCGCACCCCATCGGCCAGGAACACGTTCTCGATGAGACAGAGCCGCTGGCGATAGTGGTCGAACGCCGTGACGTGGCCGGTGAGCGAGAGCACCGCGTCGGGGAGCCCGAGATCGTCGCGCGGGATGTCGGGCAGGTGCTCGATCTCGCGGACGACGTCGTAACCGAGGTAGCCGACGATGCCGCCGTGGAACGGAGGGAGCTCGGCGATCGTCGGCGCCCGATGACACGCCAGCAGCGCCTCGATCGCCGCGAGCGCCCCCTGGTCGCGCGGCACGTCGGCCGGCAGGTCGCCCTCGACCTCGACCCGCCGGCCGCGCACGACGAGCGTCGCGGCCGGATCACGGCCGAGGAACGAGAACCTCCCCCAGCGTTCGGCGTGCTCGACCGATTCGAGGAGGAATCCGGGCGGGCCGTCGGCGTCGGCGCCGACGAGCTTGACGAAGGCGGAGACGGGCGTCTCGAGGTCGGCGAGGACCTCCCGCCAGACCGGCACCACGGTGTGGTCGCGCGCGAGCGCGCGGAAGTCGTCGCGCGACGGCCGGACCGCGCCCGCCGGGCTCACCGGGGCCCGGGCACGGAGCCGTCGCCGAACGCGCGGAAGAAGCACGAGCGCTCGCCGGTGTGGCAGGCGCCGCGGCCCTCTTGCTCGACGACCAGCAGGAGCACGTCACCGTCGCAGTCGTAGGACGCGCCCCGGAGCCACTGGCGATCGCCCGAGGTGTCGCCCTTGCGCCACAGCTCCTGGCGGCTCCGGCTCCAGAACACGGTGCGGCCCTCGGCCAGCGTGCGCCGGAGCGCCTCCTCGTTCATCCAGGCCATCATGAGCACCCGCCCGGTGCCCTGCTCCTGGACGATCGCGGCGACGAGGCCGTCGGCGTCCCACCGGAGCCCGGCGATCTCTTCCTCGGTCGCCTGGATCGGCGTGGCGCTCGTGCTCATCGCGCAACCGAGCGTAGCCGTCGCCCTCGACGACTCCCCCCGACGTTTTCGAGCGCGAGACTGCGCTGCTCATGTCCGAGGTGGCTCCGCGGCCGACTCCGCCGCCCGTCCCGCCGATCGCGCCGCGCCGGCCGCACGTGCTCCGGCACGGCGGCGACGAGCGCGTCGACGACTGGTACTGGCTGCGCGACCGCGACGACCCCGAGGCGCTCGCGTACCTCGAGGCAGAGAACGCGTACACGGACGCTGGGCTCGCCCGCGACGTAGAGCTGCGCGAGACGGTGTTCCAGGAGATCAAGGCGCGCGTCCGCGAGACCGACGTCTCCGCTCCGGTCCGGCGTGGCGACTGGGAGTACTTCACGCGCACGATCGAGGGACGTGACTACGCGGTGCACTGCCGGCGTCCCCACGACGCGCGCGACGGGCGCGGCTCGGCATCGCTCCCGGATCCCGACGCGGCTCCGGGCGGCCCGTCGGGTGAGCAGGTCGTCCTCGACGAGAACGACGCGGCGGCACCCCACGACTACTTCGTGCTGCGGGGCCTCTCGCTCGCACCCGACCAGCGGCTGCTCGCCTACAGCGTCGATGTCGACGGCGGCGAGCGTGCAACGCTCCGATTCCGCGACCTCGACACGGGCGCCGACCTCCCCGACGAGGTGCCCGGCGTCTACGACGGGCTCGCCTGGGCGAACGACGGGTGCACGATCTTCTACGTCCGCCCGGACGACGCGATGCGGCCGCACCAGATATGGCGCCACGTGATCGGCTCGCCGACGGACAGCGACGTGCTCGTGCTCCAGGAGGACGACGAGCGCTACTACCTCGGCATCGGCCGGGCGCGGAGCGACAAGGTGCTCATCGCGACGTCGGAGTCGAAGCTGACGACCGAGGTGCGCCTGATCGACGCGGACGACCCGACACAGCCTCCACACCTCGTCGCGCCGCGCGAGCAGGGACTGGAGTATCACGTCGAGCACCATCACGATCCCGAGCGCGGTGATCGGCTGTTCGTGCTCACCAACGCCGACGACGCCGAGAACTTCAAGCTGATGACCGCTCCGGCCGCCTCGACGGCTCGATCGGAGTGGCGGGAGCTGCTCCCGCACCGACCCGACGTCCGGCTCGCCGACGTCGACGCGTTCGCCGGGCACCTCGTGCTCTCGGAGCGCGCGGCCGGCCTCGAGCAGCTCCGCGTGCTCCCGCTCGACGCGGACGCCGATCCGGTCGACGACGCGCACGTGGTCGAGATGCCCGAGGACGTGTACTCGACCTGGGTCGGCGCGAACCCCGAGTTCGAGACGACGACCCTGAGGTACGGCTACACGTCGCTCGTCGCGCCGACGACCGACGTCGACTACGACGTGCGCGCCCGCACCCGCGAGATCGTGAAGGTCCAGCCCGTCGCCCGGTACGACGCATCCGAGTTCGAGACGCACCGCGTCTGGGCGCCCGCACCCGACCAGACGCTGGTGCCCGTCTCGCTCGTGCACCGCCGCGGCCTCCCACTCGACGGGACTGCGCCGATGCTGCTCTACGGCTACGGCTCCTACGAGATCTCGATCGACCCGACGTTCTCGACCTCGCGCGTCAGCCTGCTCAACCGTGGGGTCGTGTTCGCGATCGCGCACGTGCGCGGTGGCGGCGAGCTCGGCCGTCATTGGTACGAGGGCGGCAAGCTCGATCGCAAGCGCAACACGTTCACCGACTTCATCGCGGCGGCCGAGCACCTCGTCGCGGAGGGATACACCGCTCCGGAGCGGCTCGTCGCGAGAGGCGGCAGCGCGGGCGGGTTGCTCGTGGGTGCGGTCGCCAACCTCCGCCCCGACCTGTTCCGCGCCGTCGTGGCCGAGGTCCCGTTCGTCGACTGCCTCACCACGATGCTCGACGAGACGCTCCCCCTCACGATCACGGAGTGGGAGGAGTGGGGCGACCCGGTGCACGACCCGGAGATGTACGACTACATCAAGGGATACGCGCCGTACGACAACGTGCGCGACCAGCAGTACCCGTCGCTGCTCGTGACCGCGGGCCTCAACGACCCCCGGGTCCAGTACTGGGAGCCGGCGAAGTGGGTCGCGCGGCTGCGCGCGACGGTCACGAGCCCCCGGGCGCCCCTGTACCTCAAGACCGAGCTCGGCGCAGGCCACCACGGGCCGTCGGGGCGCTACGAGTCGTGGCGCGAGGAGGCGCTCGTGCTCGCGTTCGTGCTCGACCAGGCAGGCATCACCGACTGACCGGTGTGCTCACCGCCGGCACGCCCGACCGACATGCGGGGCGTCAGCGCATCGGCAGGATCGCCGCGAGCTGGCGGCTCTGCGCGAGCAGCGTCCCGTCGGCGGCCCACACCTCGCCGTCCTCCTCGAGGAAGCCCTCGGCCGCCGCGCGCGTACGGAACACCGCGAGCAGGAACCCGTCGTCAGGCAGGCCCGCATGCGGGAGCGCGGCCCGGAAGTGCACCGTGAGATCGATCGTCGGCACGACGAGCGGCTCCTTCGTCCGGCTGAACACCGGAGGGATCCATGCGTCGGTGAGCGCCGCGACCGCCGTCGCGTCGAGCTGCTGGGGCTCCTCCAGCCGGATCCAGCCCCCGCCGAGCGCCTCGTGGGACTGCTCGCCCTCGAAGGGGTGCTCACCGACCGCCCAGCGCACGTCCCAGCGGCGCGCGATCGGCGGTGCCTCGTCGTGGACCACCGGCGCGGCGAGCCGTTCTGGGGGCGGCACGTCGGGAGCCTCGAGATCGCAGAACTCGGGGCCCTCGCGCGGCTTCGAGAACGCGGCCATCGCGATCGCGATGGTCCGGTCGTCCTGGGTCATCCGCGCCGACACCGAGGTCAGCGAGCGACCCGCACGCTCGATCGACGTGCGCACCACGACCTCGCGCTCCTCCGGTGGCGCGGCGTAGTGGATGGTCAACGACCGCGGCGCGCGGGTCGGGTCGTCGACCGTCGCGGTCATCGCGCGCAGGATCACGGCTGCGAGGTACCCACCATTCGGGCCGCGCTGGACGCCCCACGCGGGATCGAGGCGCGCGCCGTACGAGCCGTCGTCGGCGCGCTCGACGGCTGTGTCGCGCTGGAAGCGGGTCGGCATCGGCCGCGAACCTATCGCCCGCGTACCATCGCGGCGGTGCCCGACCCGACCGCTCCGACAGCGGAGCCGCTCCAGCTGCGCGTCGTCCGCGACGTCGTCCTCGAAGCCGAGCTCGCGCGTCCTCCCGACACTCCGCGCGCCGCTGCGGTCCTGTGCCACCCCCACCCGCAGTACGGCGGGACGATGCGCTCGATCGTGATCTCCGAGCTGTTCCGCACGCTGCCCGCACGCGGGGTCGCGTGCCTCCGGTTCAACTTCCGCGGCGTCGAGGGCAGCACCGGCGTGCACGGCGAGGGTCGGGGCGAGCGTGCCGACGCCGTCGCGGCCGTCGACGCCCTGGTCGCGGCGGTCCCCGACGGCATCCCGATCGTCCTCGCCGGGTGGTCGTTCGGCGGCGACGTCACGCTCTCCGTGCACGACGACCGGCTCGCCGCGTGGCTGGCCATCGCACCGCCGTTGCGCTTCGCCGAGGTCGGCCCGGTCGCGGCCGATCCCCGGCCCAAGCACCTCGTGCTGGCCGAGCACGACGAGGTCCGCCCCCCGGAGGAGATCGCGGCCGTGGGGGAGGGCTGGACGGCCACGACGGTCGAGACCGTGCCGGGCGCGAGCCACTTCTTCGTGGGCCGCACCGACGCCGTCGTCGCGGCGGCTGACCGCCTGATCACCAGGGTCGCCCGGTAGATTCGACCCGGCGATGCCCCCCGACGAACGCCTCCACTGGTCGGCGCCGCAAACGACGCCTCGTCCGGCCCACGGGCAGAGCCCGCTTCGCCGGTGACCGATCCCCGCGCGCCCGCGCGCGAGGCGCTCCCCACGACCTTCGGCCACAAGCCGGCGCTCGACGGCCTCCGCGCGGTCGCGGTCGGCGCCGTCATGGCATTTCACTTCGGTGCGAACGGCTTCGAAGGTGGGTTCCTCGGCGTCGACACCTTCTTCGTCCTCTCCGGCTACCTCATCACCTCACTGCTCCTGACGGAGTGGGGGCGCACCCGCACGCTCGACCTGCTCGCGTTCTGGGCGCGACGGGCGAAGCGTCTGCTCCCGGCGCTGTTCCTCGTGCTCATCGCGGTCGGGCTCTGGGTGCACTTCGAGGCGAGCCCCACGCGGTTCGACCTGCTCCGGTCCGACATGCTCTGGACGCTGTTCTACGGCGCCAACTGGCACCTCATCGGCTCGGGCCAGTCGTACTTCGATCTCTTCAGCGAGGCATCGCCGCTGCGCCATGCGTGGTCGCTCGCGATCGAGGAGCAGTTCTACCTGTTCTGGCCGCTCATCTTCTTCGGTGCGATGAAGCTCGGGCGGGGACGGACCCGCGTGCTGACCGGCGTGTCCGTGGCCGGCATCGCGGCGTCGTTCGCCGTGATGGTGCTCACGTTCGACTCCACCGACCCCTCACGCGCGTACTACGGCACCGACTCACGCGCGAGCCAGCTCCTCGTCGGAGTGCTGCTCGCGATCATCCTGGCGCGCTGGGCGCCGAAGACCGCGTCGCAGCAGCGTGGCGTGCAGGTGCTCGGCATCGCTGGTGCGGCGTTCAGCGTCTGGGCGTTCATGGCGACGACCGACCGCGACGCCTGGCTGTACCACGGTGGGTTCTTGCTCTTCGCGGTCGCGACCGCGCTCGTGATCCTCGCGATCGTCCAGCCCGCGTCGTCACCCGTCGGGCGCGTGCTGTCGGTGCGCCCGATGCGGTGGGTCGGGATGATCTCGTACGGCCTCTACCTCTGGCACTGGCCGGTAGTCGTCGCCCTGTCGGAGCCGCGTACGGGTCTCGCGGGCTGGGACCTCGCCCTCGTCCGCCTGGCGGTGACGTTCGGCCTCGCGACGGCATCGTTCTATCTGGTCGAACGACCGATCCGTCACCGCATGCCGAAGGGGTGGGTCGCGCGGGTCGCGGCGCCCTCGGCGTTCGTCGTCGTCGCGATCATCTCGATCGTGCTCACCGCGGGAGCGGTGGAGCCACCCGACTTCCTCGCCGCCGCGCCCCAGACCGTCCTCGAGAGCGGGCCGGGGAAGGACACGCCGACGACCGACCCCGGGACGCCCGCACCCCCGGCGGAGCTCGGCCGGGTCCTGCTCCTCGGCGACTCGGTCGCGGGGTCGCTCAGCGATGCAGTCCAGGCTGCGGCCGCGACGCGCGGCATCGAGCTCTCGTCCGCGAGCCGCCCCGGGTGCGGAATGGTGACCGGCGTCCCCGCGCTCGACGACGGCACCGAGGTGCCCTGGGGTCGCGGGTGCTCCGACGGGACGATCGACTACCTCGACCTCGCCGTGAGCACCCGGGCACCCACGACCGTCTTGTGGCTCAGCACGTGGGAGATGACCGACCGCATCGTCGACGGCACGCTGTACAAGTTCGGGACGAAGCGCGGGGACGCCGCGTTGCTCGAGAAATTCGAGGAGTCATACGCACACATCACGAAGGACGGTGCCCAGCTCCTGCTCGTGACCAACACCCCACGTGCCGAGCACAGCGACACCCAGGTGCGCAACGCCGCCGAAGACCACCGGGCCGAGCACCTCAACGACCTGTACCGCCAGTTCGCCGCGCGCCACCCCGACACGGTCTCGGTCGTGGATCTCGCGTCGATCGTCTGCCCGAGCGGACCGCCGTGCCCCGAGTACGTCGACGGCATCCGCCTGCGTCCACGCGACGGTGGGCACTACGAGGGCGACGGCCCCGAGTGGGTCGCGCCGCGCCTGCTCGACGCCGTCGAGCGTGCGGTGGCGGCGCGCGCCGGCTGAACCCCGGCGGTCGAGCTCAGACCGTCAGGCGGTCAGCGCGGTCGTGACCTCGTGACGTTCGAGGAACGCTCGCCGGCGCTCCACCGTGGAGCGCCACCGCGAGAGGTCGGCTTCGAAGTGGGCTCGATCGCCCTCCTCGAAGGCGTGCTCGAGCCCGTCGAAGGCGGTGTCCTCCGCGTCGAGCAGCTCGCGGTAGCGCCGCAGGAATCCCTCGTCGACGACTTCGTTCATCAGCGACCTCCTTCTCCCAGGTGCTGGCCAGATGTCCCGGATGCCGGTGTCCCGGATGCTGGTGACCGGATGCTGGTGACCGGACGGCCCGCGCGGCCGTTGACCGGGAACGTACCCCCTTCGGGAGCGACCGGCACCCGAACGTGCTCACCGGCCGTCCGACCGCTCAGGGAGCGAGGCTCGCCAGCGCCTCGGCCACGGTGAAGCGGCCCTCGTAGATCGCCCTCCCGGCGATGGCGCCGGCGAGGCGACGATCGCCCACCTGCACACCCGCAAGCGCCGCGAGGTCGCCGAGCGACCCCACGCCCCCGCTGGCGATCACCGGCGCCTCGGTCGCCGCCAGGACGAGCCGGAGCTGGTCGAGCGAGGGGCCCTCCATCGTGCCGTCGCGGTGGATCTCGGTCACGACGAGCGCAGCCACACCGACGTCCTCGAAGCGCGCCACGAGCTCGAGCAGATCGGTCCCCGAGGCGTCGGTCCACCCCCGCACCGCGACGTCGCGGCCGCGGGCGTCGAGACCGACGGCGATCGCATCCGGATGCAGGAGGCACAGCTCCTCGACGAGCCCGGGGCGCTCGACGGCTGCCGTACCGACCACGACCCGGTCGGCACCCGACGCGAGCAGCGCGCCCGCCGCCTCGATGCTGCGGACACCGCCACCGGCCTGCACCTTGCACGGCACTGCCGCAGCGATCGCCTCGATCTTCGCGAGGTTCGCCGGCTCACCGGTGCGCGCCGCGTCGAGGTCGACGATGTGCAGCCACTCGGCGCCCGCCGTCGCGAAGGCGTGCGCGACCGCGACCGGGTCGTCGTCGTAGACGGTCTCGGCATCGAAGTCGCCCTGGTGCAGGCGAACTGCGCGCCCCGCACGCAGATCGATGGCCGGGTAGAGCGTGAACGTCACCGGATGCGCGCCGCGCTCACAAGGTGCCCTTCGTGCTGGGCACGCCCGCGCCCTCGATGCGGACAGCGTCGCGCAGCGCGACGGCCACGCCCTTGAACGATGCCTCGACGACGTGGTGGCCGTTACGACCGGTCAAGGAGCGGACGTGCAACGTGATCGCCGATGCGACCGTGAAGGCGCGCCAGAACTCCTCGCAGAGCTGGACGTCGAACGTGCCGATCCACTCCACCACCGGATCGACGTCGTAGACGAGGAACGGGCGCCCCGAGAGGTCGAGCGCCACCTGGACGAGGGCTTCGTCGAGCGGGACGACCGACGACGCGAACCGACGCACCCCGGCCTTGTCGCCGAGCGCTTCCTTCAGGCATTCGCCGAGCGCGATGCCGACATCCTCGACCGTGTGGTGGAGGTCGACCTCGAGGTCGCCCTCCGCCACGATCCGCAGGTCGAAGCGCGCGTGCTTGCCGAGCTGCTCCAGCATGTGGTCGAAGAACGGGATACCGGTCGCCGCCGACGCGGTGCCCGTGCCGTCGAGCGCGAGGTCGATCTCGATCGACGTCTCTTTGGTGGAGCGGCGCCGCTCGGCGCGGCGGGATTCCGTCATGGGCCTGCGTGCTCCTTCAGGACCGCGCCGCGGAGCACCGCGACGAGACGGTCGTCTTCCTCGGGTGTGCCGACTGTGATCCGCAGGCAGTCGTCGAGACGCGGCCACCGGGAGAAGTCGCGCACGAGCACCCCTTCGTCGACGAGCCGCTTCCAGAGTGCGTGACCATCACCGTCGAAGCGTACGAGCACGAAGTTGGCCCCCGACGGGTAGACGGTGAGCCCGGGCAGGTGGCCGAGCTCCACGGCCAGGCGGCGCCGCTCGGCGACCAGCGCGTCGACCCGCTCTCGCATCTGCCCGTCGAACGCGAGCGCGGTCGTACCGGCGAGCTGCGTCGCCGCGGAGAGGTGGTACGGCAGCACGACCTTCTCGAGCTCCGCGACGATCGGCGCCGGCCCGACGGCGAAGCCGAGACGAAGGGCCGCGAGCGACCACACCTTCGAGTAGGTGCGCGCGACGACCAGCGGGACGTCGTCGGCGACGAGCTCGATGGCGCTCCAGTCGGCGAACTCGCCGTACGCCTCGTCGACGACGAGCATCCCCGGGCCGTGATCGACGACCGCGCTGAGCAGCGCATCGACGGTCGTCCTCGGCTCGACCGTCCCGGTCGGGTTGTTGGGGCTGCACAGGAACACGACGGCTGGGCGCTCGGCCTCGATCAGCAGCCGCGCCTCGGTCGGCGACACGGTGAAGTCGCTCGAGCGCTCCCCCGCGACGACCTCGGTGCCGGTGATGCGCGCGATGTGGGAGTGGAGCGCATACGTCGGCTCGAACACCAACGCGCGCCGACCCGCGCCGCCGTAGGTGAGGAGGATGGTCTGGAGCACCTCATTGGAGCCGTTGGCGCAGAACACGCGCTCGACCGGCTGCGCGACGCCGGCCGCGAGCGCGGTGCGGAGCTCCAGCGCTGCCCGATCCGGATACCGGTGCAGCGGGACGTCGCGCAGGGCATCGAGCCACGCCGTGGTGAACTCCGGCGGCGGCGGGTAGGGGCTCTCGTTCGTGTTGAGGCGCACGTCGACGTCGAGCTGGGGCGAGTGGTATCCCGAGAGCTCGACGATGCCGGGACGCGGCTCGGGCAGCGTCATGACGGGTCGACCCGCATCGTGATCGACCGGGCGTGCTCGTCGAGTCCCTCGACGGCGGCGAGCACCTCGACGTGGGCCGCGACGCGACGAAGCGCGGTCTCGCTGACCGTGACGACGTGCATGTGCTTGCAGAAGTCGTCGACGCGCAACGCACTGGCGAACCGCGCGGTACGTGCCGTGGGAAGGACGTGGTTCACACCCGCGACGTAGTCGCCGATCGCGGCAGGAGCCCACGGCCCGCAGAACACCGCACCCGCGTTGCGCACACCGTCGACCAACGACTCCGGGTCGGCGGTCATGAGCTCGAGGTGCTCCGGCGCGACCGCGTTCACCACCCGGAGTGCATCGTCGGGGCCGTCAACGACGACGACGAGACCGCCCTCGCGCAAGCTCGCCTCGATCTCGGCGCGACGGGGTGCCGCCTCGGTGAGACGCTCGACGGCGTCGCTGACCTTCGCGGCGAGTGCGTCCGACCACGTCACGAGGAGCGCCGCACCCCCGGGCCCGTGCTCGGCCTGGGCGAGGAGGTCGATCGCCACGAGATCGGGAGCCGCGGTGTCGTCGGCGACGACGACGACCTCCGACGGGCCCGCGAGCGACTCGATGCCGACGACGCCCGCGACCTCGCGCTTCGCCGCGGCGACGTACGCGTTGCCCGGTCCGACGACGACGTCGACCGGGCGGATCGACTCCGTGCCGTAGGCGAGAGCCGCGATCGCCTGGGCACCGCCGACCCGGTACACCTCGTCCACGCCGGCCAGCGCGGCGGCCGCGAGGGTCGCCTGCGCCAGCGCGCCATCGCGATCGGGCGGGACGCACAGCACGATCTCGCCGACCCCCGCGACCCGGGCCGGGATCGCGGTCATGAGCACTGACGACGGGTAGCTCGCCCGCCCACCCGGCACGTAGCACCCGGCACGATCGACGGGAACGACCCGCTCCTGGAGGTGCACACCGGCGCGGTCGAGGTCGAGCTCCGGCGTGACCTGGGCCTCGTGGTACGCCTCGATCTCGCCCGCCGCGTACTCGAGCGCGGCCCGCACGTCGCGATCGATCGAGTCGAGCGCGGCCCTCTGCTCCGTATCGGCGACGCGCAGGTCGTCGATGACCGCGCCGTCGAAGCGCTCGGTCAGCTCGCGCAGGGCGGCGTCGCCCCGGGCGCGCACGTCGTCGACGATCGCACGCACGTCGGCGCGGACCTGCTCGGCTGCAGCATCAGCCGCGTCGGAACGTGCGAGCACCGCGTCGAGATCGGTGATGGAGCCGCGGAGGTCGAACCGGGTGAGCATGGGAGCGCGTTCATCGTAACCGTGGACATGGCTGAATCGGCCTGTCATTCCGCCGCATAGGCTCGCCGGCGTGACTCCCGCCTCGGACCGCGCCGACTCGGACCGCGCCGAGCTCTCGACGCTCCGCGCGCAGCTCGACGAGCTCGTGGAGCGCGTGACCAAGCTCGCGACCCGCTACGACGACTCCGACGACTCCGCCGTCGCCGACGACCTGTTCGCGAGCGAGCGGGCCCTGATGACCGCCCGCCGCACCCTCGAGCGCGCCACCACCCGTCTCAACGACTGACGCAGACCCCGAGGCGATCGCGGTCAGACCTTGAACGCCGACGGGCAGATGTCGGCGAGGAGGCACTCGTCGCATCGGGGGCGGCGGGCCCCGCAGACGGCCCGGCCGTGGAGGATCAGGCGCAGCGACAGGGCGCCGCGCTCATCGGGTTCGACGAGGACGCCGAGGTCGTGCTCGACCTTCACCGGGTCGTCCTCGCTCGTGAGCTTGAGCCGACGGGCGAGCCGTCCGACGTGAGTGTCGACGGGCAGCCCCGGGAGTCCGAACGCGACGGAGCGGATCACGTTGCCCGTCTTGCGCCCGACGCCGGGGAACGTCACGAGGTCGTCGAGCTCGGTCGGCACCTCGCCGCCGAAGCGTTCCTCCAGCGCCGTCGCCATGCCGATCAGGCTCTTCGTCTTCTGTCGGAAGAACCCCGTCGCATGGATCAGCTCCTCGACCTCGGCAGGAGAAGCCTCGGCGAGGTCGGCTGGCGTCGGGTACCTCGCGAACACCGCGGGCGTGACCTTGTTGACCATCTCGTCGGTGCACTGCGCCGACAAGATCGTCGCGACGAGGAGCTGGAACGGGTCGTCGTGCACGAGCGCGCACAGGTCGGTGGCACTGCCCGGATACTCGTCTCGCAGCCGCTCGATGACGACGGTTGCGCGCGCCTGTGCACCTCGGGGTCGCGCCATGCCGTGAGCCTGGCACGCGCGGGCCTCCGACGCCGAGGTCGTAGCCTCGCGGTCATGATCGACGTCTCGGTGCGACGACCCGTCGCGCCCGCCGACGCCGCGATCGTCCAGCGGCTCGCCGACGCCGCGGCGGGCGCCGCCGGCCATCCCGTCGTCGGCGACTCCGTCCGGCGCGACCTTGCCGCCCCGACGCCCGGATCGGCAGTGGTCGTCGCGGCGATCGACGGTGACGCGGTGGGCGCACTGCACGTCGCGCCCCCCGAGAACGACGACGACGATCCCATCGCGATGGCGGTCGCCGTCGATCCGGGCCATCTCGACGAGGGCATCGAGCGCGCGCTCGTCGACGCTGCCCTGCACGACCCTGCACTCCGCGGGCGCAGCCTGCTCCTGTGGGTGTTCGGCGCCGACAGCTCCACCGATCGGTTCGCGGCCGCCGCGGGCTTCACCCTCGACCGCGAGCTGCACCAGATGCGGGTGCCCCTGCCGCTGCCCGCGGCTGTCGACGCGGCGTGGCCCGCCGGCGTCGAGGTGCGCCCCTTCCGGCCGGGGATCGACGAGGCGGCCTGGCTCACCGTCAACAACCGCTCGTTCGTCGACGACCCCGATCAGCGCGGTTGGACGCTCGAGACGCTCCGCCGCCGCGAGGCAGAGCCGTGGTTCGACCCGGCGGGCTTCCTGCTCGCGTGGCTCGGCGACGCGCTCACCGGCTTCTGTTGGACGAAGGTGCACCCACCCGCGCCACCACGTGAGCCCGAAGCCCTCGGGGAGATCTACGTCATCGGCGTCGACCCCGACCACAAGCGCCTCGGTCTCGGTCGTGCGCTCGTCGTCGACGGCCTCGCGTCGCTCCACGAGCACGGCGCGACGTGCGGGATGCTCTTCGTCGACGCCGCGAATGCCAAGGCCGTCACCCTGTATGACGAGCTCGGGTTCACGATCAGCCGTACCGACCGCGCGTACGCGCGCGACGTGCCATGAGCACCCGCTACGGCGCCGACCGCGAAGAGATCGCGGCGCTGCTCGAGGAGTGGGGGGAGCCGCGGTACCGAGGCGACCAGATCTGGGACGCGTTGTACCGAGCCCCTACCGCGCTCGAGGACGCGAGTGCGCTCCCCCGCACGCTCCGCGCGCGGCTCGCCGAAGCCCTGCCGCTCGCGCTGGAGCAGATCGCCGACGCGACGAGCACGGACGAGCTCACGAGCAAGTGGCTCTGGGCCGCAGGTGACGACGGGGCGCAGGTCGAGACCGTCCTGATGCGCTCCGCGACTCGCGCGTCCGTCTGCGTCTCGTCCCAGGCCGGCTGCGCGATGGCGTGCTCGTTCTGCGCCACCGGTCAAGCCGGGTTCGAGCGCCATCTCACGTCGGGCGAGATCGTGGAGCAGGTCGTGCGTGCCGCGCATGCGTCGCCTCAGCGCGTCAGCAACGTCGTGTACATGGGGATGGGCGAGCCGTTGGCGAACTACGACGAGGTGTGGTCGTCGGTGGAGCGGCTCCACGGCGATCTCGGCATCTCGGCGCGCCGGATCACCGTGAGCACGGTCGGTGTCGTCCCCGGCATGCGGCGCCTGGCCGATGCGCCCCTCCCCGTCACCCTCGCGGTGTCGTTGCACGCCCCGAACGACGCGCTGCGCAGCGAGCTCGTGCCGCTGAACCAGCGCTACCCCATCGCCGAGGTGCTCGACGCGGCCGCCGAGGTCGCGGGCGCGCGCGGCCGGCGCGTCACCTTCGAATACGCGTGCATCGCGGGCGTCAACGACGCACCTCGCCAGATCGACCAGCTCGGGCGCCTTCTCGGCGCATGGCCAGGGGTCGGCGGCGCACACGTCAACCTGATCCCGCTCAACCCGACTGCGGGCTACGGCGGGCGCAGACCCGGGGGTGCCCGCCTGCGCGACCTCGCAGAGCGTCTGCGCGGCCACGGGGTGCAGGCCACGGTGCGCCAGACGCGCGGCGTGGACATCGACGCGGCGTGCGGTCAGCTGCGCACGCGGCTGATCCCCGGTGCCCCGTCACCGTCGACCACAATGGACTCGTGAACGATCGGAAGTTCGTCAACCAGTTCCAGCCGCAGACCCTCGTCATCGCGACGTTGCTCTGCTACCTCGACGCCGCCTTCGGGCTGCTCGGCGCGTTCGGGGGCGGTGCGTCGCTGCTCGGGCTGTTCATGGTCTTCGGGCTGGGCTTCGGCGGCTACGGCATCGCCAACGAGAAGAAGTGGGGATACGGGCTCGCGGTCGCCGCCGCGATCCTCCAGGTGATCGTGCTCGTCGCCTTCGCCCGCTCCGACGTCTTCGAGTTCCCGTTGATCCTCACCCTGTTCTTCGACGGCGCCCTCGTCGCGCTCCTGCTGCACCCCCAGAGCCGCGACTACCAGCGCATCTGGTTCAAGTAGCGCCGCGACACAGCCGTACACTTCCGGCCCATGACCACGTCGACGGAGCTGGTCGCGGAGCTCGAGGCAAGGGTGCGTCCGCTCGCGGTCGAGCTCGCGCACGCCTGGTGGGACTCGAACACGGCGGTCTCCGAGGAGACCGAGCGCCGCCGGACCGAGGCCGACCTCGCGCACCGAGCCGCGCTCGCTGACGCCGACGCCTTCGCCGCGATCCGGGCCGCACTCGATGCCGACGACGTCGAGCCGATCGTGCGCCGCCAGCTCGAGATGCTCCACGACGCCTTCGCGCCCCACCAGGTCCCCGAGGACCTGCGGCGCCGCCTCGTCGAGCTCGAGACCGCGGTCGAGACCGCATACACCACGTTCCGCGGCGAGCTCGACGGCGAACGCGTCGACGACAACACGATCCTCGAGATCCTGCGGACGAGCGACGACAGCGATCTGCGCCGCCGGGCCTGGGAGGCGTCGAAGCAGATCGGGACCGAGGTCGCCGAGCGGGTGCGGGAGCTTGCCCGGCTCCGCAACGAAGCGGCCCAGATGCTCGGCTACCGCGACCACTTCGCCCTGGCGCTCGCGACGGGCGAGATGGAGGAAGACCGCCTGCTGGCCACGTTGGACGAGGTCGACCGCCAGACGAGCGTCCCCTTCCTCGCGTGGAAGGCCGATCTCGACCACGCTCTGATGGCGCGCTTCGGATGCGCCGAGGAGGAGCTGCGGCCCTGGCACCTCGACGAGCCGTTCTTCCAGGACCCGCCGACGAGCGGGGCCGTCGACCTCGATCCCGCGTTCGCCGACCGCGACCTCGTCGCGCTCACCCTGCGGACGTACGAGGGGCTCGGCCTCGACGTCGCGCCCGTGCTCGAGCGCAGCGACCTGTACGCGCGCGACGGCAAGAGCCAGCACGCCTTCTGCATCGACATGGACCGCGAGGGCGACGTCAGGGTCTTGTGCAACGTCGAGCCGAACGAGCGGTGGATGGACACGATGCTCCACGAGTTCGGTCACGGGATCTACGACCGGGAGGTCCGACGCGACCTCCCGTGGCTCCTGCGCGGCGCGTCGCACGCGCTGAGCACCGAGGGCATCGCGATGCTCTTCGGCCGGCTCGCTCGCGACCCGGCGTGGCTCGCACGCGTCGCGGGTCTGTCACCCGCCGAGCTCGAGGCGCTGGGCCCCCGCCTCGAGGGCGCGCGGCGCGCGTCGCTGCTGACGTTCGCCCGTTGGGTGCTCGTGGTCACAAGCTTCGAGCGGTTGCTCTACGAGGACCCCGAGCGCGATCTCGACACGTTGTGGTGGGACCTCGTCGAGCGGTACCAGCACGTCCGACGCCCCGACGACCGGCACGCGCCCGACTGGGCCTCGAAGATCCACCTCGCGGTCGTGCCCGTCTACTACCAGAACTACCTCTACGGGGAGCTCGTCGCATCGCAGCTCCACGCGACCCTCGCCCGCGAGACGGGCGGGCTCGTCGAGCAGCCGAAAGCCGGCCGCTTCCTCGTCGACCGGTTCTTCGCCCCGGGCGCATCGCTGCGCTGGGACCACCTCGTCGAGCACGCCACCGGCGAGCCCCTGAACCCGGCCCACCTCGCCGCCCAGCTCACGTAGGCGCCGAACCACCCCCATCTGGATGCGTCCCTCACCGTCGTGGGGCGGGTCGAGAGACGCATCAAGATGGGGGTGTGTGCGACACGCTGGTGGCGATCGATCGGGGCGGGGCGGGGCGTCCCGGACGGACGGGACGGACGGCTCGGACGGGTCGGACGCTGTTCGGGAAGAACTCGGATCGACCGCGTGACGAGGTGCAGGTCGTCGAGGCACACGACGGCCGCCCTGCCGGCGGCCGGCTCCACACGACGCACCTCGAGATCCCCGACGAGGGCGCGCACGCACTGATCGGATCGCGCCCGGCATGGATGTGGGGATTCGAGCACGGCCTCAACGAGCATCGTGTCGCGATCGGCAACGAGCGCATCTTCACCATCGACGACCCGCACGCGGCACCGCCGGCGCTCACGGGGATGGATCTCGTGCGGCTGGGGCTGGAGCGCGCGACGACCGCCGACGACGCGCTCACCGTCATGACCGACCTGCTCGAGCTCCACGGGCAGGGCGGGCGGTGTGCGGAGGGCAAGGACGACCCGTACTGGTCGTCGTTCCTCATCGCGGATCCGCGCCGCGCGTGGATCCTCGAGACGAGCGGCCGCACCTGGGCCGCGCGCCCGGTCGACGACGCGGCCGCCATCTCGAACCGTGTCGTGCTCGGCACCGACTGGACACGCGCGTCGGTCGACGTCGCACCGGGCGCCGACTTCGACGCGTGGCGCGACCCGAACGTCCCGACGGTGCCGTCGGACGACCGGCTCGACGCGACACGCGCGTGCATCGCGACGAGCGCGTCGATGCTCACACCCGCCGATCTTGCCGCGACCCTGCGCAACCACGGCAACGGGCCGTGGGGTGCACCGGGGAGTCCTCCCGGCGACTGCTCAGCGCTCCCCCGCGGCGTCGACCCAGAGCTGCACGGGTTCACGGTCTGCTTCCACGTGAACGAGCCCGGCTTCATCGTCGAGACGACGACGTCGTCGATGATCGCCGAGCTCCCCGCCGACGACGCCACGCCCGCGCGCGCCTGGGTCGCGCTCGGCAGCCCGTGCGCGAGCATCTACGTCCCGGTCGATCCCGTCCGCGGGCCGCCGCCCGCGCTGGCGGAGCCGTCGACCTGGCGTCGGTTCGCGGCGCTGCGCGACCGGGTCGAAACCGACCCCGGGGCGCTCGTCGTCGTGCGGAGCGTGCTGGGCCCGCTCGAGACCGAGCTGTGGCACCAGGCCGGCACCGGCGCGGACCCGGGCGCCGACCCGTGGCCCGCCGTCGACGCAGCCCTGGCGCGCCTCGGCGTCTGATCCGACCGCCGGCCGGAGGCGGGCACCGGTGCCGCAGGTACCCTGCGAACAGCAAGTCGGGGCCCGAGTGGCCCGGCGCAGCCGAGAGCGGGAGTGATGAAGTACAACCTCGCGGACCTGTGGGAGCGGGTCGTCGACACGGTCCCCGACCGTGAGGCGCTCGTCTGCGGCGACCGACGGCTCACGTTCCGACAGGCCGACGACCGCATCAACCAGCTCGCCCACGTGTTCGCCGAGCGCGGTATCGGCGCCGGCGACCATGTCGCCCTCTACCTCTACAACGGCACCGAGTACCTCGAAGCCATGCTCGCGGCCTTCAAGCTGCGCGCGGTCCCCGTCAACGTGAACTACCGCTACGTCGAGGACGAGCTGCGCTACCTCCTCGACAACTCAGATGCGGGCGCCGTGGTGTTCCACCGTGAGTTCGCGCCGAAGCTCGCCGCGGTGCGCGGCGACCTCTCCGCGCTCCACACGTTCGTCGTCGTCGACGACGACTCCGACGGGGACCCCACCGCGATCGACGCCATCGACTACGAGCCCGCGCTCGCGGCGGCATCGATGGTGCGCGACTTCGCGCCCCGTTCTCCGGACGATCTGTACATCCTGTACACGGGTGGCACCACCGGCATGCCGAAAGGCGTGATGTGGCGCCACGAAGACATCTTCTTCGGCGCCTTCGGTGGCGGCGGGGTCGGCAACCCGATCTCGACGCCCGACGAGATCGCGGAGCGCGCCGAGGCAGGGAACACCCGCTGCCTGCCCGCGTGCCCCTTCATGCACGGCACGGCGCACTGGATGGCGTTCAGCTCGCTCTACACGGGCGGGGCGGTCGTGATCGACCCCGCGCGCCACATGGACCCGGCCGAGACCTGGCGCCTCGTCGAGCGCGAGCAGGTGAACTTCCTCGTGATCGTGGGCGATGCGATGGGCCGACCTCTGGTCGAGGCACTCGAGCAGCTCGACGGATCGGTCGACGTGTCGGGCCTCGCGCTGCTCCTCTCGGGTGGCGCGATCCTCTCCCCCGCCGTCAAGCGCCAGCTCGCGGCCCGCCTCCCGACCACGATCGTGATCGACGGCATCGGCTCGTCGGAGGCCGGCGGTCAGGGCCAGATGGCTGCGACCGCCGACGGCGAGATCCCGTCGCAGCCTCGCTTCGTGATGAGCCCGGACAACACGGTCCTCACCGACGACCTCGCGCCTGCCGGCGTCGGCGTCGTCGGCAAGCTCGCCCGCAAGGGTCACATCCCGCTCGGCTACTACAAGGATCCCGAGAAGAGCGCGGCCACCTTCCCGGAGGTCGACGGCGTGCGCTGGTCGATCCCCGGCGACCACGCGCGCATCGAGACCGACGGCTCGATCACCGTCCTCGGGCGCGGCTCCGTCTCCATCAACACTGGCGGCGAGAAGGTGTACCCCGAGGAGGTCGAGGGTGCCCTGAAGTCGCACGCCGAGGTCTTCGACGCGGTCGTCGTGGGTGTCCCCGACGCGCGATGGGGTGAGCGCGTGGTCGCCGTCCTCCAGGGTCGCGAGGGCGCGCGCCCCGCGTTCGACGAGCTCGACGCGCACGTCCGCAAGCACATCGCCGGCTACAAGGCGCCGCGCGACGCGGTGTTCGTCGACACGATCGTCCGCTCTCCGTCGGGGAAGCCCGACTACCGCTGGGCGAAGCGCACCGCCATGGAGCAGCTCCTCCCGCACGATGCGAGCCAGGTGCCGGCACCATGATCTCCCCGCCGTGACCCCGTCACCGTGAACCGGCTCGCCGGCGAGACCAGCCCGTACCTCCGCCAGCACGCCGACAATCCGGTCGACTGGTACCCGTGGGGCGACGAGGCGTTCGCGAGCGCACGCGAGCGTGACGTCCCGGTGCTGCTGTCGGTGGGCTACTCGTCGTGCCACTGGTGTCACGTGATGGCGCACGAGTCGTTCGAGGATCCCGCGATCGCCGAGGTGATGAACCGGCTGTTCGTGAGCGTCAAGGTCGACCGCGAGGAGCGCCCCGACGTCGACGCCATCTACATGCAGGCCGTGCAGGCCATGACGGGCCAGGGCGGGTGGCCCATGACCGTCTTCCTGACGCCCGAGGGCCGGCCGTTCTTCGGCGGCACGTACTACCCGAAGCAGGACCGTCCGGGGATGCCCGGGTTCACGCGCGTGATGGCGGCGGTCGACGAGGCGTGGCGGGTCAAGCGCGACGACCTGCTCGCGTCCGCGACGCAGCTCACGACGGCGATCGAGCGCGCCGCCGCGCTCGATGGTGGTGGCACCGATGACCCGACGCCCGGTGTGCTCGACGAGGCTGCGCGCCAGGTCCGGTCGCAGTTCGACCTTCGCTTCGGAGGGTTCGGGCGCGCGCCGAAGTTCCCGCAGGCGATGACGATCGAGTTCCTGCTCCGCTCCCACGCGCGCCAACCGTCGTCGGAGCTGCTCGAGGTGATCACGGTCACTCTCGACTCGATGGCCGCCGGCGGCATGTACGACCAGGTGGGCGGCGGCTTCCACCGCTACTCCGTCGACGAGCACTGGCTCGTCCCCCACTTCGAGAAGATGCTCTACGACCAGGCGCTCCTCACGAGCGCGTACCTGCACGGGTGGCTCGTCACCGGCGACCCGCGGTACCGCCGGATCGTCGAGGAGACGGTCGAGTACGTGCTGCGCGACCTCCGCCACGCCGACGGAGGGTTCTTCTCCGCCGAGGACGCCGACTCCGAGGGGATCGAGGGCAAGTTCTACCTGTGGTCGCTCCCCGAGCTCGAGGCCATCGCCGGCGACGACGCCGCCGAGGCCGTGCGCTACTGGGGCGTCACCGAGCTCGGGAACTTCACCGACCCGCACACCGGGTACACCGGCAACATCCTCCACGCCGTCGATCGGACCGAAGACCGGCCCGACGCGGTCACGCGGCTCGTCCCCATGCTCCTCGAGACGCGCGCGCAGCGCGTCCGTCCGGGGCTCGACGACAAGGTGCTGCTCGGATGGAACGCGCTGTTCCTGCGATCGCTCGCCGAGGCCGCGGCCGCACTCGAGCGCGACGACTGGATGGACGCGGCCCGCGCCAACGCCCGGTTCCTCCTCGGCCGGCTCCGGCGTGACGACGGACGGCTCCTGCGCTCCTGGCAGGACGGGCGCGCCGCGATCCCGGCGTACGGTGAGGACTACGCCGCGCTCCTCGGGGCGATCCTCACGCTCGCCGAGGTCGACGACGTGGCGTGGCTCGCCGACGCGCGCACCGTCGCCGCCGACATGCTCCGCCTGTTCGGGGACACCGACCGTGGGGGCATCTTCACCACGGGGTCCGACGCCGAGGACCTCATCGTCCGGCCGAAGGACGTGCAGGACAACGCCACGCCGTCGGAGAACTCGCTCGCGGCCGACGGGCTGCTGCGTCTCGCCGCGCTGACCGGCGACACGAGCTACGAGGACACCGCGGCCCGGTGGCTGCGGGCGATGTCGCCGCTGCTCGGCGAGCACCCGACCGCGTTCGCCTTCCTGCTCAGCGCGCTCGACCGCTGGCTCGCGCCCCCCGTCGAGGTCGCGATCGTCGGCGACCCGTCCGACGGCGCGACGCGCGCGCTGCGCCGCGAGGTCACGAGCCGGTTCCTCCCGAACGTGGTGTCGCTCACCGCGTCGCCCGGGACGGGTGCCGAGCTGTCACCCCTGCTCGCCGACCGTCCCCTCGTCGACGGCAAGCCCACGGCGTACGTGTGCGAGCGGTACGCGTGCCAGCGCCCCGTCACCGACCCGAAGTCACTCCGAGACAGCTTTGGCGTCAGAACATGAAGGGGTGGGCGCGCGACGCGCGCGCGACGGGAGTGACCGGGTCGGGCGTGCGAGGTGGGCTAGAAGCCGTCGGCGAGCTGCTCGGCCATCGCCCAGCCGTACGCGATCATCGCCTCGCCCTTGGCGGGGTCGAGCACGCCCACGAGGTCGGAGGCGTTCTTGCCCCCGAGCTTCACGAACCTGCTGTCGAGGACCGGCTCGGCCTTCGGACCCTTCTTGACCTTGAACGCCCGGTCGTCGTAGCGGGCGTCGCAGCCGAAGCGACGGGCGAGGCGCCGGCCCCATGCACGCTCCTCACCGTTCGGCGTGTACTTCGGGCGGGGGCAGACGTCGCTCAGACCCGAGAGCAGCGAGTACGCGGCCGGCTGGGCCACGCGGCCCGCCACCAGCACGTCCTCGTCGGGGAACGAGATCGCCGCCCGGCGGTAGAGCTCGCCGAGCAGTCCCTCGAGCGCCGGGCGGGCGGTCTTGCCCTTCCGCACCGCACCGAGGCCCCAGAGGATGCACGGGGTCCCACCGATGCGCTCGAGCGAGCCGAAGAGGAAGCCGTGGAGCTCGTCGTCCTCGACCGCGAGGGTGATGAGCGGAAACTGCTCCACCGCGGTGTCGAGCTGGTCGTCGGCCAGCGGGAGGCCGACGACGCCAACGAACTGGCCG
>JBBDWT010000110.1:0-3995 GCA_040902705.1 Acidimicrobiia bacterium | reverse complement strand
ACGGCGAGATCAACACGATCCAGGGCAACGAGCACCGCATGCTCGCCCGCGGCGACCGCGTCGCCGCGGGGGGCGGCCTCGGGCCCGAGGATCTGTTCCGCCCGGTCCTCGACCGCGACGACTCCGACTCCGGCAAGCTCGACGCCGCGCTCGAGCTGCTCCTGCGCGGGGGGCGCGACGTCCGCCACGTCGTCTCCATGCTGGTGCCCGAGGCCTGGGAGGGCGTCCGCGACCTCGACCCCGACGTGCGCGACTACTTCCGCTTCCACGCGTCGATCACCGAGCCGTGGGACGGCCCGGCCGCCCTCATCTTCACCGACGGCCGCCGTGTCGGCGCGTCGCTCGACCGCAACGGGCTGCGACCGATGCGCTGGCAGCGGAGCGAGGACGGGCTCGTCGTCGTCTGCTCCGAGACCGGCGCGGTCCCGCTCACCGGGCGCGGCCGGATCACGCGCGGCCGGCTCGGGCCGGGCGAGATGCTCTGCGTCGACCCCGACGTGCCCGGCGGGCTCGGCCCCTGGCAGGACGACGCCACGGTGAAGACCCTGCTCGCGTCGCGCGCGCCCTACGGCGACTGGGCGCGTGACGGGCTGTTGCCGTTCGAGTCGGGTGGTCCGGTCGAGATGCCGCCCGCCGCCGACGACCTCGTGGTCGAGCAGATCGTGTTCGGCTGCAACCGAGAAGAGGTGGCGATGGTGCTGAAGCCCATGGCCACCGACGCCAAGGAGCCCACCTTCTCGATGGGTGACGACACGCCGTTCGCGGCGGTCGCGACCAGCGCCCGACCGGTGTTCAGCTACGTGAAGCAGCGCTTCGCGCAGGTGAGCAACCCTCCGATCGACCATCTGCGGGAGCGCCTCGTCATGTCGCTGCGGACGTGCCTCGGGCGCCGCCGCCCGCTCCTCACCGAGGATCCGGCCGCCGCACGGCTCCTGGAGCTCGGCACGTTCTTCCTCTATCCCGACGCGATCGAAGCGCTCCTCGACCCGGCGCGCTCATCGTTCGAGGCCGCGTCGATCGACGCGACGTTCCCGGTCGGCGACGGCGAGGCGGGTCTCGCGCGCGCCATCGACGGCATCGCGGCGGCGGCGCGCGATGCCGTCGCCGGCGGTGCGTCGATCCTCGTGATCTCCGACGCGGCGGTCGACGAGCGCCGTGCGCCGATCCCGTCGCTCCTCGCCCTCGGAGCCGTCCATCATGCGCTGCGCGAGGCTCGTCTGCGCCAGGAGACGGCGCTCGTCGTCGACTCCGGCGATGCGCGCGACACGCACGCGATCGCCTGCCTGCTCGGGTACGGCGCCGACGCGATCTGTCCGCGCGTGGCGCTGCACACGGTCGCGGCGATGGCCGACGACGGTCAGCTCGGCGAGCTGCACTCGTCGGACGCGCAGGCGAAGCTCCAAGCGGCGATCGAGGACGGCGTCCTGAAGATCCTCTCGAAGATGGGGATCTCGACCGTCGACGGCTACCGCGGGGCCCAGATCTTCGAGGCGCTCGGGCTCGGTGCCGAGATCGTCGACGTCTGCCTGCGCGGGACGCCCTCCAAGGTCGGCGGCCTCGACTTCGCCGCCATCGGTGCCGACACGCTGGCTCGCCACGGGGCGGCCCACGCCCCCGATGCCTCCCTCGACGAGCCCGGCATCGTCCGTTACCGCAAGCGGGGCGGTGAGTACCACGCCAACAACCCCGAGGTCATCAAGGTGCTGCACGCGTCGCTCGGGCTCGTGGTCGACGATCCCGACGCCAACGGCGACGGCGCCACGGCCCGCAAGGGCACCCGCACCAAGGCGGCGGGCAAGTTCGCCACGATGCCCCCGGCTCCGGCCGAGGAGCAGGGTCGCGTCATCTTCTTCGAGGGTGACGACGCCGAGCCGCTCCCTGCGGCCGATCCGATCGACGTGCGCGCCGCGCACCTGCTGCAGACGGCGATCACCGACCAGCGCGCCGACCTCTACGAGCGCTTCCGCGAGCTCGTGGAGCGCCGCCCCGTGACCGAGCTCCGTGACCTGCTCGAGCTCGTCCCCGCCGGTGACCCGGTGCCCCTCGACGAGGTCGAGCCGGTCGACGCGATCACGCGCCGGTTCTCGACCGGCGCGATGTCGCACGGCGCCCTCTCGGCGCAGGCCCACGAGACGCTCGCCATCGCGATGAACATGATCGGCGGCAAGAGCAACTGCGGCGAGGGTGGCGAGGATCCTGCTCGCTACCGCACGCGCGGCACCGCCCGTGACCGCAACTCGCGGATCAAGCAGATCGCGTCGGGGCGCTTCGGTGTGACTCCCGAGTACTGCGCGTACGCCGACGAGCTCAACATCAAGATCGCGCAGGGATCGAAGCCCGGCGAGGGCGGCCAGCTCCCCGGGCACAAGGTGAGTCGCGAGATCGCGCGCCTGCGCTTCACCCAACCGGGCGTCGGCCTGATCTCGCCGCCGCCGCACCACGACATCTACTCGATCGAAGACCTGGCGCAGCTCATCTACGACCTCAAGCAGGTGAACCCGCAGGCCGCGGTCTCGGTGAAGCTCGTCGCCGAGGACAACGTCGGGACGATCGCCGCCGGCGTCGCCAAGGCGCTCGCCGACGTCGTGCAGATCTCGGGTGCCAACGGCGGCACCGGCGCCTCGCCGTTGTCGTCGATCAAGAACGCCGGGCTGCCGTGGGAGCTCGGGCTCGCGGAGACGCAAGCGACTCTCATCGAGAACGGGCTGCGCGATCGCGTGCGCGTGCGCGTCGACGGCGGCTTCAAGACCGGCCGTGACGTGTTGCTCGCGGCGCTGCTCGGTGCCGACGAGTACTCGTTCGGCACGGCCGCGATGCTCGCCGAGGGCTGCATCATGGTGAGGGCGTGTCACCGCGACACGTGCCCCACCGGCATCGCGACCCAGCGCCCGGGCCTGCGGGCCAAGTTCGCGGGGACGCCCGAAGGCGTCGCGACGTACATGTGCTACGTGGCGCAGGAGGTGCGCGAGCTGCTCGCGTCACTCGGCATCCGCACCCTCGACGAGGCGATCGGTCGCGTCGAGTGCCTGCGGCAACGCACGACCGACGACCCTCGCGCCGACTCGCTCGATCTCGCGCCACTGCTCGGCGTCCCCGACGCCGACGACGGTCCGCGGCACTTCGTCGGCCACGTGCCGGTGCAGCGGCCGCGGTCGGAGCTCGACGCACAGCTGCTCCGCGACGCGTTCCCCACCGTGTGGGAGGGCGGCGACCTCGAGCTGGAGTACACGATCACGAACGCGGACCGCACGATCGGCGCGTCGCTCGGCGGCGCGATCGGCCTCGAGTTCGGGCAGCGCATCCCGCCGGGCTCCGTCACGGCGCGCTTCACGGGCGCGGCGGGGCAGAGCTTCGGTGCCTTCCTCGCCGACGGGGTCACGCTCGAGCTCACCGGCGAGGCGCAGGACTACGTCGGCAAAGGTCTCGGAGGAGGCCGCGTCGTCGTGCGACCCCCGCTCGACGACGCCGGTGATCCGGTGCTCGCGGGCAACACGGTGCTCTACGGCGCGACCGGTGGGCAGCTCTTCGTTGCCGGACGCGTCGGTGAGCGGTTCTGCGTGCGCAACAGCGGCGCGATGGCCGTCGTCGAAGGTGCGGGCGACCACGCGTGCGAGTACATGACGGGTGGCACCGTCGTGATCCTCGGTCCGTTCGGGTACAACCTCGGCGCCGGCATGACCGGGGGCGAGGCGTTCGTCTACGACCCCGAGCACCTGCTCGTCACGCGGCTGAACCGCCAGCTCGTCGACGCGACGCTCGTCGACGACGCGCAGGCGGCGGACCTGCGATTCCTCGTCGAGTGCCATCTGGAGCTCACGGGCTCGGAGCGCGCCGCCGAGATGCTCGCCGACTGGGACGAGCGGCTCCCGGCGTTCTGGCGGGTGGCGCCCGTCGGCGAGGTCGACCGGATCGAGCGGGCCAACGAGGGGATCCTCGGCACCGCCCGGTGATCGGCCCTGACGATCGGGCCTGAGGATCAGGCGCCCGTGCCGACG
>JBBDWT010000109.1:1081-4023 GCA_040902705.1 Acidimicrobiia bacterium | reverse complement strand
TGGCGGTGGTACGGCTGTACTTGCGCAGCGCGAGCGTCATGAAGACGACGGTGATGCCGACGATCCAGACGAGCGCGACCCAGAGGTCGGAGCCCGGGGAGGCGCCGTTGTAGAGGTCGCGCACCACGTCGGTGACGATGGAGAACGGGTTCGCGTTGGCGATCGTCTCGAGCCAGCTCGGCATCCTCGACGGGTCGACGAACGCCGACGAGATGAACGTCATCGGGAACATCCAGATGAAGCCCGCCGAGTTCGCCGCTTCCACGGTCTTCACCGACACGCCGATCCACGCCTGCACCCAGCTGAGCGCGTAGCCGAACGAGAGCAGGATCAGCGCCGCGACGACGAAGTCGAGCAACGGTCCGTCGATCGACCAGCCGACGGCGAACGCGACCGCCAGCATGATGAAGAACGTGAACACGTTCCGGACGAGATCGGACACGCTGCGCCCGAGCAGGACCGCGGGCTGGAACATCGGCAGCGAGCGGAGGCGCTCGATGATGCCCTTGGTCATGTCGTCCGCGATGCCGATGCTCGTGAACGTGGTGCCGAACACGACGGTCTGGGCGAAGATCCCCGCCATCACGTACTGCGTGTAGTCGCCGCCGGGGACGGTGACCGACTCGCCGAACACGTACACGAACAGCAGCACGAACATGATCGGCTGGACCGACGAGAAGATGACGATGTCGGGCGAGCGCGGCATCGCACGCAGGTGGCGCAGCGCCTCCGTCCACGTGTCGCGCCACATCCAGACCGCGCCCGTGGGCACGTCGTGACCACCGGTCTCGTCGGTGACGCCGGCCGCCTCTGCGGGGAGCGTGATCGCGGTGTCGGATGCGCTCATCAGGCTGCGTCCTTGGCCTTGGTCTTCTTGCTCTTGCCCTTCCGCTTCCCCGCCTGCCCGTCGATCTCCTCGTCGTCCTCGACCTCTTCCGCGGCGTGACCGGTCAGCTCGAAGAACACGTCGTCGAGCGTCGGCCGCCGCACCGCGACGTCGTCGACCGCGACGCCTACGGCGTCGAGGTCGCGCACCACCTGGGGCACGAGGCCGACCGCGGTCGTCACCGGGACCTCGACCGTCTTCGTGACCGGGTCGACCGTCTCGCTCCCGCACGAGTACTGCTGGAGCACGGTGACCACCGCGTCGCTCTCGGTGGGATCGATCAACGACACGACCACTCGCTCCGCACCGGTGCGCGCCTTGAGCTCGTCGGACGTCCCCGACGCGATGACCAGTCCGCGGTCGATGACCGCGATCTTGTCGGCGAGGCGATCGGCCTCTTCCAGGTACTGCGTCGTGAGCAGCGTCGTCGTCCCCTCGGCGACGAGCTGCTCGATCAGCTCCCACATCGACTGGCGGCTGCGCGGGTCGAGGCCGGTGGTCGGCTCGTCGAGGAACAGCACCGACGGGCGGCCGATGAGGCTCATGCCGATGTCGAGGCGGCGACGCATCCCGCCGGAGTAGGTGCCGACGACCCGGTCGCGGGCCCGGTCGAGCTCGAACCGGTCGAGCAGCTCGTCCGCCCGGCGTCGGGCGTCGGCGATGGACAGGTGGAACAACCGGCCGACGAGCTCGAGGTTCTCGAAGCCGGTCAGGCGCTCGTCGACCGCGGCGAACTGCCCGGTGAGCCCGATGCGGGCGCGGGCGCGCCGCGGCTCGGCGACGACGTCGATGCCCTCGATGATGGCGCGCCCCGCGTCGGGCTTCAGCAGCGTCGTCAGGATCCGCACGGCCGTCGTCTTGCCCGCGCCGTTCGGCCCGAGCACCCCCAGCACCGTGGCGCGCTCGACCTCGAAGTCGACTCCACGCAAGGCTTCGGTGTCACCGAAGCGCTTCGTCAGACCTTCCGCGACGACCGCCGGCACAGCGGGCCACCCTATTCGGCGTCGCGCACCCCCCCCGACCACCATTCCGGAGACTCTCACCGGGCGGGAGCCGGGCCACGCCTTCCGGCACGCGGAGGGACGGCCGGCGTCAGCACGTCAGCGCGTCAGCCGGTGAACGTCGGCTGGACGACGACCGCCACGGCTTCGACCTCGACCGCGCCGATGTCGCACCCGACGGCCTGGGGACGCGTGATGCCGCGCTGGTCGGTCGCGACGCCGGCCGCGCCGTCGTCCTGGCACGCGCCGGCCGGGATCGCGTCGATGAGTGGGCTCGCAGGACCGGGCAGCATCGTCAGCGTCGGTCCGCCGTTGTCGGCGAGCGCCCCGAGCCCGGGGCTCCCCGCGTCCTGGCGGTCGGTCGGTTGCGTGAAGTTGCAGCTGTCGTCGTCGCTGAAGTTGTAGCCGCGCGACACGCTCTGCGCCGAGAAGAGACAGGTGCTGTGGTCCGCGGAGCCGCCGGCGACGACCGACCCGAAGCTCGTGAGCCCGATCCCCGTCTGGATGTTGTCGAAGGCGATGTTCGCGGCATTGTCGACGACCGTCGCGTACACGAGCGTCGCCGTGCCGCCCGTGAACAGACCACCGCCGGTGTCGACGTCGCTGTTGCCCGTGATGGTCGAGTTCACGACCGTCACGGTCGCATCCTCCGACGGCAGCGATGCCACACCCCCACCGAGGTTGTTGCTCACCGTCGAGTTCGTGATGACCACGACGAGCCCGCCCGCGACGCCGGCCGAGCCTTGCGCCGCGTCGTTGCCACTGATCGTCGTCGACTCGATCGTCGTCGTGCCGATCGCTGCGACACCACCGCCGAACTGATCGGCGTGATTCGTGTGGATGTTGCTGTTGATCACGGTCAGATCGCCCTGCGCGAAGATGCCGCCGCCGCTCCCCGTCGACTGCCCACCGGTGATCGTGATGTTCTGCACGGTCAACAGCCCCGCGCCGACCGTCTCCTGCACCACGACGTTGTCCGGGCACGTCTGCGTGAGCGTGAAGCCCCGACCGTCGAGCACGACCGGGTCGACGGTCGTGCGCTCCACCGCGCCCCC
>JBBDWT010000109.1:0-1071 GCA_040902705.1 Acidimicrobiia bacterium | reverse complement strand
GCTCGACCGACGCGCCGGTCGCGAACGCCGCGCGCAGCTCGGCCTCCGTGCTCAGGGGCGGGGCGCCCGCAGGCGCCGCGACGACGAGCGTCCCTCCGAGCGCCCCGATCGTGAGCGCCACAGTGGCGATCCAGTGTCGAACCCGAGCAGACCTGCGAGTCATGGTGCCCCCTCCGCGTGCCCGGAGGGTAGCGACACTGCCCGACGGTGGCCGGGATGTCCTCGTCAGACGTGCACGCCCCCGGCGACGGTGATCGACTGGCCGGTCACGAAGCTCGACTCGCCGCTCGCGAGGAAGACGATCACCGACGCGGTCTCCTCCGGCTCCTGGAAGCGCCCGAGCGGGATGGCTCGGCGCGCCCAGTCGTCGGCGTCGCCTCCGGATCGGCCCCGGCCTTGCGTGAGCCCCGGGTTCCCCGCTCCCTGGTTCGGCGAGACGCCGAGCGGGCAGACGGCGTTCGCCCGGATGCCGTGCTCGGCGAGCTCGAGCGCCAGCACCTCGGTGAGGCGGACGACGCCCGCACGCGCGGCGGCGAACGCGCCGAAGCGAGGCTCGCCTGCGAGCGCGGCGGACGACGCGAGGTTCACGATCGCACCGCTGCCGCCCTGCACGATCATCTGCCGAGCGCACGCTCGGGCACCGAGCCAGGTCGCGGTGAGGTTCGCGTCGAGCGCGTCGCGAAACGACTCGGGCGTCACGTCGAGCAGGGTGGACGTCCCCAGCGCGGGCCCGGTCCCGCCCGAGAGGTTGCACGAGATGTCGACGCGACCGAGCGCGTCGACCGTCGCCGTGACCGCGGCGTCGACCGCCTCGGGATCGGCGAGCTCGACCGGCAGCACGAGCGCGCGCCGCCCTTCCGCGCGCACCGCCGCCGCGGTCTCCTCGAGCGCCGCGCGCGGCACCCGGTACGACTGCTCGGGGGCGGCCATATCGTCGACGACGTCGACACACGCGATGTCGGCGCCGAGCCGGGCGAGCTGGATCGCCGTCGCGCGGCCGATCCCCGGCGGACGGGCCGCGCCCGCGACCCAGGCGACCGTGCCGGCCAGATCGCTCACCGCGCGGGAACG
>JBBDWT010000108.1:0-27261 GCA_040902705.1 Acidimicrobiia bacterium | reverse complement strand
CCTTGCTTGAGGCCGCCGACGAACGACGGCAGCGCGGCGGGAAGGATCACGTGCCGGTACGCCGCGAAGCCGCGGGCGCCCAGGACGCGGCCGGCGCGCAGCAGCAGGGGCGCGATGTTGTCGATGCCGTTGATGAGGCCGTTCGCGATCGCCGGCGCAGCTCCGAGCACGACCACGAAGAGGATCGCGCCCTCGGTCAGCTTGAAGAGGAGGATGGCGAGGGGGAACCACGCGATCGACGGCATGGTCTGGAGCCCGGTGATCATCGATCCGATCCCGGCGCGCAGCACCCGGTTGCGCGCGACCAGGGCGCCGATGACGCTGCCGATGACGACGGCAAGGGCGAAGCCCTGCACCGCCCGCCACAGGGTCGTCCCCGCGGCGGGGATCAGCGTGTCGAGGTTGTCGAAGAGGTTCTCCAACACGTCGACGGGGCCGGGCAGCAGGTACTCGGGCTTCCAGCCGGTCCACACCACGATCTGCCAGGTGCCGAAGAAGATCGCGGTCGCGAGGAGCTTGGGCCACGCCGCCGCCCAGAGCTTCGACGCCCTGCTGCGACGCTGCACGAGCGGCAGCTCCAGCGCGTCGAGCCCGGCGAGCTCGGTGTCGAGACGGTCGGCCGGGGACAGCACGTCGGCCATCCGGGTCGTGGGGCGGGGGGGGCCCCCCCCCCCCGCGGGCGCTCGCCTCAGTGCTCGGCATGGCGACCGACCTCCGCTCGGAGCTGGTCGGTGATGGTCGCCGCGAGGGTGGCGACGGCCGGCGAGTCGATGCGTCGCGGTCGAGCGATGTCGACGGGGAACTCGGCGATCACGCGACCAGGGCGGCTCGACAGCAGCACGACGCGATCGCCGAGGCGCACGGCCTCCCGAACGTTGTGCGTAACGAAGACGACGGCGAGGTGCTGCTCCCGCCAGATCCGCTCGATCTCGTCGTGGAGCAGATCGCGGGTCATCGCGTCGAGGGCACCGAACGGCTCGTCCATCAACAGCACGTCGACCTGCTGCGACAGCGCGCGAGCGAGCGCGACGCGCTGACGCATGCCCCCGGAGAGCTGGTGCGGGCGCTTCTTGGCGAACTCGCCGAGGTTGACCATCGCGAGGAGCTCGTCGCTGCGCGTGCGTCGCTCCGCGCGCCCGACACCGTCGAGTTGCAACGCGAGCTCCACGTTGCCGCGCGCGGTAAGCCAGGGGAAGAGCGCGGCGTCCTGGAACATCAGGCTCGTCGTGCCCTGCACGTCGATCGTGCCCGCGCTCGGGCGGTCGAGCCCCGCGACGAGGTTCAGCAGCGTGCTCTTGCCGCACCCCGACGCGCCGAGGATGCAGACGAACTCGCCGGGCTCGACGGTGAGCGAGATGTGGTCGAGTGCGTACGTCGCGTTCGAGGTGTCGCCGAAGACCTTGGAGACGTCGTGCACCTCGACGGACGCGGGACCGCCGGCGCCTCTCCGGGGCGTCGGAGGAGACGCCGGCCGGTCGGCCGCCCGAGCGAGCGCAGTCGCGCGCGCGGTCATGTCGCCGACGCGCTGACCGTCGGTTGACCGTCCCGCTTCAGCACCTTGTTCAGGAGCTCGAGCTGGTAGAGCGCCTTCACGTCGGCCTTCGTGAGCGCCACGGCACCGGGGAGACCGAGGCCGGCCGCAGCCTTCGCCGACTTCACGAGCGACGAGGCGATGGGATCAGGCGTGAACAGGATGTGGTCGAACGACGCCGTGACCAGCTCCGGTGCGATGGGCTTGCCGGTGTCGGCCTCGATGCGGGCCGCCACCTGTGCCTCGGCGTCCGCACGGGTCGTGGCGTCGTTGATGAGGTTGATCGCCTCGACGTTGGCGGTCAGCAGCGCCTGCACGATGTCGGGGTTGTCGTTCAGGAAGTCCTTGCGCACGATGAGGTCGGTCGTGACGTACCTGCCGTCGGGCCAGAGGCCGGCTTCGTCGACCAGGATCTTGCCGCCGCCCTCGTCGACGAGCCGCGTCGCCCACGGCTCCGGCACCCAGGCGCCCTGGATCTGGTCGTCCTGGAACGCGCGCAGGGTCACCGCGTTCTCCTGCGGGAGGATCGACACGTCGCCACCGCCGGCGGTGTCGGTCGCCAGCCCCTTCTTCTTCAGGTAGCTGCGGAGCGCGACGTCCTGGGTGTTGCCGAGCTGCGGCGTCGCGATCGTCGTGCCCTTCAGGTTCTTGGCGTTCTTGATGTCGGGCTTCACGACGAGGTACGCGCCGCCCGATGCAACCCCGGAGATGACCTGGATCGCGCCGTCGGACTGCTGGAACGCCGACACCGTGGGGTTCGGCCCGATGTAGGTGGCGTCGATCGAGTCGGACAGCAGTGCGGTCACCGCTGCGGGCCCGGCATTGAAGATCGCCGTCTCCAGCTTCGTGTCCCCCAGCGCCTTCTCGAAGAGCTTGCTCTCGAGCCCGACGAGCGCGGGCGCGTGGGTCACGTTGTCGAGGTAGCCGAGGCGCAGCGTCCCGGCCCCGTCCTGCGCCGGCGCCGACGCGCCGGCGGGTGTGATGGCGGACACGCCCAGCCCGACGACCAGGCCGAGCACGAGGCCGAGCGCGACGGAGCGGACCCGGCGGGTGGTGGCGACGGACACGGGGCAACCTCCAGGAGAACCCGGTGATTCGTAGGTAAGTTAACTAATAAAGTCGAGAATATAGAGATCGGATCACCAGTCGTCAAGGCAGGGCTCGTCGGCCCGTATCCTGGGATCACTCATGTGGATCACCCGCCGCACCGACTACGCCACCCGGGCCGTCCTCGCCCTCGCGCTCGCCGACGACGGCCGGCCCCGGAAGATCCACGACATCGCCGAGGCCACGAGCACCCCGGTGAACGTGCTCGAGCAGCTCCTCCCCCAGCTCCGCAGTGCCGGGATCGTCCGCTCCGAACGGGGCCCGTCCGGGGGCTACCGGCTGAACCACCCGCCGGCGGACATCACCCTCGGCAAGGTCGTCCGGCTCATCGAGGGCCCGCTGGCCCCGATCGCCTGCGCCACCCGGCACGAGCCCGAGCCGTGCCCGATGGAGGTGGGGTGCACGCTGCGCGACGTCTGGGTCCAGGTGCGCGACGCCACGATCGGGATCCTCGACGCGACGAACTTCGCCGACCTGGCGGCGCGCGCCGGCGGGCGGTGGACCGAGATCAAGGTCTCCCCGGTCCCGGTCCCGATCGTTGACTGACACGCGATCTCACGCCGGCTCGACCCGCGTCGCGACGAGCCCGCTTCGACGACTCTTCAGCTTCCCGGACCCGGTGAACGAGGTCTCGGCGCGGCTCGTCGCCGCCGGGGTGGTGCTCATCAGCGTTGCGCTCCTGGTCACGGGGTGGCACTGGCTCGTCCTCGTGCTCGCGTACGGCTTCCTGGCGCGCGTGCTGACCGGCCCGACGCTCAGCCCGCTCGGCCAGCTCGTCACCCGCGTGATCACGCCGGCGCTCCCCTTCGCCGCGAAGAACGTCCCGGGACCGCCCAAGCGGTTCGCGCAGGGCATCGGCGCCACGCTCACCGTGAGCGCGGCGATCCTCACCTACGCGCTCGACGAGTTCACCGCGGCGCAGGTGCTCGTCGCGATGGTCGTCGTCGCCGCGACGCTCGAGTCGGTGCTCGCCCTCTGCCTCGGCTGCAAGATCTTCAGCCTGCTCATGCGCGTCGGCGTCATCCCCGAGTCGGTGTGCGAGCGCTGCAACGACCTCTGGGCCGATCAACCCGGCGTGACCGTCCCGAGCTCGCTGTAGGTCCCGGGTCCCGGCCCGGAACCGGCCGTGCACCTGCCTCCGGGTCCCGCGCGAGGATTGGGGCGTGGTGACCCAGGCCGTCCTCCTCGACTTCGGAAGGCGCGTCCGTCCAGGCAGGACCATCCAACCACGTCACGCCCGCTGAATCAGGCTTCATCGTCCACCGCGTGCCGTCACGTGTGTCGAGTTTCACCACGTTGATGGGATCGTGATGGGATGCGCGTCCGCGATAGCGCATCTCCACTAGGACGCTGCGGATCCCTTCCTTCGTGAGCGAAAACTGCTCCGCACGCAGGACTGGCCGGTGAGTTGGTCAGCCCGCTCCACTGCGGCCAAGTGGCGGTTCGTTCCCGTGAATGAGCGCTGTTACTCAGGCGAGATGTCCGCCCTTCTCGCTATTGCAGTTCGCACAAAGTATCTGGAGGTTTCGAGCGGTGCTACTGCCGCCCATCGTCACGGGAATGACGTGATCGAACTCCAGGTCCGCTTGCGCGCCACACTTGACGCACGCGCCGCCGTCTCGCTGCCAAACAAACAGCTTCACATCGTCCGGGATGTTCTCGCGCCCCGGCTGCATGCGAGCAACCCCGTCTGCGAGTGCAACACGCTGCATGGCGCGTGCCACCGTCTTTCTAACCTTGAGGTCCCGTTCCGCGACCAACGTGCGCACATCGGCCTCGTCAAGTCGGCCTGTGGAGTCATAGAACAGCCGCGAAAGCACGAGCCAAACCGCGTGGCCCCCTGAAAGCTTGAGACCGATGGGCGTCTCGTCCGAGGCAGACGACACAAGCATGACTAGCTGCACACCCACCTGCGAGCCGGCACGTTCTTGTGCAGCCGTGGCGCGACCAACCGCCTCATTGAGCCGCTCCCATTCCTTCCACGACGCTCGCTCCTGACGCTCCAGTTCCTTCTGCGCCGCCGACAATGGGTGCCCTATGGTCCAGTTCACGGCTTCGCCGAAAGCCTGGCGGGCCTCATCGTGCTTCGCCAACGCCTCGGTTGCCCTGGCGTCGGCCTCGCTGACACGCCATTCAGCCCGGTCGAACCGGTCCATCCCAGTTTGAAACGTTGGGTCACGCGGAAACGTGGTCACATCCGACCAGCCAGCCTGAACCATCACGGCACTGGCCGCCTTTCCAGAATCCCCCGGTCCGATCGTGTACCCGCCTGGTCCGCCCGAGATCCACCGCACGCGCCATTGAAGCCCGCCGCGCGACTAGACGCACTCGAGCTCGCCTCCCGTGAGTTCTCCGAGCACGAGCCGAGATGCTACTGACCAGGCGCACGCTTCCCCTCGAGACAACTCGGCACCATCGCGACGAGCCACACCGCGCGAGCCAGCCAATACCTCGGAGCGGGTGGCTTGTCACACGACCTCGAGGGCGGCCAGCGTGATCTCCCGACGAGCTCTTCTCCGAGCAGCTATGGCCACCCGTTCGGTGGGCGTGTACCGAGCTCGCCGACGCCTCGACGCACCGTCCGTGGGGTCTGCCGTGGGTTGTTTGACATTCTTTGTTTCCCGCCGTGGCCGGGTCGGAAAGATGCCCAAGAAGTCCCCCCCCCCGAGTTCAAGCGTGACGTCGTCGCGGTCGCACGTCGGGGCGATCTGACCCTCGCGGAGGTCGCCGCGGATTTTGATGTCGGTCGATTCGACGTGGCGCTGGGCTGCGCTGAGCCGACATCTCCGACGCGAGCTTCAGCTCAGCTCCACGGGCTGATCTCGATGTTGACGGTCGGCGCGAGCGGCGCGTCGCTGACGTTCATGACCCGAGCCGCGACCACGCGCTGGTCTCGTTCGTCGCGGCCGACGTCAAGGAAGGACAGGTTCGCCCCGATGCTCTCGGCGGTGCGTAGCGCTTCGCCTGACGAATCAACAAGTTCCAGTCGGACGGGCTGCTCGAGTCCGCAGCTGCACGATACGTCTGCGCGCTGAGCGTTATCGAGAAGATCGATCGGCAAGATAACGCGAGCCGAGTGATCGCCTGGCGCCAACGTCGGCAGGTGCACGAACTTCAGGTAGTCGTGCTGGTCGTAGACCAGTTCGACGCGTCGGAGCGCGACGTTCGCTCCGCCCCGGTTCGCGATCACGACGAGCACGTGTTCGGAACGGCTGGGCAGACGAACCATGCCGCTTCGGCCGACGCTGCGGCAGTCGCCGGCGGGCCAGACGTCAGCCCAAGACGACGAGTTGGGTGCGACGGCGACCTCGCCGCTGTTGGTGCCGGGACAGACCGCCACGGCCGCGGTTGGCGGGTCGACCACCACCCTTGCCGGGCGCGGAGTCGGGTGGAAGCCGATCCCGAGCGTGTCGCCCGGAGCGAGGCTCACACCGTCGACCATGATTCGCTCGAGTCCCTTCGGCACGGACGGGCGCGGCGGAAGCCAGACGGCGCTCTGCACCTGAGAAGCGAGCCGCACCGGATCCGGATTTGCGACCGTGGCGTGGTAGAGGTCCCAGCCCTGCGTCGAGTCGGCGAGAGGCCCGAACAGGAGGAACCCCCCTCCCGACCTGCCGACATCGACCAACCCGAGCGCCGCGGGGATCTCGACGAGCGTGAAGCCCTCCGTTCCGGTGGGCAGCTCGATCGTCACAACGCGTGTGCTCTCGAGCCCCGGGATCGACGTGACCGCCGCACCGGTCCCCAGGAAGCCGAGTCCGTTTCCGGGAAGCACGATCGGCTCGCCAACGTGCAGCTCGCGGCCGGTCACTTCGACGGCGAAGGCTCCCGGCCCGCGAGCGACCACGACCTGCTCGGAGTTGGGGAGCCACGCGAGTACGCCGACAGAACTCAGCCGGTCGCCGAGCTCAAGGCGTCGCTCCACGCCGGTTCGTAGATTGCGGACGACGAGCGTGTCGTAGTCGACGCAGCCGAGGAGCGTCTCGGACTGGCGGGCTCCGGTGTAGGCAAGGAGCCGCCCATCCGGACTCACGCGCGGTCCGGAACCGGCCGCGGTCACGCGTCTCGGCCGCTTGTTCCCGGAGACCGGGACCCGCCACACCTCGGGTGTCGGACCACACTGCTCGCCGACCGTGTAATAGACGACGCGACCGTTCGGGGCTACCGCCACCGAACTGATGTCACGACCGTCGGGCGCGACCGCGAATACCCGCACCACCTCGCCCGTCGTCGAGGAGAGGCCGACGACGCGATCTTCGATCGCAGCGAGCACGTCGACCTGGTTCGTCCCTCCCGCCCGCCTCACGCCCGAATCTCTCACTTCGTGGCCCCGCCACTGGGTCGCGCCGACTGCAGTTGTGCTGACGACGGCACAGCTCACGACCACGACCAGCGCGCATGCCCTCATGCACAATCGACGCCGATCCCCCACAATTCGTTGCCACGAGCCCGATGACGGACCCCGCCGTGCCCACCGCAACGAGGTCGAGCGTTTACGACGGAACTCCCGCGGATTTCGACGGACGAGCACCATCGGCTCGCTCCTCCAGGGTTGCACCGTCCCCCCGAATCAGGTGCCACCAAAGCGGGTCAGTTCCAAATGCGCACTGCACGCGACTCGGATCCACTCATGCATCGCCGCCGGGTTTGTTGTGACGGATCCGCGGGTCTGGGACCTTTAATAGTCAGGGCCCATCAGGAGCGGGTGCGTGTCAGACATCGACGATGTTGAGTTCACAGCGTTCTTCCGCGCTACTGAACCGCGTCTGCGCCACGCCCTCATCGGCCTCTGCGGTACCGACGCGACACACGACGCAGTCGCCGAAGCGTTGACGTACGCATGGGAACACTGGGCACGGGTGCGCGCAATGGAGAACCCAGCCGGATACTTGTACCAAGTCGCCAAGAGCCGGACGAAGGCTCGCCGATCGCCACCCACCTTCCCGAAGCCCGAACCCGGACGCCTACCGGACGTAGAGCCCCGACTCTCATGGGCTCTCTCTCAACTCGCCGAACGCCAGCGCGTGGTCGTCTTCCTCATCGAGGGCTGCGCGTGGACTGTTCCTGAAGTAGCCGCGATGTTGGAACTGTCGAGTTCAAGTGTGCGCAACCACCTCTCGCGAGGGATGAAGCGACTCCAAACTCTATTGGGAGTGCACGATGCGAACTGATCTTCGAGCGCAACTGCGACGCTACGCAAACGACGCGATCGCGGCCGTGGCACCGGTCGAACTGTCCACCCTCGATCGATCCCGCCCGAGCCCCGAGACGCGACGACGAACCCTGAAGGCCTCGAGACTCGCCCTCACTATCATCGGCGCTTCGCTCATCCTCACAATCATCGGCGTACTAGCCCTCTCCCGCGCCCACGACGGTCCCGACATCGCGGCCAACCCCTCACCGACCAACCCCCGACCGGTGAATCCAATGATCGACGGGCGACTACTCGACGGTCGGACCTGGACACTGCGACACGACCAGCTCCACGGGCTGTGCTTGACGATCGGCACGCAGGACTTTGGATGCGATGACGTGGGACCCGTCATCAATCCAAACGCCGACCCAGCAACTCCCCGCGAAGCAGTCGAACCCGGACCCTTCCCTAACCCGAACGCCGGACTCTTCGCGTATGCCTATCTCCCACCCGGAGCAACCAACGTCGTGCTCATCTTCGCCGACGGTCGCACGACCTCCGCAGGGCTCGTCATCGAACCCACGGCACGCTTCTGGGGGATGCCGATCAAGCCAGGCGACAACCCACCGATCATCTCCTACACGACTGCGGATGGAACCGAGATCGCTCGGTTCCCCTGAGAGTTCAGGGCCGACTGCGCCCCTAGTCTGAACTTGATGGGATCCGACCGGCCGGCGTTCGAACGCACCACCTCTGACCTGCACGAACGCGGCCCGTTCGAAGCGGTCATGCTCGACTTCTACGGCACGCTCGCCCGAGCCACGCAGTGGACCTCGGTCGACGTGGTGCTGGCCGAGCACGGCGTCGAGCTCGACGACGAGCTGCGCGACCGGTACTGGAACGACGGGATCGACGGCATCGAGCACCTCGAGCACTCCGCAAGCCGCGACCACTACGTCGCGTGGCAGCAGGACCGCATCCTCTCCATGCTGTCCCAGACCGATCTCCACCCCGGTGAGTACGAGGTGGTGCTCGGGAAGATGCGCGCCGGCAACGAGGCCCGCGTGCTCGAGGCCTACGAGGAGGCCGCCGAGGTGCTCGCCGTGCTGCGGGCGCGGGGGATCGCGCTGGCGATCTGCTCGAACTGGGACTGGGACCTCGCCGAAGCCGTCGAGGAGGCCGGGCTCACCGACTCCGTCGACGTGATCGTCTCGTCGGCCTGGGCGGGCGCCCGCAAGCCGCACCCCCGGATCTTCGAGCACACGCTCGAGAAGGTCGGCGTGCGCGCTGCCGAGGTGCTGTTCGTCGGCGACACGTTCGGTCCCGACATCGTCGGTCCGCGCGCCGCGGGGATGACGCCCGTGTACCTCCGCCGCGAGGGCCACTGGCCCGACGACACCGCACCGACCGACCTCTCGACCGAAGACGTCATCGTGGCATCCGATCTTCGTGACCTGCTCGAACTGACCGACGACCGCGCGTCCCAAGGGAGCACATCGTGACCACGACCTTGCCCACCAGCGACTCCCGCACGCCGCCGCCCGTCCCGGCGACGCCCGACCTCGATGCACCGGCACTGGTCACCCGCCTGCGCGCGACGTTCGACTCGGGCAAGACGCGTCCGCTCGCGTGGCGTCGTGAGCAGCTCAAGGCGCTCCGCAAGATGCTCGTCGAGCGCGAGGCCGAGCTCCTCGACGCGCTCGCGGCCGACCTCGGCAAGCCGCGTCTCGAGGCGTGGGCCACCGACATCGGGTTCGTGATCAACGAGATCGACCATGCGCTCAAGCACCTCCGGCGCTGGACCCGGGCCAAGCGTGTGCGCACGCCCCTCGTGACGAAGCCGGCCCGGGCGCGGGTCGTGCCCGAGCCGTTGGGCGTCGTGCTCGTCATCGCGCCGTGGAACTACCCAGTCCAGCTCGCGCTCGCACCGCTCGTCGGCGCGATCGCGGCGGGCAACGCGGTGGTGCTCAAGCCGTCGGAGATCGCCGCCCACACCTCTGGCGCGCTCGCCCACTTCCTGCCGGAGTACATCGACCCCGAGGCGATCGCGGTGGTGGAAGGCGCGGTCGGTGAGACCAAGGCGCTGCTGGCCGAACGGTGGGACCACATCTTCTACACCGGCAACGGCCGCGTCGGGTGTGTGGTGATGGAGGCCGCGTCCCGGCACCTCACGCCGGTCACACTCGAGCTCGGCGGCAAGAGCCCGGCGATCGTCGACAGCACGGCGAACCTCGAGGTCGCCGCCCGGCGCATCGCGTGGGGCAAGTACCTCAACGCGGGCCAGACCTGCATCGCGCCCGACTACGTGCTCGTCGCCCGCGAGAAGGCGGACCAGCTCGTCGAGCTGATCCGCCGGGCGGTGTTCGACTTCTACGGCAACGACCCCCAGACCAGCCCCGACTACGCCCGCATCGTCAGCGACAACCAGTTCCAGCGGCTCTCGGGCCTGCTCACGTCCGGCACCGCGGCCGTCGGCGGCGAGACCGACAAGGCGACGCGCTACATCGCCCCCACGGTGCTGCGCGACGTCGCCCTCGACGCGCCCGTGATGGAGGAGGAGATCTTCGGTCCCTTGCTCCCGATCCTGCCCGTAGGCGGCGTCGACGAGGCGATCTCGTTCGTCAACGCCCACGAGAAGCCGCTCGCGCTGTACGTGTTCTCGGGCGACAAGGCCGCCACCGATCGCGTGATCGAGCGCACCAGCAGCGGCGGGGTGTGCGTCAACGCCACGCTGTACCAGGTCGCGGTCCCGGGCCTGCCGTTCGGTGGTGTCGGCGAGAGCGGCCAGGGCGCGTACCACGGCAAGGCGACGTTCGACGTGTTCAGCCACGCGAAGCCGGTGCTGAAGAAGTCGACCCGTCCCGACCCCGACCTCGCGTACCCGCCGTACACCGACAAGAAGGAACGGCTGATGCGCCGCTTCCTCTGAGCGAGTCGTCACTCGCGTCAGCTTCCGACCGACTCCCCGACCCACGCCTTTCACGTTTGGCGTCAGCAACACGCCCCACGGGCGTGTTCCTGACGCCAAAGCACCGCTCTCAGCGGGGGAGGCCGAGGATGCGCTCGGCGATGATGTTGCGCTGGACCTCCGAGGTGCCGCCGGCGATCGACGCGGCCTTGCTCCAGAGCCACTGGCGTTGCCACTTGCCGTCGTCGGGGACGCCGAGCGCGCCCTTCCAGAGCGGGCCGGTCTCGCCGCACAGCTCGAGCGCCCGCGACGAGAGGGCCTGTGACATCTCGCTCCAGTGCAGCTTGATCCAGCTCGTCTCCGGGCCGGGCTCGACGCCCTGGGCGAGTCGCGACAACGTGCGCCAGTTGTGCAGCCGCAGGACCCGCAGCTCGACGAACGACTGCACGAGCGCGTCCGCCGTCTCCACGTCATCGAGCTCGGCGCGGGCTCGAGCGAGCGCGAAGAGGTCGTCGAGGAACACCTCGTGGACGACCTGCTCCTTGAACGCGAAGATCGTGCCGCGCTCGTGCGACAGGGTCGTGCTCGCGACCGACCACCCCTGGTGCAGCCCGCCAACGAGCTGGTCCTCGGGCACGAAGACCTCGTCGAGGAACACCTCGTTGAACTCCGCCTCACCGGTCAGCTGCACGAGCGGACGGATCTCGATCCCGTCAGCCTCCATGTCGACGACGAGGTACGAGATGCCCGCGTGCTTCGGTGCCTCGGGGTCGGTGCGCGCCAGGCAGATCCCCCACCGCGACCACTGCGCGTAGCTCGTCCACACCTTCTGCCCGGTCAGCATCCACCCGCCCTCGACGGGCACCGCCCGGGTCGTCAGCGCCGCGAGGTCCGACCCCGCGCCCGGCTCGCTGAAGAGCTGACACCAGACGTCGCTCGCGTCGAGGATCTTCGGGAGCCAGCGCGCCTTCTGCTCGTCGGTGCCGAACGCGAGCAGCGTCGGCCCGACGTTGTTGACGCCCACCCGGTTGACCGGCTGGGGCGCGCGTGCGCGGGCGTACTCCATGTTGTAGATCGCGACCTCGACGGGCGACGCGCCGCGGCCGCCGTACTCCTGGGGCCAGTGGATGCCCACCCAGCGGGCGGCGGCGAGCCGCGCCTGCCAGGCCCGTCCCCAAGCGACCTCGTCGTCGAGCGTGTCGAACGGCGGCGGCAGCTCGAGGTTCGTGTCGAGCCACTCCCGGATCTCCCCCGCGAACGCCGCCTCCTCGGGAGTGAACGACAGGTCCACCTCAGAGGTCCCAGAAGCGCTCGCGCTGGTACTGCACGAAGGATTCGTGGAGCGCCGTCTCGTCATCGGCGGAGAGGGCGTGGTACACGGGCTCGCCGCGCCGCCGCACGAACACGTCGTCACCCGCGACACGGTCGCTGCGCCACTTCTGGTGCACCAGCGTCCGCTTGACGATCTTGTTCGTGCCGGTGGTCGGCGGGTCGCGCAGCACGCGCACGTAGCGCGGTCGCCACTTGGGACCAATCGAGTCGATCCCGTCGACCCATGCGGCGAACGCGGCCGGATCGAGGGTCGCGCCCTCACGCAGCACGAGACCCACCATGACCTGGTCGCCGGCCTGGTCGTCGGGGACGCCGTACGCCGCCGCGAGCACGACGTCGGGATGACGCCCGATCGCGGTCTCGATCGGCTGGGCGGGGAAGTTCTCGCCGTCGACGCGGATCCAGTCCGCGTTGCGACCCGCGAAGTAGAGGTAGCGGTCGTCGTCGAGGTATCCGAGGTCGCCCGTCCAGTACCAGCCGAAGCGGAGCGTCTTCTCGTTCGCCGCGTCGTTGTTGTAGTAGCCCTCGAACGGACCGGCACCTGCCGTGTTGACGATCTCGCCGACACACTCGTCGGCGTTGGTGAGCCGACCCTCGTCGTCGAACCGGGCCCGCGCCAGCTCCTTGCCGTCCTCGTCGACGACCTGCACGTTGTCGCCGACCTGCCCGAGCGCGCCGGCGCGCTCCTCCACGTCTCGGTTCACCGCGACACCGCCCTCGGTCGCGCCGTACGCGTCGATCACCTCGACGCCGAAGCGACGCGCGAAGGAGTCGACGACCTCGGGCGAGCCTTCGTTGCCGAACGCGACTCGCAGCGGATTGTCGGCGTCGTCGGGCTGCTCGGGCGTCGACAGGATGTACGCCAGCGGCTTGCCCGTGTAGTTGAAGTACGTCGACCCGTAGTGCCGGATGTCGGCGAGCCACCCCGACGCGCTGAACCTCCGCGCGAGGCCGACGGACGCGCCGTAGACGATCGACGGCGCCCAGCCGACCATCAGCGCGCTCGAGTGGAACAGCGGCATGCAGATGTACCCGGTGTCGTCGGCGCCGAGGTCCATGATGATGCCCATGCGCGTCCCGGTGACGAGGAAGCGCCGCTGCGTGCAGATCACGGCCTTGGGTGCGTCGGACGTCCCCGACGTGAAGATCAGGCCCCACAGCGTGTCGGGGCCGGGCTCGATGCCCGCGTCGGCGGTGGGGACGGCGTCGAGCGCGGCATCGAGGTCGCCGCCCATGGCGACGTCGGGATCGGCGGCGTCCGGGTAGCGGTTCGAGACGAGCACCTCGGGGAGCCCATCCGCGATCGGCGCGAGCAGCGGGGCGTGCCGCGGCTCGGTGAGCACGAGATCGCAATCGGTGTGCTGCACGTCGCGCAGCAGGTGCTCGTCACGACGCGTGTGGTTCAGACCGACGACGGCCGCGCCCGCGAGCGCGGCGCCACCGAGCGCGAAGAGGTACTCCGGTGTGTTGTCGAGCAGCACACCGACGTGCACGCCGCGAGCTCCGGCCGCGCCGCCACCTGCCGCGCCGCGCGCGAGGAAGAGGTTCGCGAAGCGATGGCACTCGGCGACGTACTCGCCGTGCGTCCACACCTGGTCGGCGAACCTGACCGCCGGACGGTCGCGTCGATCGGGGTCGATCGCGTTCGCACGCAGCAGGGCCGCCGCATCGACGGCCGGCATGGGCGCCTCACCGGGCAGCGGGACGGCACGGCCGCGGAGGCCACCTGGGGCTGACACGCGCGTCAGGTTACGGGTTCGAGCAGCACGACCGGGATCTCCCGATCGGTGGCCTCCTGGTACTCGGCGTAGGTGCCGAGGGTCTCCACGAAGCGGGGCCAGTGCCGGGCCCGTTCCGCCGGCGAGGCGTCGCGCGCCCGGACCCGCACCTCGTCGCTGCCGGCGTGCACGGTCGCCTCCGGGTGAGCCTGCAGGTTGAGGTACCAGGCCGGTTGAGCGTCGTGCCCGCCGTTCGACGCCGCGACGACCCATCCACTCTTCGGTGCGCTCCCCGCCGCGCCTGCTGCGTGCGCTGCGTCCGGCGCGGCATCGGCTTCGATCGACAGCCCGACGAGCGGCCAGGTTCGGTCCTTGCCCGACTTGCGCCCGGTCGTCGTGAGGAGGATGAGCGGCTGACCCCGGAACTTCCCGCCGAGCCGCCCGCCGGTCAGGCTGACCAGCGCCCGGTGCGCCGACGAGAAGCCCTTGATCATCGGTTTCGGCAGACGGACCAGCGGACTGCGCGCCATCGCGTGACGCTACCGCGCCGCGTCGTGCAGCACACCGAGCAGCGTTCGCCGCGGGGCGCGCGGCTTCATCACCGGCAGGCCCAGGATGGACCAGATGGCCTCGTGCATAGACTCCGCGCTCGTGGAAGACCGACTCACCGCGGGTCTGTACCTCGAGATGACCGACTCGATGAACCCGGACGAGTACGCGTCGGCGCGCGTCGGCGACGTGGTGGCGTTCGACGGCGTCGACCGCGCGACGTGGTGGCGCAACGTGAAGCGCGATCGGCACGACCTCCCCCGCGTCCTCGACGAGTTCGACACGCTCGGCGTCTACGAGGTCGATGAGTCGTTCTCGCCGCCGCCGTCGCTCCCCGACGGCGTGACCGGGCACCACTTCCGCCGCACCCCCCGTCCGGGCCAGGGCCGCCTGAGCGACAAGCCCACGATCGGCCTGTCGCTCGTGCTGATCAGCCCGTCGACCCCCGACCAGGCGCAGGCGCTGCGCGACTGGGGCGACTTCGTGCACATCTCGTGGATCGCCGCGGTCGGCGTGCCCGGCTACACGATGATCACGCCGTACGAGCACGCGTCGGGCGGCGACCCGCGGTTCATGCACTTCTACGAGATGGACACCGACGACCCGGAGCACTCGTTCAAGCTGATGACGCCGCTCGTCGAGACCCGCTTCGGCGTGCAGGGCACGGCCGACTTCCAGCACTGGGGATGGCACGACGCGCTCCGCATCATGTACGTGAACACGTTCGCGCTCGTCGGCGAGCGCACACCTTGAGCGACCTCTTCGACATCGTGCACCGCCAGCGCGCGTGCCGGTCGTTCTCTGACCGGCCCGTCGATGACGCGACGCTCGCGCAGGTGCTCGACGCGGCGACGTTCGCGCCGAGCGCCGAGAACCGCCAGCCCTGGGTCTTCGTGGTCGTGCGTGACGACACGTTGCGCGCGCAGGTGCACGACCTGACCGAGCGGGCGTGGTCCGGCGGCGGACGCGCTGTCGCCGCGTCGCGGCTCGACGCCGCGCTCCTCGCGGAGGTCCACCACGGCGTCGCGGGCGGCGGCTACCGCGGCGCGGCGGTGCTCGTCGTCGTTGCGGCCGACACCGAACGCTGCCTCGACGCGACCATCTCGTCGTCCATCTACCCCGCGACGCAGAACCTGCTGCTCGCCGCAACCGCGCTGGGGCTGGGGTCGGCGCTGACGACGCTCACGACCGTGTTCGCGGACGAGCTCTCGGCGCTGCTCGCGCTCCCGGCCCACGTCTCGCCGCAGATCATCGTCCCGCTCGGCTACCCGCAACGCCCACTCGGCCCCCCGCGCCGCGAGCCGTTCGCAGAGCACACCCACCGCGACCGCTTCGGCACCCCCTGGTAGGGGTCGCCCCCCCGGATCACGTCGGGACTCGGGTGACGGCGCCGTCGGCGGCGGCGCTGGCCCGGATCGCGTCGAGCACGCGCATCTCGGCGACGCCGTCAGCGAACGTCGGGACCGGCACGGCGTCCGGCAGCGACCGGCCTTCCACGCCCGCCCGCAGCACCTCGCAGAGCCGGGTGAACGGCGCGAGCTCGAGGTGCGTGAAGCGGTGCCGCGGATCGTCGCTCTCGTCGGGGCCGGTGGGCAGCGTGAGGTCGGGAGGCACCTCGAGCCGGCGCGTGCCGTCGGCGTCGGCGATCCACGCGTCGTCGCCCTCGATCCACACGGAGCCGCGCGACCCCGCGACCCAGGTGACGCCCAAGTACGGGCCCCACGCCGCGGCGGTCTGCTGCAGCACGCCGTCGACCCCGGACGCGAGCCGGAACCGGATGGTGAAGGAGTCCTCCGCGACGTCGCGACGGTCGGACACGACGCCGAGCGCCGCCGACACCTCGTCGACCTCACCGAGCCACGTGCGCAGCTGGTCGACGACGTGCGAGCCGGACGCACCGAGCCACCCGCCGCCGGACCCCGCGTCGAACCACCACTCCGGCACCGGGGTCGCCGGGTCGGCCACCAGCGGCACGTACTGCACGAACGTGGCCAGACGAGGCTCCCCGATCGCGCCGCCGGCGATCGCCCGGCCGACCACGGCACGCTCGGGCGCCCACCGGAACTCGTGACCGACGAGGTGCGTGACACCCGCAGCGTCGGCCGCCACGAGCATCGCCTCGGCCTCGGTCGTATCGATCGCGAACGGCTTCTCGCAGAGCACGTGCTTCCCGGCGCGCGCCGCGGCGATCGCGACCGCGGCGTGCGTGTGCGGTGGCGTCGCGATCGTCACTGCATCGACGCCGTCGAGCGCGAGCGCCTCGTCGAGATCGGTGATCGCCGTCGGGATCCCCAGTCGCTCCGCTCGACGTGTCGTCTTCGCCTCGTCGCGCCCGACGAGCGCGACGACGTCGAACCCCGCCGCCCGCAGCGCGGGTACGTGGACGCGGCACCCGAACCCCGTGCCGATGACCACCGCACCGGGGGCGGCTCCGGCTGCCACTAGTAGCCCTCGTCGGGATCGACGATGCCGTGGAGGGGCTGGCCGGCGACATAGCGCCGCAGGTTGTCGGTGAACGACGCCTTGATGCGGTCGAACGCCCGAGGGGACGCCCACGAGATGTGCGCGGTGAGCCGCACCTGCGGATGCGAGTACAGCCAGTGCCCGTCGGGCAGCGGCTCGGGGTCGACCGTGTCGAGGCTCGCCCGCGCGACCCGTCCGTCGTCGAGCGCGATGCGCAGCGCGTCCTGGTCGACGAGCGAGCCGCGTGCGATGTTGACGAGGTGCACGCCCGGCTTGACGCGGTCGAGCACGTCGGCGCCGATCATCCCCTGCGTCGCTGCGGTCGCGGGCGCGGCGAGGACGAGATGGTCGGCGGTCGCGACGAGGTCGCCGAGATCCTTCGCGAGCTCGACGCCTTCGGGCCGGTCGCGCCCGGGGCGTCGCCGCAGCGCGCGGACGCGCATGTCGAACGCGAGCGCCCGCTGCGCGACCGCGGTGCCGATGCCGCCCAGGCCGACGATCCCGACGGTCTTGCCCGCCAGCTCACCGAGCTTCGCCATGTTCCAGTGCTCAGGAGGCTCGTGCAGCCAGACCGCGGGGAAGTCCTTCTCGAACGCGAGCATCGATGCGACGACGAACTCCGCGATCGGGATCGCGCTGACGCCGCGCGAGCACGTGACGATCCGTCCTTCGAGCAGCGACCGGGGGAACGAGTCGACACCCGTCCCCGGCAGGTGCATCCAGCGGACTCCGTGCCCGTCGAGATCGTCGAAGATGGGGTGCTTCGCCCAGATCGCGAACAGAACCTCGCCGTTGGTCTCGGGTCCGAGCGTGTCGGGACCTCCGACGTTCACGACCTCCGCGTCGGGGGCGGCGGCACGGATCTCGTCGACGAGCCCGTCACCGAACATGTTGAGGATGCGCATCTGCGGCAGTATGGACGCAGCCTGCGAGACCGCGCCACGTACGCGCCGGCGATCCGGGGAGCGAGAGGACGGGCTTCGACGCACGATGGGGGTGGCGGTCAGGGCATGAGGGATGCGACGTGGGATCGCAGGTCGCTCGCCCAGGTGATGGGGTCGTCCAGCGGCCAGCCGTGGTCAGGGAGATCGAAGTACTCGACCGACAGACAGCCTCGGTAGTCGAGCTCGTCGAGGCGGCGGAGCACGGCCGCGAAGTCCACGACGCCACGCGGGTCGTCGACGTGCAGCTGCGTCGAGCCCGCGCACCCCTGGCGCAGCTGGACGTGGTCCGCGAGCTCGAGGAAGTCGAGCGGGTCCTCGCCCCAATCGGCGACGTGCCCGGTGTCGACGAGCAGCCGCAGCCCGGGCACCTCGGCCTGCATCGCCTTCACCGTCTCCATGGAGTTCACGACGCCCGCGGCGTGCGGTTCGAGCAGCGCGCCGGGTGAGCGCTTCCACCAGCGCACTGCGGCGTCCCACATCTCCGGCCCGCCGCGCGGCGCGGGCGTTGCGCACCAGCCAGCCTGCGGCTTCGGGTACGACGTCGGACACCCGATCGGCAGCACCAGGGACGCCGGGTCGACGTCGACCATGACGTCGATGTGCTCGAACCCGAGCTCCTTGGCGTGCCGATCGCGCTCCTCCACGGGATCGCCCCAGAAGGTGACGTCGACGACGCCAAGGCGGTACCGCACCGGGTGCTACTGCTTCTCGCCCGAGTACTCCATGCCCGACGGCATCACCATGCCGACGTGCTGCAGGTGCTGGCCGAGCACGTCGTCGAAGTGGTCGGCGACGGCTTCGGGCGTCCACCCACCGTCTCGCCACATGAACGCGATCTGCTTCGGGTGCTGGAACAACGTGTAGGCGAAGTCGGTGCGTCCGAGGATCTGGCCGTTGACGTGTGACGCGCGCTCCGACGCGAGGTACGCGACGAGCGGTGCGTTCAACGCCGGGTTCGACTCGGGCGGGGGCTCCTCGCCAGAGCGCTCGAACAGCGATGCGGTCATCCGCGTGTTGCCGGCCGGCGCGACCGCGTTGGACGTGATGCCGTAGCGGCCGAGCTCGAGCGCCCAGATGAACGTCATCCCCATGAGCGCGGCCTTGGCCCCGCCGTAGTTCGTCTGCCCGAAGTTCCCGCGCAACCCGGCCGACGACGTGACGTTGATGAGCCGCCCGTAGCCCTGGTCCTTCATCAGCGGCGCGGCGTGGCGCGCGCAGTTGAAGGCACCCTTCATGTGCACCGCGATGACTGCATCGAAGTCGTTCTCGTCCATCTTGACGAGCGTGCGGTCGCGCACGATCCCCGCGTTGTTGACGAGGATGTCGATCTTGTCGAACGCCTCCACCGCGGTGGCGATGATGTTGGCCGCGCCGTCGAAGTCGCTCACCGAGTCGTAGTTCGGGACCGCCTTGCCGCCGGCGGCCTCGATCTCCTTGCAGACCTGCGCAGCCGGGTCTTCCTCGGTACCGCGCCCGTCGAGCGAGACGCCCACGTCGTTGATGACCAGGCTCGCACCCTCGCTCGCCATGCACCGCGCGAACTCGCGGCCGATCCCGCGACCGGATCCGGTGACCACCGCAACGCGCCCGTCGAGCAGTCCCATCGCGCAGCCGTCAGGCGCAGGCGGCGGTCGCGGTGCCCGTGAGCACCTCGACGCCGTCCTGGTTCGTCGCCACACACTCGAGGTCGACGAGCTTCTGCCCGTCGTCCTCGCGCTTGGCCGTGACCTTGGCCGCGAAGGTGATCGTGTCGCCGGGCCACACCTGCTTGGCGAACCGCACCTGGAACCGGCGGATCGCCTCGGGACCGAACCAGTCCTTCACGACGCGAGCCATCAGCCCCGCCGTGAGCATGCCGTGCCCGAACACCGACGGGTTCCCCACCTGCGTGGCGATCGTGTCGTCGTGGTGCATCGGGTTGAAGTCGCCGGACGCTCCGGCGTAGCGCACGAAGTTCGTGCGGGTCAGGTTCTCGACCACGAGCGGGGGCGCTTCGGTGCCGACATCGAGCGTGTCATAGGTGGGTGCAGTCGCAGTAGCCATACGGCGGAGAGTATCGCGGGCCGCGCGAAGGTGACACGACCGTCAGTCCGCCCGTAGCCTGCGCCGATGAGCGAAGCGGCGCCGCGCGGCGGTGTGCCGACGCGGGGCCGCGAGCTGCGGGCCCGCGGGCAGCGCACCATGGAGCGTCTGCTCGACGCCGGGGCGCGCGTGTTCGCCGAGCGCGGCTACCACGCCGCACGGGTCGACGACATCGTCAAGGCCGCGAAGACCTCGCACGGCACCTTCTACCTGTACTTCTCCTCCAAGGAGGACCTGTTCCGCGCGATCGCCAAGAACGTCGCGGCGGAGATGCTCGACCTCGCGCGCGACCTCCCGGCGCTCGGCGCCGGCACCGGCGGGGCGGACGGAGTCGACGCCGGCAACGACATGGCGTTCCGGCAATGGCTCGGTCGCTTCAACACGCTGTACGCGCAGCACGGCGAGTTCGTCCGCACCTGGACCGACGCGGAGATCGGCGACAGCGATCTCGGGCGCATCGCGATCGACCTCGTCACCGAGTTCTCGCTCCAGCTCGCCGTCCGCGTGCGCGCCGCCGCGCCCGACCTCGACGCCCGCCTGACGGCCTTTGCGCTCGTCTCGATGATCGAGCGGACCAACTACTACGTGCAGAGCCGCCAGCTCCCGGTCGCCGCCGACGCGGCGCTCGACGTGCTCGCGCGCGTGACGCAGGCCGCGCTCCACGGACCCGCGCCGGCAACGACCTGAGTCGCGCGCACCTGACACGCCGCCGCAAGGACCTGACGCGGCGTCAGACCGGCTTTCCCCGCGGCCCGCGGGTCGTCGCACTTTGCTACGTTCCTGACACCATCGTCAGTCAGCGAACGCTGACGCGACCGACATGAAGGACTAGGGGGGAACATGCGTCGACGGGCAATCGTCGGGCTCATGGCCGTCGTCACCACGAGTGCGCTCGTGGTCGGGATGTCTGCGGGCATCGGCGGGGCATCGGTGAGCGAGCAGAAGAAGGCACCGGCGTGCGCCGGGAAGACCAAGAAGAAGGCGATCAAGGACATCAAGCTGGCGTACACCCACTTCCTGGATGGCACGAAGTACCCGGACGCGGTGGCCGACAAGGAGCCGTTCATCCAGTTCATGAGTGGCAGCGACGTCAGCCCGGCGTTCAAGGCCCAGTTCGAGGCGAGCTCGGCGGCGAACGCAGCGGCCGCGGCGACGACCTCGGTGAAGGTCAGCAAGGTGAAGTGCACGGGCAAGAACTCGGCGGACGTCGACTTCGACCTCGTGCTCAACGGGCAGGTCACGCCCGACCTCGCGCCGCCGGGTGACGCGGTGCTCTCCGACGGTGTGTGGAAGGTGTCGGGCCAGACTCTGTGCAACACGCAGGCGCTGGGCAGCCCCGACGTCCTCGAGAGCGGGCCGTGCTACGAGATCCTGCTCGAGGGTGAGCCGGCCGACCTCACGGCGGGCTAGCCGAACCCTCACGAGAACGAGCAGCGGGGGCCCCCCTTCGGGGCGGCCCCGTTCGCGTTCAGCGCGCGCCGTTGCCGGTGGGCGTCTCACCGTGCACGGCGGGGAGGAGTCGCTCGCTCACGTCGCCGAGCTCGTCGACCGGCCCCGACAGCGCGACGCGGCCCTTCGAGACCACCACGACGTCGTCGGCGAGCGTCAGCGCCTGGTGCACGTGCTGCTCGACGATCAGCAGCGACGTGCCGGCGTCGCGGATCGTCGCGAGCGTCTCGTAGACCTCGTCGATGATGACGGGCGCGAGCCCGAGCGACAGCTCGTCGGTGATGAGCAGCTTCGGCTCGTGGACGAGGACCCGGGCGAGCGACAGCATGCGCTGCTCACCACCCGAGAGCGTGCCGGCGATCTGCTTGCGCCGCTCTTCCAGCCTCGGGAAGCGTTCGTACGCCCGCGCCAGCGCGGGGCGCCACCCGCTGCGGCCGAACACCTGCCGGAACGTGAGCGCCAGGTTCTCCTCGACCGTGAGGCTCGAGAAGACCGAGCGGCCCTCGGGGGCGTGCACGATCCCGATGCGCGTCATCTTGTAGGCGCGCATGCCGGTGATGTCGTTGCCCTCGTAGATCACGCGCCCACTCGTCGGCTTCAGCAGCCCGCAGCAGACGCGCACCACGGTGGTCTTGCCCGAGCCGTTGGACCCGAGCAGTGCCGTGACCGAGCGCTCCCGCACGGTCATCGAGATGCCGAAGAGCGAACGGAAGGGGCCGTAGCTCGCCTCGACGTCGCGCAGCTCGAGCAACGGTGGCGGAGGCGCCGCGCTGCCGTCGGCTGCCGTCGGTTCGCCGGTCGCGGATTCGCCTGTCATGGGTCTGGACGTCGTGCTCACACGACGTCCCCGAGGTAGGCCTTGCGAACGGTTGCATCGCTGAGGACCTCGTCGGTCGGACCGGCCGCGATCCGCGTGCCGAAGTCGAGCACGTACAGCCGGGTCACGAGGGTCTGCACCATCTCGACGTCGTGCTCGACGAGGAGCACCGCGAACTCGTGCTGCTCCTGCACCGATGCCAGGCGCTCCGCGAGCGCCGCGGTCTCCTTCACGTCGAGCCCCGACGACGGCTCGTCGAGGAGCAGCAGCTTCGGCTGCGTCATCAGCGCCCGACCGAGCTCGACGAGCCGACCCCGGCCGAGGCTGAGCATCTCGACCGGTCGATCCGCCTCACGCTCGAGCCCGAGGAGCGTGATCATCGCCTCGACCCGACCCTCCTCCTCGCCCGTGGGGTTGGAGAGGTTGAGGAGGTCCTTCCAGAGTCGCCCCGACCGGTTGCGTTGGCGCTCGGCAACCATGAAGTGGTCGCGCACGGTCGTCCCTGCGAACAGCTCGAGCCGTTGGAACGTGCGGCCGAAGCCCAGGCGCGCCCGCTTGTACACGGGGAGGCCGCCGATCTCGCGGCCGTCGAACACGACGGTCCCCTGCTCGGGGCGGAGCATGCCGAGCAGGCAGTTGAACAGCGTGGTCTTGCCGGCACCGTTCGGACCGATCAGCCCCACCATCTCGCCGCGCTCGACGTCGAGGTCGACCCCGTTGAGCGCCGTGATGCCCGCGAAGCGCTTCGTGATCCCGGAGGCCTCGAGCAGCTTCGTCTCGGTCCAGGCCCCCGGCAGGTGGTGCTCGGTCGCGACGTCGGTCACGCGCCACCTCCTGTCGGTGCGGGTGCAGGTGCGACCGCGGGCGAGGAGGCGGCCGGAGCGGCGGCCTGCACCGCGAACGTGTGCTCCTCGGGAGGCTCGTAGCCCTCGCCGCCGACCGCGAGCTCGTTGCACGCGCCCTGCACGGTCGCGACCCACTGTGTCCACACGATCACGAAGATCGACACGAGGAAGAAGACGGGCCACCCGACGGGAGCGTTGCCCTGGCCGAAGATGCTGCCTTCCGTCGAGCCGGTCAGCGTGGTGCGCTGGAGCAGCAGTGCGCCGGCGACGAGGAAGCCGAGCGGCGCTCGGCCGTCACGCCAGGTGATCGGCGAGCCGAGCCACCCGCGCCCGCGCGCGACCCGCTCGACGTGCGTCGGCAGGAGCAGGAACGCCACCCCTGCGATGCCTGCCGGGATCCCGACCAGCACGCAGTCGAGCAGGCTGCCGTGCAGCGGCCAGCCCTGCTCGTTGAAGAGCCACCCGAGCGCCGCGCCGACCGCACCGCCGCCGAGCAGCAGCCAGAGGCCGCTCGGCACGCCACCGTCGCGACGCAGCACATGATCGGTGCGGAAGATCCAGGAGAGCGCGAAGAGCAGGCTCGGGACGATGAAGCACAGCAGGGTCGTGCTGTGCACCGCGACCCAGTGTCCCTGGATCGGGCTGCGCACGAGGATGTAGAGGAAGTACAGCGCGGGGCCCGCGATGACCGGCAGCGCGACCTGCCACACGGGTCGGTACTCGGAGGGCAGGTTCCCAGCCTTCTTCATCGCGGCGGCACGCGCGTTCAGCGCACGTTGCCGGATCTGGGCGACGATGCTCTTGCGGGTCTGGAACTCGACGACGCCCTCCGGGTGACGCGCGTAGGTGATCGCACCCAAGCCGAAGAACACGACCGCGAACTCCGGGCGGAAGCCGAGATCACCCAGCAGCCACGCGAACACCACGAAGCCGATGGCCGCGTTCGCCGCACCGTCGACGGTGCGCGAACCAAGGGTGACGACCAGCACGACCCAGACGATGCCGAGGATCGAGAACGTCTCGTTCGGCGTCGCGTTCTCGAAGTGCAGCGTGAGCAGACCACCACCGAGGCCGGCGACCGCGGCCGAGAACGCGAAGAGGATGATGCGGAGGGCCATCGCGTTGATGCCGACCGACGCCGCGGCAGGGTCGCTGCCGCGCAGCGCGGCCATCAGACGACCGGTCGTGCCCTTGCGGATGAGGATGACGAGGGCGCCAACGAAGCAGAAGACGCCGAAGACGAACATGAACCAGATGCGGTCACCCTGGAGCCAGTCGGGCCGCGCCACCTCGATGCCCGACGCGCCACCGATGATCCCCTCGCGGCGAAAGATCGTCTTGTCGGCCATGAGCGCGAACGCGAGCGTGGCGAGCGAGAGGTAGAGGCCCGACAGCCTCACGGGTGGTCGGCCACGTATCCGGCCGATGAGGGCCGGCAGCGCGTCGATGAGCAGCACGAACAGACCGCCCACGACCGCGGCGAGGACCGCGCCGATGACCAGGCCGGCGAGGACGGGGACGCCGGCATCCCGGAAGAGGTTCGCCAACGTGAAGGCGCCGATCGACGCGAACGTGGCCTGCGCCAGGGAGATCTGCCCGCCGAGACCGGTGAAGATCGTGATCGACAGGAAGATCGTCGCGAGGACGAACGCGTACGTGAGCCGTTCGACCCAGATCGAGCTGACCAGCGTGTTCATCACGAGGAGGAAGCCGAGGATGAACACCGGGAAGAGGATCTTCGTCGTCTTGCGGAGCGACTCGTCCTTGTACTCGTGCGCCATCGCGGGCGGCGGTGGATCGACGCCCGCAAGGGGGTCGGACGCGGCCTTGCCTTCGCGCAGCTTCGGCCAGAAGACGAGGAGCAGGAAGAGGATCAGGAACGGGAAGGTCGGCTGGAGGTCGTCGGCGATGTTCGTGCCACCGACGATGTCGGGCAGCGCGCGCGCACCGATGCCGATGAGCACCGCACCGAGCAACGTCATGGGGATGTTCGTGAACCGGCCGACGGCCGCGGCCGCGATCGCCGCCACGATCAGGAGCTGATAGATGGTCCCGTTGACCTCGGTGTACTCAGGCGCGAGCAGCACACCGGCGAGGCCGGCGATCGTGCTCGAGAGCATCCACGCCACGGCACCGACCCGGTCGGCGTTGACGCCGGCGAGCTCCACCATGCGCGGGCTCTCGACGACGGCGCGCATCTGGAGCCCGATCGGGGTGTACCGGAACAGGATGCCGAGGAGGATCACCGCGACGACCGTGCAGATCACGATCGTCAGCGCGTTCGCACCGATCGTGTAGTCGCCGATCTCGAAGACCTCGAAGCGGTCGATGCCGATCAGCGGGGCGACGCTCGGAGGGAACGCTGCGGGCACCGGGCTGTAGATCGACTTCACGATCTCCGGGAACGCGATCAGCAGGCCGAGCGCGCTGACGAGCTTCACCTGCCACGACGACGTGCGCATGTAGCGGAAGAGCACGCGGTCGAGGAGCAGGCCGACGAGCGGCGACACCACGAACACCGTGACGACGAACCCCAGCCACAAGGGCCACTCGTGGTTCTCGACGCGGTCGTAGAAGAACCACGCCGAGAAGAACGCCTGGCCGCTGAACGCGAGGTTGAAGACCCCCGACGTCTTGTACGTCAGGACGAGCCCGACCGCGACCAACCCGTAGATGCATCCGATCGGGATGCCTTGGATGAGCCATTCGGCGAGCTGGTTCACGAGCGCGATCGATTCGCGAGCAGGCGCCTACGCGCCGACGCACTTGGTCAAGGACTGGCCAGGGGGTCGGGCTCCCCGGCCTTCAGCGGCAGGTAGTACGGGTCGTCGAGCGCCGCCGGGTACGGCCTGGCGGGGAAGCACACGAACGGCTGGCCCTTCTTGTCCAGGATCGGCTTGAACTTCCCGTCGACGGCCTCGACGTACGCGTCGCAGAGCTCCCGCGGCGGTCCGTGCCCCTCGGCGGTCCAGTCGATCCGCGGAAGGATCCCGTCGGCCGTGAACTCCGTGATCTGGTTGATGGCATCGATCACCGACTGCTGGGTGAAGTCGGGACCGGCGGCTTCGATGCCGGCCACGAGCAGCGCCGCGTTGATCCAGCCGGCCTGCGAGTGCTCGCTCGGCTCGATGTCGCGCTCCTTCATCGCCTTCAGGAACTCCTTGGTCCCCTTCGGCGGGTTCTTGCCCTGCCACGGCGCGAAGCCGAGGCGGAAGATCCAGTTGTTCAGCTGGTCGCCGTACTTGTCGAGCGTCGACTGCTTGTAGCCCTCGGGGGCATAGAAGACGACGTCGTCGACACCGGCCTGCTTCAAGGCCTGCGCGATCTTGAAGCCGCCACCGAACTCCATGCAGGTGACGACCATCTCCACGCCTGCGTCCTTCATCGCTTGGACGTCGGCGGCGACCTCACTGACGCTGAAGCCGAACTCGAGCGCGGAGTTCTCGTGCACGATCTCTTGGCCGTACGTGCCGAAGCCCTCCTTCAGCCCCTCGACGCACTTGCTCGACGAGATGTGCGTGTACCCGAACACGGCAATCTTGTTGAGCCCCTTCTGCTCCGCGACGTACGACGGCCCGACGCTCGGGCACTCGAAGCAGAGGTACGAGCCCTTCTCGCCGAAGAGGTTCATCCGGGGGCATTGCTGGGTGAAGTCACCGTTGATCTGCGCCTGCTCGATCGCGGCCTGCTCGTCGGCCGTGCCGCACCACGCCGGCTCGACGTTGATCCCGAAGGCAGGCACGCCCTTCTCGGCGAGGTACCTGGAGCCGAGCACGAACGAGTTCGTCATGACCGGGAGCACGGCGAAGACGTTCTTCTCCTCGACGAGCGACCGCACGGTCGTCGCGCCGGTGGACGCCTGACCCTGGTCGCTGGCCTTGACGGCGAGCTTCAGCTTGCGGCCGAAGACGCCACCTGCCTTGTTGACCTTGTCGAAGTAGGCCTCGGCGCCCTCGAAGCCGTCCGGGTACGCCACGTTGAGCGTGTCGTTCGGTGGGCTCGAGTAGCCGCCGACCTTGATCTCGGTCTTCGTGACCCCCGGCCGGTCACCGCCCTGCGCGCCGGCCGAGCCCACGCCCACGAGCCCGACCAAGGACACGGCCAACAGTGCCGCCAAGATGACTGACCCGAACCGGCGCATCGCATCTCCCCCTCGCCTTGCCCCGTCGGCCGGAGCGCCGCGCACTCTAGCCAGGAAATGACACGTGCGTCAGGGTCACGGTCGAAAGGCCCGCCGCGCGACGATTGGGGGATGCCCCGAACGCTCGTGGCCTTCCATGCCCATCCCGACGACGAAGCCATCTCGACCGGCGGCTCGATCGCGCGTGCCAAGGCCGAGGGGCACCGGGTCGTGCTCGTCATCGCCACCGGGGGCGAGCACG
>JBBDWT010000107.1:0-4051 GCA_040902705.1 Acidimicrobiia bacterium | reverse complement strand
GCGAGCGACATGAGCTCGTACGTCAGCGGCGCGGTGCTCCCCGCCGACGGGGGCCTGGCGGTGTACCGATGACCCCTTCGTACGTCGCGATCGTCACCGGCGGTGCGTCGGGGCTGGGTGAGGCCATCGCCCACCGTCTCGCCATCGAGGGTGCGACCGTCGTCGTCGCGGACATCGACGCGCCGGGCGCGCAGACCGTGGCCGACGCGATCGTCGCCCACGGCCACAACGCGGTCGCGGTGACGTGCGACGTCACCCGGGCCGCCGAGGTCGACGCGATGGTCGCCGAGGCAACCCGGCTCGGACCGATCGGCGTCCTCGTGCTGTCCGCTGCGGTCGAGAGCCTCGTGCCGGTCGTCGAGCTCTCGGACGACGAGTGGCAACGGGTGCTGGACGTCAACCTCAAGGGCCCGTTCCTGTGCATGCGGGCGGCGATCCCGCACATGGTCGACGCCGGCGGCGGCTCGGTGATCGCGCTGGGGTCCACGCTCGGCCTCATCGTCGCTCCCGGGCACCCGGCCTACTGCGCGAGCAAGGGCGCCCTGCTCAACCTGTGCAAGCAGGCCGCGATCGAGCACGCGCCCGAAGGCGTGCGCGTGAACATGCTGGCGCCCTCGGCCACCGACACCGGGCTCTTCATGAAGTACTCCGAGCAGGCACCCGACCCCGCGGCGCTGCGCGCGCAGGTCGCGTCGAACGTGCCCATGCGCCGACTCGGCACGGGTGACGAGGTGTGCGATGCGGTCGTGTTCCTCGCGTCCGACCACTCGGCATACCTCAGCGGCGCCGTGATCCCGCTCGACGGCGCCCTCGCCGCGCGCCGCATCGTCTGAGTCGACATCGTGCGCGCCGGCCTCCCGATCCTCGACGCCGACGGACACGTCGTCGAGCCCGCGTACGTGTTCGCCGACGTGATCCCGCCGGGCGTCGAGGTCTTCGATCTGCCCGCCACCACGCCGTACGAGATGTGCGGCGACCTCGAGCTCCTGCGCGATCAGCTCGATCACGGGTTCGACGCCCCGTCGTACCTGCGCGCGATGGACGCGCAGGGCATCGATGGCGCCGTGCTGTACCCGTCGATGGGCCTCTTCGTCCCGTTCCTGCCCGAGCTCGACGCCGACGGCTCACTCGCGGCCTGCCGCGCGTACAACGACTGGATCGCCGGGTACTGCGCGACCGATCCGACGCGGCTCGCGGCCGTGGCCGTCGTGCCACGCGAGCCCGAGCGCGCGGCCGAGGAGGCACGCCGGATCGCCGCCCTCCGGCTCGTCGGCGTCCTGCTCCGACCCAACCACCTCGACGACGACTACTTCGACGCCGCGTCGTGGACGCCGCTGTACCGAGCGCTGGAGGAGACCCAGGGCGTGCTCGCGATGCACGAAGCGCTCGGGGTGCGCTCCGGCACTACCATCGGCTCCGACCGCTTCACCGGGTTCGCCGCCCGGCACGCGTGCTCGCACCCGCTCGAGCAGATGACGGCCGCCGTCGCCCTCCTGCTCGGGGGCGTCCTCGAGCGTCATCCGCGGCTGCGCGTCGCGTTCCTCGAGTCGGGCACCGGGTGGCTGCCCTACTGGCTCGCCCGACTCGACGACCACCGCGACTGGATGCGCGCGACGGAGTGTGCCGACCTCACGCTCGCTCCGAGCGAGTATTTCGACCGGCAGTGCGTCATCTCGTCGGATCCCGAGGACGCGCTCGCGGCCATCACGATCTCACGGGTCGGCGCGGATCACGTCGTGTGGGCGAGCGACTTCCCGCACCCCGACGCGGAGTTCCCCGGCGCGGTCGACGAGTTCCTCCAGCTCGTCCCCGACCTCGACGAACGGTCGCGACGTGCCGTGTTGTGGGACACGCCGCTGGACTTCTACGGACTCGCGAATCGGTTCACCGTTCCGAGCTGAGCCGACGGTCGCGCGCCGTCGCGCGCGCCACGACGTCGTGCACGTGCTCCACGATCCGTCGGTTCGCGAGCTCGTTCGCATGCGAGCACGGTGAGTCGTCGATCGCGTCCACGACGCCGAGCAGCGACGCGTGACACGACGCGACGAAGCGGCGTGCGCCCGGACTCGCGTCCGCGGTCGCCGACTCGACCGAGACCGCGAAGTCGCCGATCGCGAACTTCTCGGAGAAGCCGAACGGCCCGTCGATCCCGACCTCGATCTCGGCCGCGGTCGGCAGGATCGACAGCCCTTCGGCCCACGGCGGCAGCGCCTCCAGGTCGTCGGAGCCGGGGATCATCGCCTGCACCGCCTGCGTCTCGGTCACGCCGAGGAGGCCGCAGAAGCTCCGGTCGGGACGGCCGGAGAGGTCGACATCGCACGCGCGCAGTGCCGCCCGGATGACGCTCGACAGCACGTCGCCCGCGGTGCCGTCGGCGAAGCCCAGCAGCTGCGCGCCGTCGAACGGCGTCCCGACCGTCACGACGCGCGCGAGCGAGTCTGCGACGGGCGCACCGTCGACGGTGCCGCCCTGCGCCTCACGCGTCGCGAGGCCACCCATCGAGTGCGCGACGACCGTGACCGGCGCGTCCTGGCGCTTCGCGATGCAGACGATCGCCCGACCGAGCGCCGGCCCGATGCCCGGGTCGGCGACCCACTCCAGGGACCGGCCCGAGTAGTCGAACGTGTACGCTGCCACGCCCTCGAGGTCGCGGATCGCCCGCAGCATGCTCGGCCGGTCGTCGTCGAGCCGGCGCCGGAAGTCCGACGGCGCCCCCGCGAAGCCGTGGACGAGGAGCACGGGCACGCCCCGCTTGTCGCTCGACACCCGCTTCACGCCGGGGCCGCACCCACTCGGGTGCGTCCGCGCCGACGCCGGCGCCGCGACGACCGCGAGCGCGACGGCAACCAGCACACCGGCCAGGCTCCGACGAGACACACGAAGAACCTACGTGGCAGCGCGGTCACGAACCCGGCAGCGGATCGGTCCGATGACGGAGCCGCTCGCCGAGCGCCTGGCTAACGTTACGGCTCACCCTGACGGCGGTCTGAGGTGATCGTGAGCTCATCCAGCGGGGATGCCGGCGGACCACGACGCGGGTACCACCTCGAGATCCTGCTCGCGTGCTTCGCGGGCCTGTTGCTCGAGATCGCCTACACGCGGATCGTCTCGTTCAAGCTCTTCTACTACTACACGTACCTCGTCATCGGTCTCGCGCTGCTCGGCATCGGCACCGGCGGCGTCGTCGTCACGATCTCCAAGCGGATCCGCGCCGCCTCGACCGAAGCCGTGCTCCTCTGGACGTTCCTCTTCGGCGCCGCGAGCGTCGCCATCGGCTACTTCGTGGTCGCGCTGACGTCGGTCGACACGCTCGCGATCTGGGAGTACGGCACACGCGGATCGTTCAGCAGCATCGCGAGGTTGGTGCTGATCTGCCTCGCGATCTTCGCGTCGTTCATCTCCGTCGGGATCATCGTCTCGACCCTCTTCGGCCGACGTTCCGACGACATCGGCCGTCTCTACTTCTTCGACTTGCTCGGCGCGGGTCTCGCGTGTGCGGTCGTCGTCTCGCTCCTCGGCTGGATCGGGCCGCCGGCGACGATCCTGCTCGCGGGCCTCGTCATGGCGCTGTGCGGCGCCCGGCTCGCGCTCCGCGACCGGCCCGCGGTCGCGATCGGTGCCGGCGTCCTCGCGGTGCTCCTCCTCGCCGGAGTCGTCGCGCCATCGCTGCTCCCCGACCAGCGCATCGACGCGAGCAAGGTCCAGCTCGACGACGATGACACCATCTTCTCCGCGTGGAGCCCGATCTTTCGCGTCGACGTCGCGGAGGTCAGCCCGGACGTGCGCGTGCTCTACCACGACGCGCTCCACGGTTCGGGCATCTACCGCTTCGACGGCGACCTCTCCACGCTCGACCGCTTCGACACGGACCCCAGGCTGTTCCCGTTCGAGACCGCCGGGAAGGCACCCGGCAAGGTGCTGATCATCGGTGCCGCGGGCGGCAACGAAGTGCTCGCCTCGCTGCACTTCGACGCAGGCCACGTCGATGCCGTCGAGCTCAACCCGGTCACCTACGACCTCGTGACCGACGAGATGGCCGACTACTCCGGGC
>JBBDWT010000106.1:26000-27396 GCA_040902705.1 Acidimicrobiia bacterium | reverse complement strand
GCGGGAAGTACGAGGAGATCGACTTCCAGGCGAACGGGTCGGGCGGCGTGCACGCCCGAAACTGGATCAAGGCGCAGTGGCAAGAGGGGATCGAGCGCGATGCGTGCGTCGACCTCGCGCTGCGCGCCCTGTTCGCCGCCGCCGACGAGGACGCCGCGACCGGCGGGCCCGACCTCGTGCGCCGCATCTTCCCGACGGTCGCCACCATCGACGCGGTGGGGTACACGCCGATCACCGACGACGAGATCGCGACGCGTGCCGCGGAGCAGGTCGGAGGACGCGAGGAGGGAGCCGGCCTATGACCATGCCCTTCTACGTGTCGCCCGAGCAGGTGATGAAGGACCGCGCGGACTACGCGCGGAAGGGCATCGCGCGCGGGCGCAGCCTCCTCGCGATCAGCGCGGTCGAGGGCATCGTGATCGTCGCGGAGAACCCGTCGCGCACGCTCTACAAGATCAGCGAGATCTACGACCACATCGCGTTCGCCGGTGTCGGCAAGTACAACGAGTTCGAGATGCTCCGCATCGCGGGTGTTCGCCAGGCCGACCTCAAGGGCTACTCGTTCTCTCGCGAAGACGTGAACGCCCGGTCGCTCGCGAACGGGTACGCGCAGACCCTCGGCCAGGTGTTCACCCACGAGATGAAGCCCTACGAGGTCGAGATCCTCGTGGCGCAGGTCGGCGCGAGTCCGGCCGAGGACGAGCTGTTCCACATCCTCTACGACGGCACGGTCATGGACGAGGAGGGCTGCACCGTCCTCGGCGGACAGGCCGACACGGTCGCCGCGGCGCTGTCCGAGCGGTACCAGGCCGACCTCAGCCGCGACGCCGCGGTGCGCCTCGGCGCCGAGGTCCTGTCGGGCGCCGACGGGAAGGCCCTGGGCGCGGACAAGCTCGAGGTCGCGTTCCTCGACCGGGCCAAGGAGCGGCGGGCGTTCGTGCGCCTGCGCGGTGCGGACCTCGAGGCCGCGCTGGCCGGCAAGAAGTAGCGCGCCCGGAGGCCGCGCTCGCTCGCGGTCAGCCGTCGATCGCCCAGACGACGATCGGCGCGAGCCCCGCGGTCGCGAGCACGGTGATCGCGACCCACAGCAGCCATCTGGACAGGCGGCGCCGACCCAACGGCTCGTCGGCGGGACGACCCGACTCCTCGGGGGCGGCCAGCGCCGCGTCGACCTCGCCTGCGAGCAGGACGAGCGACGCGTCGTCGAGCTGATCCTCGGGCACCCACAGGTCGACGCGGGCCATCTCGCCGACCGTGAGGCCGTACGGGCCGTCGATCGCGCCCCGCAGCTGCACGTCGATGCCCTCCGACTCGAGGCGGGCGGCGAGCACCCGAGCGGAGAACGAGCCGCTGACCCAGGTGAGCTGGCGCATCGGCACCACGGATCGATGGTACG
>JBBDWT010000106.1:0-25900 GCA_040902705.1 Acidimicrobiia bacterium | reverse complement strand
TATCGTCCATCTCACACATACTCGAGGAGCACATCGTGAGGAAGCTTGTCCGCCCGGTTGCCGCGCTCGCGGTTGTCGGAGCACTCGTCGTTGCGCTCGGTGGCGTGGCGGCGGCGAAGGACGTCTCGAACGAGAAGTACGCCAAGCGGATCTGCGGGGAGCTCCAGGGCGTCCTCGACGCGATCGACGGGCTCGACCAGCTCGACACGAGCGACCCGGCGACGTACCAGACGGAGGCCGTCGCGGCGGCGGACGAGCTCATTGCCTCGATGGACTCGGCCAAGGCGAAGCTCAAGAAGGTCTCGCCCGACGACGGTGGCAAGAAGGTGACGAAGCTCTTCACCAAGTACCTCACCGACTACGTCGTCAAGTTCGAAGCGGCCAGAGCCGACTTCGCCGCGGCCGATCCGGCGAGCCCGGCCTTCACCGGTGACGTGACCGTGTTCGGTGTCGCGTTGCAGAACGCCGGCATCGGCCTGACCGACCCGTTCAGTCGGCTGACCGAGCACCAGGATCTCCTGGGCGCATTCGGCGACGAGAAGTCGTGTGATGGCATCGTCGAGGTGTCGGGCGGCTGACGTCAGGGGCGCACCGGGCGGCCGGTACGCTTTCTCGGATGGAACGCCGGATCTTCGGGCTCGAGAACGAGTACGGCGTCACCTGCACCCTGCGCGGCCAGCGCCGCCTGAGCCCCGACGAGGTCGCCCGGTACCTGTTCCGCCGGGTCGTGTCGTGGGGCCGGTCGAGCAATGTGTTCCTCGAGAACGGTGCGCGCCTCTACCTCGACGTCGGGAGCCACCCCGAGTACGCCACGCCGGAGTGCGACTCCATCGCCGACCTCGTCGTGCACGACAAGGCGGGGGAGCGCATCCTCGAGGGGCTCGTGCGCAGCGCCGAGCAGCGCCTGCGCGAAGAGGGCATCCGCGGCGAGGTCTTCCTCTTCAAGAACAACACCGACTCCGCCGGCAACTCGTACGGGTGCCACGAGAACTACCTCGTCGAGCGCGACGGCGACTTCACGAAGTTCACCGACGTGCTGATCCCGTTCCTGGTGACGCGCCAGGTCTACGCCGGTGCGGGCAAGGTGCTCCAGACGGCGCGCGGCGCGATGTACTGCATCTCCCAGCGCGCCGAGCACATCTGGGAGGGCGTGTCGAGCGCGACGACGCGCTCCCGCCCGATCATCAACACGCGCGACGAGCCGCACGCCGACGCCGAGCGGTTCCGGCGGCTCCACGTCATCGTCGGTGACTCGAACATGTCGGAGTACACGACGTTCCTCAAGCTGGGGACGGCCTCGATCCTGCTGCGCATGCTCGAGGAGGACTCGAGCCCGTGGCGCGACCTCTCGCTCGAGAACCCGATCCGAGCCATTCGCGAGATCAGCCACGACATGACGTGCCGGCGGCGGATCCGCCTCGCGAACGGGCGTGAGCTCTCGGCCGTCGAGGTGCAGGCGGAGTACCTCAACCGCGCACTGAAGTTCGCCAAGAAGCACGGCCTCTCGCCGCTCGAGCAGCGCGCGCTCGAGATGTGGGAGCACGTGATGACCCACCTCGAGAGCGATCCGCTGAAGCTGAAGACCGAGGTCGACTGGGTGATCAAGCACCACCTCATCGAGGCATACCGGGAGCGGCACGAGCTCGCGCTCACGCACCCGCGCATCGCGCTCGTCGATCTCGCGTACCACGACGTCACGCGGTCGCGGTCGCTCTACTACCTCCTCGAGCGACGGGGACAGGTCGACCGCACCGCGACCGACGACGAGATCGAGACCGCGGTCACCACGCCTCCGCAGACCACCCGGGCGCGACTGCGCGGCGCCTTCATCAAGCGCGCCAAGGAGCGCAAGCGCGACTACACGGTCGACTGGGTCCATCTGAAGCTCAACGACCAGGCGCAACGCACCGTGCTCTGCAAGGACCCGTTCAAGGCGCGCGACGAGCGCGTCGAGCGGCTCATCGCGTCCCTGTAGACGCGCGCGCCCGACGTGCCGTCATTTCGCAGCGGGGAGGTCGTGCGGCTGCTCGAGGAGCGGCCCGGCCTGCAGCGCGTCGAGGTCGACCTCGACGGCTATCCCGAGCGCGCCTACGTGCTGTCGCAGCTGACCGGCACCGTCGCGGTCGGGGATCGCGTGGTCGTGAACACGACCGCCGTCGAGCTCGGGCTCGGGACGGGCGGATGGCACGTCGTCCACTGGAACCTCAGCCGGGACTCCTGGAGCGAGAAGGGCCCCGGTCACATCATCAAGAGCCGCTACACGAGCCTCCAGACCGACGTCGGCAGCACCGAGGAGCACCTATCGGAGCTCGCCGAGGTGGAGTCCATCGAGGGCATGCCGGTCGTGGTCGCCGCCCTGCACAGCCAGGTCCCCGCGGTCGCGGTGGCGGTGAAGGCGGCCGCCCCCGATGCCCGCCTCGCGTACGTGATGACCGACGGCGCCGGGCTCCCGCTCGCGCTGTCGGATCTCGTCGCGAACCTGCGCGCCCGCGAGCTGCTCGACGCGACGGTGACCTGCGGGCACGCGTTCGGTGGTGACTACGAGGCGGTCTCGATCTACTCGGCGCTCGCCGTCGCTCGGCACGTGGCCAAGGCCGACGTCACCGTCGTCGCGATGGGTCCGGGCATCGTCGGCACCAACACGCGGCTCGGCTTCACCGGCATGGAGGTCGGACCGATCCTCGACGCGGTGGTCGCGCTCGGCGGCGAGGCGATCGCCGCGCTCCGGGTCTCGTTCGCCGACCCGCGGCCGCGTCACGTAGGCCTCTCGCATCACAGCGCGACGGCGCTGCGCGTCGCCAGTCGCGAGCGGATCCGGATCGCCGTGCCACGCGTCGGTGGCATCGAGGAGGAACGCCTGCGTGCGGACCTCGCCGCTGCCGGGCTCGACAGCCGCCACGAGATCGTCGACGTCGCACCGGTCGACGTGCTCCGGCTCTTCGCCGACCACGGGCTCGACATCGTGTCGATGGGTCGGCCGGCAGCCGATGATCCCGTCATGTTCGAGGCCGCCGCGGCCGCCGGCGTCGTCGCGGTCGACCTGATCCCGCCCCGGGATGCCGTCGCGCCGTGAGCGAGCGGCTCGAGCGCCTGGTCAACCTCACCGCGACGCTGCTCGACACGCGTCGACCGTTGACGCTCGACGAGCTCGCGGACCGGCTCGAGCCTGCGTACCCCGACGAGAAGACTGCACGCCGACGCGCGTTCGAGCGCGACAAGGAGACGATGCGCGAGCTCGGCATCCCGATCAGCGTGGAGTCGGTCGACGCGTTCGGCGGTGAGACCGGGTACTGCATCCATCCGGGCGACTACTACCTGCCGGACCTCGACCTCAGCACCGACGAGCGCGCCGCCCTCCACGTTGCCGTCAGCGCGGTGCAGCTCGTGGGCACCGACGCGCGTGCGGGCCTGCGCAAGCTGGGGGGCATCGAGGGTGCCGCGGCGCCACCGTTGGCGCAGCTCGAGGTCACGCCCGCGCTCGCCGACTGCTTCGATGCGGTGGCCCGGCGCCGTCACCTCGAGTTCGACTACCGGGGCGAGCGCCGCTCGTTGGAGCCGTACGGCGTCGTGCACCGCTTCGGTCACTGGTACGTCGTCGGGCACGACCTCGACCGTGACGGTCCCCGCGCCTTTCGTGTCGACCGGATCGACGGTGCCCCCGTCGCGGGCGAGCCCGGAGCGTTCGAACCGCCCCCCGACACGGACCCCACTGCGTACGTGCGCGACGACCCGCTGGCCTACGGGGATGCCAGCCCGATCGCCGCTCGGGTGCTCGTCGGCGCGAGCCGTGCCCCGCTGGTCGTCGACGAGCTGGGCGACGACGCCGTGCGGGAGCGCCACGACGACGGGTCGGTCGTCGTCGGGCTCCAGGTGGTCAACCGCGAGGCGTTCCGCACCTGGGTGCTGCACCTGCTCGAGCACGCGGAGGTGCTCGAGCCCGAGGAGCTGCGCACCGAGGTCACCGCGTGGCTCGAGGCGATCGTCGCCGCGAACGACCCCGCCGGCCCGCCCGCCGGTGCGCCCGATGGTGCGCCCGCCGGTGCGGAGGGCGCAGCGTGAGCCCGCGACCGGAGTCGGGGACGCGGCTGCAGCGTGTCCTCGCGCTCGTGCCCTGGATCGCGGCGAACCCCGGCGTGACGCTCAGCGAGCTCGCGGCGCGCTTCGAGGTCGACGAGGCGGAGCTCGAGGAGGATCTCGCGCTGCTCCCGATGTGCGGGTTGCCGCCCTACACGGCCGACCGCCTGATCGATCTCGTCGTCGCCGACGACGGCGCGGTCAGCATCCGGCTCGCCGAGTACTTCGAGCGTCCCGTGCGCCTCACACCCGCCGAGGGTGTCGCGCTCCTGGCCGCCGGCCGGGCGCTGCTCAGCGTCCCGGGCTCCGACCCCGCCGGTCCGCTCGCGACCGGCCTCGACAAGCTCGAGCGCGCCCTCGGAGCGCGCGGCGGCCTCGCGGTGCACGTCGACAGCGCCGACCACCTCCAGCAGCTGCGAGAGGCCGTCGAGCAGGGCACACAGGTCGAGCTCGACTACTACTCCTCGGCGCGCGACGAGATGACGACACGGGTCGTCGACCCCGAGCGCGTCTTCCACGCCATGGGCGCGTGGTACCTCGGCGCCTGGTGCCATCGCGCCCAGGGCGATCGGCTCTTCCGGGTGGACCGGGTGCGCGCCGTCCGCCCGACCGGGGTGCAGGTCGACACCTCGCACGAGTCGTCGGCCCCCGGAGTCTCCGACCACGGTGACGGCGATCTCGTCTACCGACCGGCGCCGGACGATCCCCGCGTCCGCCTCCGGCTCGACCGGGGGGCCGCATGGGTCGCCGAGAGCGTCCCCATCGAGAGCAGCCGCACGCGTCGGGGCGGGAAGCTCGACGTGGTGCTCGCGGTGAGCGGCCCGGCCTTCCTCGAGCGTCTGCTCCTCTCGCTCGGTCCCGACGCGGCGGTGCTCGACCCCCCCGAGGTCAGGGCATCGGTCGCAGCCGCGGCCCGCCGGGTCCTCGCCCGGTACGCGCGCCCCGGCGGCGGTGCTCCGGGCGGGCCGGGCGGATCGCGCGGGCCGGGCGGGACGGGGGAGCGACCGAAGGTGGATGCGTCCGGCGTGGAAGGATGAGTGGCCGTGGAGCCCCATTCGTGACCGGCGTCGGCCCCGACGACAGCCCGACCGTCGCGTCACCGATGGCGACCTCCGACGCCACGGCCACCCTCGCCGTCGATCCGGCCGCGAAGCCGTCGGTCGTCGCGCCGGCACCCGACACGCCGGACGGACCCGACGGGAAGGCGCCCAAGGAGAAGCCGTCCGGGGGCAAGAGGCCGCCGTGGCGCGTCGCGCTCGAGTGGGTCGTCCTCATCGCGGTCGCGCTCGCCATCGCGTTCATCATCAAGAGCTTCCTGTTCCAGGCGTTCTACATCCCGTCGGGGTCGATGAAGCCGACGCTCAACGTCGGCGACCGGGTGCTGGTCAACAAGCTGTCGTACGACTTCCACGACGTGAACCGCGGCGACATCGTCGTGTTCGAGACACCGGAGCGCGCGCGGAGCGAGGGGATCGAAGATTTCGTCAAGCGCGTCGTCGGGCTCCCGGGCGAGACGGTGCGCTCCGATGCCGACGGCACGGTCACCGTCGACGGCCGGCGCCTGACCGAGCCGTACCTGCCCAAGGGCACGGTCAGCCGGTTCACCAACGTTCCTCCCGACTGCGGCGCGCCCACCGATGGTCGGCCGGGCTGCGTCGTGCCGGAGGGCAAGATCTTCATGATGGGCGACAACCGCGAGGACTCGCAGGACTCCCGCGTGTTCGGGCCGATCGACGAGGACACCATCGTCGGCCGCGTCTTCGTCCGCATCTGGCCCCTCTCGGACATCGGGTTCCTCTAGACGGGCTCGCTCACCCCCATCGGCGTGCTCTCTGCGAGCCGGGATACCCGTCTCGCGGCCGTTCGCGCGCCCCCATCGGCGTGCTCTCTGCGAGCCGGGATACCCGTCTCGCGGCCGTTCGCGCGCCCCGTCCGGAGACCACGCCTCACCGGCTCACGACGAGCTGCTCGAACCGTCGGTCCACTCGGCCACGGTCGCGACCAGACGATGCACGTGGTCGCAGTACAGCGCGTCGACGCCGTACCCGAGCATCGCTCGGATGTGGCGCACCTCCTGCGTGTCCCAGGCGAACGCTCGTACGTCGAAACGGTGGAACAGCGCGACGAGCCCCTTCGTCCACTCGCTGTGGTGGAAGTTGATCGCGTCGATCCGTTGCGCCGCGAGGTCGGCGGCATGGCGCTCGAGGGAGTCGGCGAAGCGAGTGCGGGTCGTCGAGTGGACCATGTGGGCGTCGGTGCCGAGGTCGCGAAGCGCGGCGAGGACGCGTCGAGACGGGCTGCACAGCCACAAGCGGGCGGGATCGCCGTGCGCACCGGCGGCGTCGAGCACGAGCGGGCCGACGGTCGCATCCTTCAGGTCGATCGAGAGCTCGTAGTCCGTCCCGAGCTCCTGGTAGAGGTCACGCAGCCGGGGGACGTCGTGACGGGCCAGCTCGTCGCTCGTCGTCGCGGCGACGCGGAGCCTCGTCGACACGATCCCGACCCGGCGGACCTTCACGAACGCGTCGTGGACCAGCACCACCTCGCCGTCGGCGGCGGTCCAGGCGTCGGTCTCGAGCCCGTCGACCCCGGCCTCCAGGGCCTGGCGGAAGGCCTCCAGGGTGTTCTCCGGCGCCTGGGCGCGGGCGCCCCGGTGGGCGAAGGTGATGGGGGCCACGGCGCCTCGTTCAGGATCTCTCGGGGGCGGGGTCATTGTGTCTCACGGGGGGCGCGGCGCCGGTCGATGCCGACCTCGCCGGCTCACGACCCGAGTGACCCCCGGGTAGCATCGGGGTCACCGCAAGGGGAGTATCCCTCCGCACGGTCGTCGTCATCACGGACCAGCACCGACACGCTGAGCCCGGCGGCCGTGGTCCGACCGAGCACCACGGCCGGGCGGGAGAGACCTTCGGTCCACTCGAGCGCGCGGGCCCTCCGCGCATCGGACCGGAAGGAACCTGGTGCTCACCACCGTCGCCGCGTCGAGCACGTTCGTCGACATCGACATCCAGGCCTGGCACTGGGGCGCCGCACTCGCCCTGATCGCCGCGCTGCTCCTCGTCGACCTGGTGCTCCACCGCGGGCACAGGGAACCGACCTTCCGCCGCTCGCTCCTCGAATCGGGGGTGTGGGTCGCGTGCGGCCTCAGCTTCGCGGTCGTCGTCCTCGTGATGTTCGGCAGTGCCGCGTTCGGGGAGTACCTGAGCGGCTACGTCATCGAGAAGTCGCTGAGCGTCGACAACGTCTTCGTCTGGGCGATCATCTTCTCGACCTTCGCGATCCCGCTCCGCTACCAGCACCGGGTGCTCTTCTGGGGGATCTTCGGGGCGCTCGCGCTACGCGCGATCTTCATCTTCGCCGGCACCGCGCTCATCGAACGGTTCTGGTGGCTGCTGGTGGTGTTCGGCGTGATCCTGATCTTCTCGGGGATCAAGGTCGTCCGTCACCGCGACGACGAGGGGCAGCACGGCCACGACCGGGCGGTGAGCCTCGTCGGGCGGTTCATGCCGGTACGCAAGGAGCTCGCGGACGAGAAGTTCGTGCTGCGCGAGGCCGGCAAGTGGGTGGCGACCCCGCTCCTCGCGGCGCTGATCGTGGTCGAGGTCACCGACATCATCTTCGCGATCGACAGCGTCCCGGCGATCCTCGCGGTCTCGCGCGAGCCGTTCATCGTGTTCACGTCGAACGCCTTCGCCATCCTCGGGCTGCGGGCCATGTACTTCCTGCTCGGCGGGGCACGCGAGAAGTTCCACTACCTGTCGCACGCACTGGGTGCGGTCCTCGTCTTCGTGGGCGTCAAGATGACCGTCTCGCGGTGGTGGCACCTGCCGACAGTGGCCTCCCTGGCGATCATCGTCCTGATCCTGGTGGCGGCAGTGCTGTTCAGCATCCGCAAGAACCGGCGTGACGCCGAATCGGCCCCGCAGCGCACGGCGCCGGCAGAGGAGGAGCCCGGCAGTACGATGCAGCCGACGGGTTCGTGAGGCCGAAGGGAGACCCGTGTCGCTCGGCCCGGCCGAGATTCTCGTCATCCTGGTCATCGCGCTGCTCATCTTCGGGCCCACGCGGCTCCCGGAGGTAGCGCGCCAGGTTGGCCGCACGATGCGGGAGTTCAAGCGCTTCCAGCAGACGATGCACCGCGACCTCAGCGACGCGTTCGATCACGACGACGACGCCACGGACGTGTCGCACGCGGCCGAGCCGGCACCGACGCTTCCCCCCAAGCCCGAGACGTCGGCGGTCGCCGCCCCCGAGACCGCGCCGGCTGCTCCGGCTGCTCCGGGCGGTCCGGACGGTCCGGACGGTCCGGGCGGCGAGGCGGAGCGCCGTGACCCACCCGAGGCGCCGGCACCTGAGGCTTCTGGGTCCGACGGATAACGCGCGCGGTGGCCGACACGGGACGTAAAGGCAGCATGACGGTGGTGGAGCACCTGTCGGAGCTCCGCCGCCGGCTCATGATCTCGATCATCGCCGTCGCGATCGGTGCCGTCGTCTGCTACGTGTTCGCGCTCGACATCATCAGGTTCTTCCTCGAGTTCTACAAGGACGCGACCGCGGGCGACGAGAGGCAGTTCATCTTCACCGGGCCCCTCGACGCGTTCGTCACCCGCCTCAAGGTCGCGACGTACGGCGGCATCATCCTCGCGTTGCCGGTCTGGCTCTGGGAGCTGTGGCGCTTCATCACCCCCGGGCTCAACCCGAAGGAGAAGCGCTACGCCGTCCCGTTCCTGATCTCGTCGTTGCTCCTCTTCGCGATCGGAGCGGGCGTGGCACTGCTGACGCTGCCGCAGGCCCTCGACTTCCTGCTCAACGTCGGTGGCGAGGAGATCCGCCCCCTGCTCACGTCCGACAAGTTCATCGGGCTCGTCTCGCTGATGATCCTCGCGTTCGGCCTGGCGTTCGAGTTCCCGGTGATCCTCGTCTTCCTGCTCATCGCCCGGGTGATCACCACCGCGCAGCTCGCGGGCTTCCGCCGCTGGGCGATCGTGCTGATCGTGGTCTTCGCCGCCGTGATCACGCCGAGCCAGGACCCCTACTCTCTGTTCGCCATGGCGATACCGATGTACGTGTTCTACGAGATGAGCATCGTGATCGGGAAGGCGCTCAAGCGATGACCTCCAGGCGGCGCCCGACGGGGTACAGGGTGCGGCGCAGCACTCGCGAGATCGTCGTCGCCGCCCTGGCCGTGGCCGCGGTCCTCGTCGTGACGGGCGTGCTGCTCTGGGTCCTGAAGCCCGCCGACGACGAGGCGACGCCCACTACGCCGATCTCCGTGCCCACCACACCCGCGACGGTGCCGGGCGCGGCCCCCGACACGACCGCGCCCGCAGGCGGGTGAGCATCCGCGCCGACTTCGAGGCGCGACTCGACTTCGAGCTCGACGACTTCCAGCGGCACGCGTTCGACGCGCTGGACGCGGGTCGCTCCGTGCTCGTGGCGGCACCGACCGGCTCGGGCAAGACGCTCGTGGCGGAGTACGCGATCGCCCGGTCGCTCGCGCTCGGGGGCAAGACCTTCTACACGACCCCCTTGAAGGCCCTCTCGAACCAGAAGTACGGCGACTTCGTCCGCGAGTACGGGAAGGAGCGCGTCGGGCTCCTGACCGGTGACAACTCGATCAACGGTGAGGCACCGATCGTCGTGATGACGACGGAGGTGCTGCGCAACATGATCTATGCCGCGTCCCGCACGCTCGACGACCTCCGGTTCGTGGTCCTCGACGAGGTCCACTACCTCCAGGACCGATTCCGCGGCGCAGTCTGGGAAGAGGTCATCGTGCACCTCGCCCCGGAGATCGACCTCGTCTGCCTCTCGGCGACCGTCTCGAACGCGGAGGAGGTCGCCGCGTGGATCGAGACCGTGCGCGGCGAGACGACGCCCGTCATCGAGGAGCGGCGCCCGGTCGCGCTGCATCACCGCTACCTCCTCGCCGAGCGGGACGCCGACCGACTCCACCTCCTCCCGACCTTCGCGGGTGAGGGCGATGACCTGCACCCGAACCCGGAGGCGGAGCGCCTCGACCGTCGCACCGGTCGAGGTCCCCGCGGGAGACCCCACGGATCCCGCAAGCTCCGCACCCCCAACCGGGTCGAGGTGTCCGAGCTCCTCGCGGCCGAGGACCTGCTGCCGGCGATCGTGTTCGTCTTCAGCCGGGCCGGCTGCGACCAGGCCGTCGACCAGTGCCGGGCCGCGGGGATCCAGCTGACCACCGCGGATGAGCGGGCCCAGATCCGCCGTATCGCCGAGGCCCACGTCGCGGGGGTCGACGACGACGACCTCGCGGTCCTGGGCTACGACGCGTGGCTCGCCGGGCTCGAAGCCGGGATCGCTGCGCACCATGCGGGGATGGTCCCGCCGATGAAGGAGGCGGTCGAGCAGGCCTTCGCCGCAGGTCTCGCCAAGGTGGTGTTCGCGACCGAGACGCTCGCGCTCGGCATCAACATGCCGGCGCGGTCGGTGGTGATCGAGAAGCTGACGAAGTTCACGGGGGAGCGGCACGAGTTCCTGACGCCGGGCGAGTACACGCAGCTCACGGGACGCGCAGGTCGACGCGGGATCGACGCGGTGGGGTACGCGATCGTGCTCTGGAGCCCCTGGGTCCCCTTCGAGCAGGTCGCCGGGCTCGCGGCCCGTCGCACCGACGCGTTGCGGTCATCGTTCCGACCCACGTACAACATGGCGGTCAACCTCGTGCGGCGCTACTCGCCGGAGACCGCGCGGCACCTCCTCAACCTCTCGTTCGCGCAGTACCACGCGGACCGTGAGGTCGTCGCGCTGGAGCGCCAGCTCGATCGGACGCGAGAGCAGCTGGAACGCCAGCGCGCGCTCGCGCGCAGCGATCACGGCGACGTCGGCGAGTACCGACGTCTCGTCGAGCGGTTCGACCAGGAGCGGCGCGGCGGCGGAGCGAGCCGGCGGATCGCAGGCGCGCTCGACGCGCTCCGGCCCGGCGACGTGCTGTGGGTCGGGTCGCGGGGCGGGAAGGTGCTCGTCCTCAGCCAGGAGCCGCGGCGCGGCTCGATCCGATTGCTCGTGCTGACGGCCTCTCGACAGCTCACCCGCCTCGCTCCCGATGACTTCGACGCACCCCCGACACCGATCGCGCGCGTTGACCTGCCGGTGCCGTACGCCCCGCGCAGCCGCGCCTTCCAGCGTGAGGCCGTCGAGGGACTGCGTCGGGTGAAGGTGCGGCGTCCGAAGCGGGCGGCCGCGGGGAGCGACGTCGCGAAGCTCGAGGCCGAGGTCGCAGCGCACCCCGTCGCGCGCGACCCGGAACGCGATCTGCGGCTGCGGGCCGCGGCTTCCGTGCAGCGACTCGAGCGAGACCTCACCCGGCTCGAGCGGCGGGTGAGGGGGAGGGGAGAGAGCCTGGCGCGCCAGCTCGATCGGGTGCTGGAGGTCCTCGAGTCGTGGGCGTACCTCGACGGCTGGAGCCTCAGCGAGAAGGGGGAGATGCTGGCCGGGCTCTACACCGAGACCGATCTGGTGCTCGCCGAGTCGTTGCAGGAGGGGCTGCTCGACGACCTCTCCGTCCCCGAGACCGCGGCGATCGCGTCGTGCTTCACCTATGAGCGACGCGGCTCCGACGGTGCTCACCCGGCGCCGCCGGCGGGTTGGCCGTCGAAGAAGGTCGCGGGCCGCGCGCGGGACGTCGAGCGACTCTGGCGTTCGCTGGTCGGGGACGAGGACGACGCCGGCCTTCCCGAGACTCGGCCCCCGGACCCGGGCTTCACCCCGTTCGCGTTCGAGTGGGCCGCCGGCGACGAGCTGAGCGCGATCCTCGACGACGACGAGCTCGCCGGCGGCGACTTCGTCCGCCACATCAAGCAATGCATCGATCTCCTGCGCCAGATCGGCGACGTCGCCCCGTCCCCGGTGACGCGCCAGACGGCGCGCGACGCGGCAACCGCATGTCACCGTGGCGTCATCGCGGCCGGGCTAGGTTCGCCATGATGATGCAACGAGGCGAGCCGTGGGGCACGCCGGAGCAGGGCCCCGCCGACCTCACCGTCGACGGTGACGACGCCGCGCTCGCGGATGTCGTCGCCGCGCACCCGGGCACGCGCATCCGGCTGGCATCGCCGAGCGGCAGCGATGTCGCGCGCGCCGTCGGCCTGCAGACCGACACGGCCGAGCCGCAGACCGAAGTCGCCGTCGACGTGATCGAGCTCAGCATGGACCCCGGCGGTGACCTCGTGGCGGTCAACGCGGTCGTGCTCGGCCCCGCACCGGATCGGCTCGGGCGCCTCCAGGGGCGAAGGCCGGTGGTCGTCGAGGTCGACGGGCGGGTCGTCTTCGACGGGCGCGCGACGACCGTCGTCATCGCGACGGGGCAGTACCTCCGCGGGAACGATCTCGTGCCGCGCGGGCACCCCGGCGACGGCCGGATCGAGGTCCAGGTGTACGCGCTCGACGCCGGGCAGCGGCGCCCGATGCGGGAGCGGCTCCCCACGGGGACGCACGTGCCGCATCCGGCGATCGTGGAGGCGTCCGGGACCCGGGTGACGGTCCGGGCTCGGGCGGCCTGGCCGCTGGAGATCGACGGGCGTCGCCGGAAGGTCACCGGCAGCATCGACGCGGTCGTCCGCCCGGCCGCCTATCGCCTCCTCGTCTGACGCCTCCTGCGGGCCCGGCCCGGGCCGGATCCCGCATCCCCGGGGGGCTCCGGGGCCATCGGTACCATCGACCTTCCGCACCCGCCTCCGACGCCTCCGGCACCGCCGCCATCGCCCACGTCACCGACCCCAACCTCACGACCGGGACCCCACATGCACTACGTCGCGGAGCAGTTCACGCCCGAGGAAGAGGCGACGCTCCGGCCGTACTTCACCAACCTGGACGGCCCCGTGTTCGCGCTCGTGAACCTGCCCGAGGTCGTGAAGGGCGCGCTCTTCGCCCGTTACTCGCGCAGCGCCAAGAGCCTCCGGCGTCTCTTTCTCGACGAGTTCGTCGCCGATCTCGACCTGACCGGTGACCTGACGGTCGACGCGACCGTGGGCTTGCGACGCGCCGAGGAGCTGTACGACCGCGTGTTCCTCGAGTACGGCGACGACTCGGTCGCTCAGCTCGGCGGCGTGCACCTCGCGTGCGAGCAGGCGTCGAACCTGCTCACGAAGATCCTCGAGTGGGGCCGGCTCATGGCCTACCTCGAGCAGTCGACTCGCTACATCCCGTACGACAGCCGGCTCGGCGGCCTGTACCGGTACCTGCGCCCGCCCGAGGTGCTGCGGTCGCGGTTCGGCGCGCGCTATGTCGGCGACATGGATGCGCTCTTCGACGCGTACGCGTCGTGCCTCCCGCGCCTGATGGACTGGGCGCGCGACCGGTTCCCGAAGGAACCAGGAGACTCCGACTTCGTCTACAAGCAGACGATCAAGGCGAAGGCGTGCGATGCGGTGCGCGGGATCCTCCCGGCCGCGACGCTCTCGAACGTCGGCATCTACGGCACGGGTCAGTCGTTCGAGGCGCTGCTCCTGCGCATGCGTGCCCACCCGCTCCCCGAGGCGCGCAGCTACGCCGCGCTGATGCTGAGCGAGCTCCGCAAGGTGATCCCGTCGTTCCTGACCCGGGTCGACCGCCCCGATCGCGGCCTCGCGTGGAGCGGGTACCTCGCGGAGACGCGGGCCGAGACGGAGACGACCGTCGCCCGCGTGCTCGGCGACGAGGACCCGGAGCCGCGGCCCGACGTCACCCTCACCGACTTCGACCCCGACGGCGAGGACAAGGTGCTCGCGGCGATCTGCTATCCGCACCTCGAGCTCCCCGACGACCAGGTGCTCGCCCGCGTCCGTCGCCTCGGCACCGACGACCGCGCGGCGCTGCTCCGCGCCTACGTCGGGAACCGGGAGAACCGACGGCATCGGCCCGGCCGCGCGTTCGAGCGCACCGACTACCGCTTCGACGTCCTCGTCGACTACGGCGCATTTCGTGATCTGCAGCGCCACCGCATGCTCACGATCGAGTGGCAACAGCTCTCGCCGCGGCACGGGTTCGAGGTTCCGGAGCCCGTGCTCGAGGCCGGCCTCGACGTGCGCTTCGAGGACGCGATGAGCCGCAGCGCGAGTCTCCACGATGCGCTCGTCGACGAGCTGCCGCTCGACGCGCCGTACGCGGTGTCGCTCGCGTACCGCGTCCGGTTCGTGATGCAGATGAACGCGCGCGAAGCGATGCACGTGCTCGAGCTGCGCAGCTCACCGCAAGGACACCCGTCGTACCGGCGCGTGTGCCAGGAGATGCACCGGCTCGTCGCCGAGCACGCCGGACACCGCGCGTTGGCCGCCGCGATGTCACACGTCGACCACGAGAACCACGAGCTCGAGCGTCTCGCGGCCGAGCGCGCCGCCGAAGCCCGACGCCAGAGCGCGCTCAGCCCGGAGCGTCGCCGGGCCCTGACCTCCGGGAGGCCCGGGAAGCGACCGGAAGTGGCCCCTTGACACACGGGCGCTCGTGCGGCGTACTTGTGGTCGCTTCGGGCTCGATGCCCCACGGGCCGCCCTGCGGGGCACCCGCGGGGCCCGGTACGAGCACGAGGCGCGGGGCCCAGGAGACCAACGAGAGAACGCCCGAATAACCCGCCTGCCGGGCAGGCCGGGCCAAACGGCGGCCCCAACGGTCTCCTGGGCCCCATCACCTCCACGGTCGCGCTCGCTCAGGCGCTCGGTACGTGCGCCTGCCCTGCGGGCCGCTCGGCTGCTCCGGTCCACGGTCGCTCGCTCCGGCGCACGGTGCGTGTGCCTGCCCTGCGGGCCGCTCGGCTGCTCCGAGGGAATGCTTCGGGCCTGATCGCGGTTGCGGGCGCGCGGACGTCGGAAGGCGGCTGGACCGAGCCGGGGGTCACATGGGCAGAAGCCCTGGTTCGCGCGAGGCCGAGCGTTATGCTCCGGCCCCGAAAGCGGCCCTCCCGACCAAGAGAGGCGGCGAGAGGCGGCGGGCGACGCCGCGGGAGCATTGATGAGCGAAGAGAAGTTAGAGGACGACGAAGCGTCGATCGACGCCGAAGACCTCGACGAGGCCGTCCTCGAAGAGGCCGACGATCTCGACGACGATCTCGACGACGACCTGGTGATCGATCCCGACGTCGCGGTCGATGTCATCGCGGACGATGTCGTCGTGGAAGACGAGACGGTCGCCCGCGTCGTCGAAGCCCCGGTTGTTGCGCCGAAGGGCGACGACGACGATGACGAGGTCGTCGATCTCGACGAGGAGCTCCACCCCGACGACGTCGAGACCCCGCTCGACGCGCTGCTCGAGGAGAAGACGGCAGCGCAGAAGATGGAGGACGAGGAGGAGGACCTCGAGGAGGAGGAGCCCGAGAGCTCCGAGCCCGGCGACGGCCCCGCGCGCATCGTGCCGCGGCGCCCCGGTGAGTTCCTCTGCTCCTCGTGCTTCCTCGTGCTGCCGCGTAACCAGCTCCAGGACAAGGAGCGGATGCTCTGCCGCGACTGCGCGTAACTGACCGTGCGGGTCACCCGTGAAGCTGTCGCTGCGGCGGGCCGACGGGTCGCCCACTCGCACCGCGTGCGTCGCCGCCGGTCTGGTCTCGGGTCTGCTGGTCGGCGTCGCGTTCCCGCGGGTCGACGCCGGCCCGCTCGTCCTCGTCGCCCTCGTCCCGCTCCTCTGGGTCTGGCGCCGTGCGTCACCGGGCCGGGCCGCGCTCGCGGGGTTCGTCTTCGGGATCGCGTCCTTCGGCATCGTGCTCGAGTGGTCGCGGTACTTCGGGGCCGTCGCGATCGTGCCGCTGGTGCTCGGCGTGGCCGCGTTCGTCGCCGGCGCAGGTGCCGTGGTCGGGTTGTTCGCCCGGCGCGGCGTGCGTTCCCCGTGGCTCGTCGCCGCGGTCTGGGTCGTGTTCGAGGGCATGCGCGGTCGGATGCCGTTCGGCGGCCTCCCCTGGGGCGAGCTCGGCGTGGCGCTCCACGACCAGCCGTGGGCACGCGCGCTGGCCTCGGTCGGCGGCGTCGCCCTCGTGTCGTTCGTCATCGTCGCGTGCAACGGGCTGCTGCTCGATCTGATCCTCGCGGGCCGCGCCCGCCGATCGCGTGCCGCCACGCTCGCCACCGCCGGGCTCGTCGCGCTCGTGCTGGTCAGTGCGGTCGTCGACATCACGAGGTTCCGGCCGGAGGTGACCGGCACGGTCCGGTTCGCGCTCCTGCAGGGGAACGACCAGAACCGCAACCTGACGCCAGACGAGATCGCGTCGGACTACCTGTTCCGTCGACACCTCGAGCTCGCCGAACGCCTGGAGGGTCCGTACGACCTGATCGTCTTCCCGGAGTCGAGCCTCGAGCGGGACCCGACGACCAACCCGGATGTCCGCCAGCGCCTCGTCGACGTCGCGCGTGAGCACGATGCGACGGTGCTCGCGAACGCACGGGTGCCCACGGGCGACGGAGCCGGACTGTTCAATGCCAACGTGGCGTACTCGTCCGACGGGAAGCTCCAGGGCGTCTACGCGAAGCAGCACCTCGTGCCCTTCGGCGAGTACGTGCCACTGCGGGACCAGCTGTCGTTCATCGGCGAGCTGGAGCAGATCCCGTACGACTACACGCCCGGCGATCGGCGCGTGATGTTCGAGGCGGGGGGCAAGCCCTTCGCCAGCGCAATCTGCTTCGAGTCGGCGTTCGGGCCGCTCATCCGCGACGACGTGCGAGACGGCGCCGAGCTGCTCGTCGTGTCGACGAACAACCGCTCGTACCGCCGATCCGGCCTCGCGGCCCAGCACCTCGCGCTGAGCCAGATGCGTGCCGCCGAGACGGGTCGGCCGGTGCTCCACGCGTCGATCTCGGGGATCAGCGGCGTCGTCGATCCCGGGGGTGACGTCCACGACACCAGTGACCTCTTCGAGAACAAGGTGACGACCGGCACGGTGGAGACGACGACGGGGGAGACCCTGTTCGTGCGGTTCGGCGACTGGGTGCTGCTCGCGTCCGGGATCGCACTCGTGCTTATGGCCGTTGTCGCCGTCCGGCGGCCGCGGTCGGCCTCGTAGACTCGATCGGACGATCGGACGATCGGGAGCGGACGATCGGGAGCGGAGAGGGAGCCTCGCAGTGCCGGACGACAAGGACACCGTGGAACGCGCGAAGGAGATCTTCGTCTACGGACCGCTCGGGCTCGCGATGTACATGCGCGACACCGCACCCTCGTTCCTGAAGGTCTTCGTGGCGCGCGGCCGCGCCGAGGTCGAGCAGCGCAAGAAGACCGTCGGCGACCACCTCGGTCAGGTGCGTGCCGTCGGCGAGAACGTGACCGAGAGCGGTGCGCCGCAGGTGCTCCGGGTCGTGTCCGAAGGCCTTGCGAAGGTGAGGGAGACGGCGGAGGGCGCGCTCGGGGCGCTCAGTGGCCTCTCGGGTGACGCGCCCTCGGGTCCGACGCCCGACCCGTCGCGCGACACCAGCGCGGGAGCGCCCGCGCACGTGCCCGGCAACGGCGCCGGCAGTGCCCGCTCCGAGTCCGCCGCGTCCGGTCGGGGGGCGTCCGGTCGGGGGACGCCCGGTTCCGGCGAGCCCGACCTCGCGATCGCCGAGTACGACGATCTCTCCGCGTCGCAGGTCGTCGACCGTCTCGACGGCTTGCGTCCCGACGACCTCGAGGCGATCCGTGCCTACGAGGTCACGCATCGCGCGCGCGCGACGATCTTGGGCAAGATCGAACAGCTCACGCGCGCCGGCTGAGGCCGGTGCCGGTGGAGCAGGCCCGGCCCGCGACGGCGGCCGACGTCCCCCGGCTGACCGAGCTCGCCCGCGAGCTCCGCGACGAGCTCGCGACGTACCGGGGCGGGGGGCTCTGGCGCACCCGTGACGTGGAGGGCGAACCGCTCGACGCGAAGCTCGAGGCGCTCCTCGACCGCCGGGATGCCGCGGTGATCGTCGGCACGATCGACGACGTCCCCGTGGGGTACGGCGTTGTCGTGATCGAGCCCTTGCGCGACGGCTCCTGCATCGGAGTGATCAGCGAGCTGTTCGTCGAGCCCGATGCGCGCTCGGTGGGCGTGGGGGAAGCCATCGCGTCGGCGATCGTCGACGACTGTCGCGTCGCGGGATGCACCGGTGTCGACGTGGTCGCCCTTCCCGGGCACCGCGCCACCAAGAACTTCTTCGAGGAACAGGGCTTCACCGCGCGCGCCATCACGATGCACCACCAGATCGGTGAGGCCACCGACGAGGAGAGCGACGCTCCCGACGACGTCGTGGCCGAGGCCGACGGCGGAGCCGGGTGAGGTCCCCGGTCGTCGCGGTGGGCGGCGTTGCGCTCGTCGGTGACGAGCTCCTGCTCGTTCGCCGCGGGCACGGCCCGGCTGCGGGCTCGTGGTCGGTGCCCGGAGGGCGGGTCGAGCTGGGGGAGACCCTGCACGAGGCCGTCGTCCGCGAGGTCGCCGAGGAGACCGGGCTCCGGGTCGTCGTCGAGCGGTTCCTCGGATGGGTCGAGCGGATCGGTGACGCGGACGGGCACTCCGATGCGGACGAAGCGCACTTCGTCGTGCTCGACTTCGCGGTCGTCCCGCTCGATCCCGACGTGGCCCCGATCGCCGGGGACGATGCGGCGGAGGTGGCGTGGGTGCCCGTCGCGGAGCTTGCCGACTACCGCCTGGTGGCGGGCCTGCTCGACTTCCTCACCGACGTCGGCGTGCTCGACGCCTGACCACCCAGGCCACGCGCAACGCTCGCGGCCGCCGGCACCTCCGGCCGGCATGTGCCGAGAAGCCTCGTTATGTCAAGTACGCCGAAGGCGTACGTGACAGAACGAGCAGGGCTCCCGAGGGGTCCGCGGATCGCTGACATTCCGGACCTCCCCCGGCTCCGACGAGCGTCCGCGTTCGGCACACATCCCGCTATGGGTCGTCGAGTGCGGCGTTCACGACGTCGCTGGTCTGCCCACCGTCGTCGCGTGCCGTGGTCGTCGACGACAGGATGCAAGACGCGGGCGTATGCGGGAAAGAGCGCAGGGATGACCGAGCCCACGTCCCGGGCGAACGGGTGGAGCACGTCGCTCCACCAGGTCGCCTCGTCGACGCGGTCGCTCCACTGGAAGGGCATCCTCGCAATGTTGCTCGATCCGCTCGATCCGCTCGATGCGCTCGAGGCCTTGGGTGCGCGGGAGAGCGAGGGCCGGTGCGGGGCGCTCCCCTGGGCCACTCTCAGGCCGCTGACCTGCACCGTTGCGGGAGCAGGTCGGTGTCACACCCCCTCTCCATACTCGCGGCATGATCGATCTGGACGAGATCGCCGAGGAGGACCGCGTCGGCTGGTCGGGCGCCGCCCTGTCCGCGCGGCTGGTCGAGCTGCTCGGGCACCAGCAGGCGGTGGAGGCCGAGATCCTGCGCTGCGCGGGCGAGTGGGACGCCGCGGCCGCGTGGGCCGAGGACCGTTCACTGACTGCCGCCTCGTGGCTCACGCAACACACGGCGATCAGCACGCACGAGGCACGCGAGCTCGTGCGCTCCGCCCGCCTCGTGCAGGGCAACCAGACGACGGCGAAGGCGCTCGCGGCCGGCGACATCTCCCCCGCGCACGTCCAGATCGCCGCACGCGCGGCGCGCCACGTCGAAGACCTCTACGGCGAGCACCAGGACGCGATCCTCGACGCCGCTCGGGTCACCGCGCCGGACGACTTCAAGGACGTGATGAGCGGGTGGCGCGCCCTGGCCGAGGATCTCGTCGGCCGCGAGCCGTCCGAGGCGCGCATCGCGCGTCGCCACGTCAGCATCTCCCCGGTGCTCGACTCGATGGCGCGCATCGACGGCTGGGTCGACGCGGAGACGGGTGCGCGGTTCGCATCGATGCTCGATGCACTGGAGCCGCCCGATCGCGTCGACGGCCCGGAGACGGCTCGCTCGCTCGGCCAACGCCGGGCCGACGCGCTCGCCCGGCTCGCACGCGGTGCCGATGCCGCGCCTGCGACGGTCGCGATCGTCGTCGACGTCGACTCGGCCCAGGGTCGCTTCCCTGCCGACCTCACGCATGCCCGGTGTGAGCTGCTCGGCGGTGACCCGATCGACCACGCGACGCTGGTGCGGCTCGCGTGCGACGCCGCGGTCAGCCGGGTGTTGGTGAAGGGACAGAGCACGATCCTCGACCTCGGTCGCGCGACGCCGGTCGTGAGCCGGGCGCAGCGGCGAGCTCTGGCGATCCGCGACGGCGGGTGCGTCGAGCCCGGGTGCACCGCACCGCCAGAGTGGTGCGACGCCCACCACAAGCTGCACTGGATCCTGGGTGGGCCCACCGACCTCGACAACCTCGAGCTGCGCTGCCGTCGCCACCACATCGCCGAGCACACGCGTACCGGCCGGAGCCCGCCCCGACACCCGGGGTGATCCCACCCCGCGCGCCCCACCAGAGCTGCCAGCGCGGCCAACGACGGGATCAACGCCGCCGCGATCGACGCGGCCCGCGGTGTCAGTCCTCGTACGCCTCGATGGGTGGACACGAGCAGACGACGTTGCGGTCGCCGTAGACGTTGTCGATGCGGCTGACCGGCACCCAGTACTTGTCGGTCCGGAGCGACTCCAGCGGGAAGGCGGCGAGGTCTCGCGGGTACGGGCGGGTCCAGGTGTCGGTGACGACGTCGGCGGCCGGGTGCGGGGCATGGTGCAGCGGGCTGTCGTCGACGGGCCACTCGCCGGCCTCGACGCGGCGGATCTCGTCGCGGATTGAGATCATCGCCGCGCAGAACCGGTCGAGCTCGTGCTTCGACTCCGATTCGGTGGGCTCGACCATCAGCGTGCCCGCGACCGGAAACGACATCGTCGGCGCGTGGAAGCCGAAGTCGATGAGACGCTTCGCGACGTCTTCCGCGGTGACGCCGCTCGCATGGGTGACGGCGCGGAGGTCGAGGATGCATTCGTGCGCGACGAGGTCGTTGGGCCCGGTGAAGAGCACTGGGTAGTGCTCGGCCAGGCGTGCAGCGACGTAGTTGGCGTTCAGGATCGCGATCTCGGTCGCGCGCCGCAGGCCGTCGGCGCCCATCAGCGCGAGGTACGCCCACGAGATCGGCAGGATCCCCGCCGAACCCCACGGCGCCGCCGAGATCGGACCGATGCCGGTCGGCGGCCCCGCCTCGGGGCGCAACGGGTGGTTGGGCAGGAACGGGGCGAGGTGGGCGCGCACGCCCACCGGACCGACCCCGGGGCCTCCCCCGCCGTGCGGGATGCAGAACGTCTTGTGGAGGTTCAGGTGCGAGACGTCGGCGCCGAACGCGCCGGGCTTCGCGACACCGACGAGCGCGTTGAGGTTGGCTCCGTCGAGGTACACCTGGCCGCCGTGCTCGTGGATGACCGCGCACACGTCGCGGATCTGCTCCTCGAACACCCCGTGCGTCGACGGGTACGTGATCATCAGCGCGGCGAGCGAGTCGCCGTGCTCGTGCGCCTTCGCCTTCAGGTCGTCGACGTCGACGTTGCCGTGATCGTCGGTGCGGACCACGACGACGCGCATGCCCGCCATCACCGCGCTCGCCGCGTTCGTGCCGTGGGCCGACGCGGGGATGAGGCAGACGTCGCGTGCGGTCTCGTTGCGACTGCGGTGATAGGCGCGGATCGCGAGGAGGCCGGCGAGCTCGCCCTGGGATCCGGCATTGGGCTGGAGCGAGACCGCGTCGTAGCCGGTGATCTCGCACAGCCACCGTTCGAGGTCGCCGAACAGCTCGAGGTAGCCCGCAGCCTGGTCGATCGGCGCGAACGGGTGGATCCCGGCGAGCTCGGGCCAGGTGATCGGGATCATCTCGGTCGTGGCATTGAGCTTCATCGTGCACGAGCCGAGCGGGATCATCGTCCGGTCGAGGGCGAGGTCGCGGTCGGCGAGGCGACGCAGGTAGCGCAGCATCTCGGTCTCGGAGCGGTACCGGTGGAAGACGGGGTGCGTCAGGTACTCCGACGTGCGCGCGAGCGCTCGCGGGATCTCGTCGTCCGTCGTGTCGACGGCGCGTTCCTCCAGGAGGGCGGCGTCGGCCGTGACGCCGAACGCCTCCCAGACCCGGCTGACGATCTCCGGTGTCGTGGTCTCGTCGAGCGCGATCCCGATCGTGTCGGCGTCGACGACGCGCAGGTTGATCCCCCGCTCGAGCGCGGCGGCGGTGACGCCCTCCGCTCCCCCGGGCACGCGTGCCTGCACGGTGTCGAAGAAGTCGTCGTGGACGACGACGATGCCGCCGGCGCGGAGCCCGTCGGCGAGCGTGGTCGCGAGCCGGTGCACGCGTGCTGCGATCGCGCGGAGACCTTCGGGCCCGTGATAGGTGGCGTAGAGGCCGGCGATCACCGCGAGCAGGACCTGCGCGGTGCAGATGTTGCTGGTCGCCTTCTCGCGCCGGATGTGCTGCTCACGCGTCTGCAGCGCCAGACGCAGTGCCGGTCGCCCCGCCGCGTCGACCGAGACGCCGACGAGACGACCGGGGATGCTGCGCTTGTACTCGTCGCGGACACCGATGAACGCCGCGTGCGGCCCGCCGAAGCCGAGCGGCACCCCGAAGCGCTGCGAGGAGCCGAGGACGACGTCGGCCCCCTGCTCCCCCGGTGGCGTGACCATCGTGAGCGCGAGGAGGTCGGTCGCGACCGCGACGAGCGTCCCCTGCGCGTGCAGCCGCTCGATGAGCGCGGTCCGATCGCGCAGGCGCCCGCTGCTGCCCGGCTCCTGGAGGAGCACGCCGAACACGCCGGTGGCCGGGACCTCGGTCTCCGCGTCGCCGACGACGACCTCGAGACCGAGCGGCTCGGCGCGCGTCTCCACCACCGCGATCGTCTGCGGGTGGCAGTCGGCGTCGACGAAGAACGTCGAACCGTCGTTGGGGCTCACTCGACGGAGCAGGGTCATGGCTTCCGCCGCGGCGGTCGCCTCGTCGAGGAGCGAGGCGTTCGCGAGCTCGGTGCCGGTCAGGTCGCTCACCATGGTCTGGAAGTTCAGGAGCGCCTCGAGCCGACCCTGGGAGATCTCGGGTTGGTACGGCGTGTACGCGGTGTACCAGGCGGGGCTCTCGAGCACATTGCGCTGGATGACCGCGGGCGTGATCGTGTCGGAGTAGCCCAGGCCGATGAGGGTCGTGCGCACCTCGTTGCGCGCGGCGAGCGCGCGGAGACGGATGAGCACTGCGGCTTCGTCACCCGCAGGTGGCAGCTCGAGGCTGTCGTCGCGGATGACCCCGGGGACGGCGCGTGCCACCAGGTCGTCGAGCGACTCCAGCCCGAGCGCGTCGAGCATCGCGCGCTGCTCGTCGGAGTCGGGTCCGACGTGGCGGGTGACGAACGGTGCGGTGGTCGTGTCGTCGCTCACGCGGATGCTCCCGGCTCGACGAACGGAGTGGGAGTGACGACCGCCGCGACCTCGCGCCCACGGACGTCGACCTCGACACGCGTGCCGTCGGCGACGTCGGGTGGCAGGAAGCCCAGTGCGATGCCCCGCTCGAGCATCGGCGAGAAGTTGCCGCTCGTCACTTCGCCTACGACCTCGCCGTCGACCGCGATCGCGCACCCGGTGCGCGGGATCTGGCGGTCGTCCACGACGAGGCCGCGGAGGCGCCGCGTGATGCCGCGTTCCTTCTCCGCGAGCAGGGCTTCACGCCCGCGGAAGTCGCCCTTGTCGAAGCGCACGACCCATCCCAACCCGGCCTGGAGCGAGGTGATTCCGGGCCCGAGCTCGTGGCCGTGGAGCGGGAGCCCGGCTTCGAGACGGAGTGTGTCGCGCGCGCCGAGCCCCGCCGGCACCAGGCCGGTCGAGAGGAGCGCGGCCCAGGTCGCCGGGGCTTCGGCGCCAGGCACGTGGAGCTCGAGGCCGTCCTCTCCCGTGTAGCCGGTGCCGGCCGCCCACCCGGAGCACAGCGGATCGGCGACGGCGCGGACCCGGAAGCGCTCCACGGCAGCGGCGTCGGTCAGCACGCTGCGCAGGCGCTCGCGGGCGTGCGGCCCTTGGACCGCCAGCACGGCACGCGTCTCGGTGATGTCCACGATCTCCACCTCGCCGCCGGCGTGTTCGGTCGCGGCCTCGTGGAGCGCGCCCAGGATCCGGTCGGTGTTCGACGCGTTCGGCATCACGAGGAACTCGTCGGGCGCGACCCACCACACGATGATGTCGTCGACCACGTGCGCGTCGGACGGGTCGAGCAGGTGCGTGTACTGCGCGCGCCCGGGCTCGATGCGACCGAGATCGTTGGTGAGCGCCCACTGGAGCGCGTCGTGCGCGCCCGGACCACGTACCGCGACCGACCCGAGGTGGGAGACGTCGAAGACGACGCCGTCGGTGCGGCACGCCCGGTGCTCGTCGAGGACGCCCGTGTACTGGATCGGCATGTCCCAGCCGCCGAACTCCACCATCCGCGCGCCGAGCGCGCGGTGCTCGGCGTCGAGCGGGCTGTGACGGAGCGGGTCTCCCATCGCCGGGCGAGCCTACGCGGGAGCCTTCCCCTCCCCCGGGTCCGCCCGCCCGGGCTCAAGCCGTCTGCGCGTCGGAGTCGCCGCGCGCCGGTCGGAGGTCGAGCCGCGCCGGCGTGTGCGCTCCGGGAGCCGCTCCGTCGAGCTGTGACGGCGGCTCGAGGCCGTACTTCACGAGCAGGTGGAGGTAGTCACGCTGGTAGAGGACCTTCACCTCGACGTCGGGGTACAGCTCGCGGAGGCGTCGGGCCTTGCGGTTCTTCTTCGTGACCAGCTTCTGGTTCAGCGTGGTGATCTCGATGAAGAGGTCGTACGCCGGGAGGTAGAAGTCGGGCGTGAACGCCTGCACCGGGCGGTCGATGCGGTCCCGCTCGAGGACGAACGTGCGCGGCTCGTACTCCCAGACGATCCCGTAGAAGTCGAGCAGCTTCGCGAACTGCCGTTCGGAGTTGTGCGCGAAGTGGACGTGCTCGTGCGGGAGCGCCGAAGTCGTGGTCAGTCTCCCCCGGACGCGCGCCGCAGGCTCGGGTCGTCGATGCGGTCGCGGACCTCGCCGACGACGGAGCCCAGCGGCACGATGTTGAGTACGCCCTGGCCGTGACGCACGAGGTCGATGAGCGCGTCGCCGTCACGCGCCAGGATGGAGTTGCCCTCGGCCAGCACGATGCTGGCCGTCTGCCAGTCGGTGCCCTGGTCCTCGCGGAGGTACTCGATCGCCTTGCGCGCGTTCTTCAGCTGCACGCCCGCGTCGAGAATGCTCTTCACCACGCGCAGGCGCACCAGGTCGCGGTACGAGTAGAGGCGCTGCGTGCCGCTGCCGTGCGCCGGCTGCAGCGAGGGGCTGACGACGCCCTGACGATCCCAGTAGTCGAGCTGGCGGTAGCTGATGCCCACGATGTCGCAGGCCCGCTTCCCGCTGAAGCCCATCTCCTCGTGCGACGCCCCCGTGGCCCCGGTCGTCTCGCTCATTCGCCACCACTCCCACCCTCGAGGTGCCCCGGGCCCCGAGCAGCGGGCTCTCCGGAGGACTTACACCGACGTAACTACGCCGATGTGACGGTACCGGGCGCCGCGCGCGTGGTCAAGAGATGGGGTCGGCAGCCCCTTACTCGGCGGCGAAGTCCTCGGGGCGGACCTGGTTGAGGAACTCGCGGAACTCCTCGATCTGGGTCTCCTCCTCGTCCTGGTCGAACAGGACGCCGGCCTCGTCGAGGACCGCCTCCGCGGCGTAGATGGGCACCGGGCCCGGGTAGCGGGCCGCCAGGGCCAGCGCGTCCGAGGGGCGCGAGGAGATCCGCTGGGTCTCGCCGTCGCGCGCGATCTCGATCTCGGCGTAGAACGTGCCGTCGTGCAGCTCCGTGATCACGACCTGGCGCAGCGTGGCCCCGAGCTCGTCGAGGACGGTCTTGAAGAGGTCGTGCGTCATCGGCCGCGGCGTCTCCATGCCCTGGAGCGCGTAGACGATCGCGGTCGCCT
>JBBDWT010000105.1:12436-27665 GCA_040902705.1 Acidimicrobiia bacterium | reverse complement strand
GGTAGCGGAGGTGCTCGGTCATCTCGGCCGGACCGGTGGCGCAGTTCAGCCCGATGACGTCGGGCCGCATCGCCTCGAGGCTCGTCAGGGCGGCACCGATCTCCGAGCCGATCAGCATGCGTCCCGTCGTCTCGATCGTGACCTGGACCATCACCGGCACGTGGACGCCCGTGCGCTCGATCGCCCGCCGCGCGGCCACGAGCGCGGCCTTGCCCTGGAGGAGGTCCTGGACGGTCTCGATGAGGAGGACGTCGACGCCCCCCTCGAGCAGGCCCTCCATCTGTGGCGCGTAGGCGTCGCGCAGGTCGGCGAACCCGATGTGGCCGAGCGACGGGAGCTTCGTGCCCGGGCCGGCGGACCCGATGACGAACCGCGGCCGATCGGGCGTCGAGTGACCGGCCGCGACCTCTCGCGCCAGTGCGGCGGCGGCCCGGTTGAGCTCGTGGGTGACCTCGGGGATGTCGTACTCCGCGAGCACGATCGGAAAGGCGCCGAACGTCGCCGTCTCGACGGCATCGACGCCGGCGACGAAGAACTCGTCGTGCATCCGGCGGATCACGTCGGGCCGGGTCAGCACGAGGTTCTCGTTGCAGCCCTCCAGGGCCGGCCCGCCGAAGTCGTCGGCGGTCAGGTCCTGGTTCTGCACCCACGTCCCGAATGCGCCATCGAAGACGAGGACGCGCTCGTCGAGGGCAGTGAGAAACGGGCTCTTCGACTCGGTCATGTGACTCGCAAGGCTATCGGCGCGGTCGCCTCGGGAAGCGGTCGATACCCTTCGCTACGCTCGCGCCGTGGGCGAGCAACGTCGGACGGACGTGACGCAACCGTGCCTCGCCGTCGTCATGCCGTGCTTCAACGAGCGGGCGACGATCAAGGTCATCGTCGACCGCGTCCTCGCGTCGCCGGTCGTCGCGGAGCTGATCATCGTCGACGACTGCTCGAACGACGGCACGCGCGAGATCCTGCGCGACTTCGAAGACACGCGGGTTCGCGTCTTCGAGCAACCCGTCAACCAGGGCAAGGGCGCGGCGCTGCGGCGAGGGTTCCAGGAGACCACCGCCGAGTACGTCATCGTGCAGGATGCCGACCTCGAGTACGACCCGCGCGACTACGAGCATGTCCTCGAACCGCTGCTCGAGGACAAGGCCGATGTCGTGTTCGGCTCCCGCTTCCTCGGCGGGGAAGCGCATCGCGTCCTCTACTACTGGCACTCAGTGGGGAATCGGTTGCTCACCGAGCTCTCCAACATGTTCACGAACTTGAACCTCACCGACATGGAGACCTGCTTCAAGGCCTTTCGGCGCGAGGTCATCCAGTCCATCGACATCGAAGAAGACCGGTTCGGCTTCGAACCCGAGATCACCGCCAAGGTCGCGGCGGCCGGCTGGCGGATCTACGAGGTCGGGATCTCGTACGCGGGCCGCACGTATGCCGAAGGCAAGAAGATCGGATGGCGAGACGGTGTGCGTGCGATCTTCAGCATCCTGCGCTACTCGTCGGTCGGGCGACGGCTTTCCCGGATGAGATGACACGGGCGCTCGATGCCGTGTCCGGCCGCGCGCGCCTCCTCATTGCCGGAACGCTCGGCTGCCTCGCGATCGCCACCGCGATCATCGCGATCGCGCCGGTCCATGCCACCGTCGTGACCCAGCACGCGAGCACGCTCGCGGGGGAGGTGTCCGACCCTCCGCCGTCTGTGGTGCGCGACGACCTCCGGGTGACCGTCACCATGACGAGTGACGTTCCCGTGCAGCTCGTGCTCCCTGCGGTCGGCACCTCGCCGCCGGCGAGCAGCGTGGTGCACGCCGACGCGGGATGGCGCGTGACCGACGACGTGCTCGTCGGGAGCACTCCGGGCTCCCGCGTGACCTTGCGCGCGGTCACCCGTGCACTTGCGCTCGAGCTGCGCGTCGCGTCCGGAGCCGGATCGGTTCGCGTGCAGTCCGGGGGATCGACCCTCGATCTCTCGCTGGACTCGAGCACCGGGCCCCAGCTCGCATCCGTGACCAGTGGCCGGCGCGAGTACACGGCGTCGGAGCGCTTCAGCTTCACCGACCATCGGTTCGCCCTCGGCGGTGCCCGAGCTGCCGAAGCCGACACCTCGTACGCGCTGATTCCCGTCGACCACACCGTCGGTGCAGAGGGACGCACGACGATCGTCACGGTCAGTCGCGGGGCAGTGCTGGCCGCGCTTGCCGGCGAGCTCGCCGACGTGCTCCCGCTGCTCGTCGTGGCGGCGCTGATCGGCCTCGTCAGCCTCGTGCTCGGCGGTGCTCTGCTCGTCATCGTCGGCAGTCGGACGATGACGGGATCGTTCGTGTTCCGCTTCGCGTTCGGGCTCGCGGCCCCGGTCGTGTGCCTCGGAGCGCTGCACTACGTCATGCCGGTGTCCGTCTCGGTCCTCGTCACGGCGACAGGAGCAGCTCTCGTGGTCGTTGCCGCGTGGCGGCGTGACCGTGCGGCTCTCGCGCTCCCGCGACCGTCGATCGGCACGCCCGTCGCACTCGTGTCGATCGTCTCGGTCCTCGTGACGGTCGCGCCTGCCGTGCTGACCCGGCGCATGAACATCGGTCTGCTGCAGACCGACGTCTATGACTACTTCCACCTCAGTCGTGACTTCTGGAGCTCCTCGATCACGGGGGCGAACACGGACTGGGGTGATGGTCTCCGCGTGATCGACTCATCATGGCGAGCCGCCATCGGCGGTGTGACCGGGCTCGATCCCGCGGGCGCAGCCCTGGCCCTGCGATTCCTGCTGGCCGCAGCGGTGCCGCTCGCGATCGGGGAAGCCGCTCGGAGCATGCGCGCGAGCGCCTGGAAGTCCGCACTCGCGGCCGCGGTCGCCGCCTTCTCGGCCCCGTTGCTCGCGCTGTGGGTCGAGGGGTACCTCTCACGCGAGCTCTTCGCTTCGCTCACGCTGATCGTGGTCGCGGCTGCAGTGGTCGCGCTCGCACGGCGTCGGCGCGACGGTGGCGATGACCCACGTGACGCCCGGGCGTGGGCGGGTGTCGGCGTCGCGAGTGCTCTGCCGGTGGCAATGGTGCCGCCCTACTCGACGATGATCGGTGGGATCTGTGCTGCGCTGCTCGCGGTCGCGACCCGGCGCTCGGGCCGAGCGCGGCTCACGACGTGGATACGACAGGTCGCACAGCGCGCGTACGAGCTCTGGTGGTTCGCGGGCGGGCTCGCGCTCGCGGGCATCGTGAACCTGCTGTGGATGCGCAACACGGCGGTCGCGGCCGACTATGCCAGCGGGGTCAGGCTCATCGGTCTCAACGTCGTGGTGCCCTTCTACGACACCGGCCGGTACCCGGCCGCCGTGCTCGGGTTGCTCCCGTTCCACGCGAATCGCGAAGCGGCGCTCGGCATCGGGCTCGAGCGCTGGGTCCCCGGGCCGTTCCAGAGAACCCTGTCGGCACTCGATCACGCATCGTCGAGCTACGTCTGGGTGGGCCTCGCGGCGATCGGGATCGTCGTGCTCCTCGTCCTCGCCACCCGCCGCGGCCTGGCGACGGACGACCTGAGGGCGCCCACCATCCTCCTGGGGGCGACGTTCGCGCTCACCGTCGTGGGATTCGTCGCGACGCTGCCGTTCTGGGCGGATCAGAGCTTCTTCACCCTCATGTGGGGCTGGACCCTCGCGCCGCTCGCGCTCGCCTGCGGCGCGTTGCTGCTGCTCGGGCCGGGCTCCACGATGGCGGCGGCATCCAGACTGCTGGCAGTCGGAGTCGTCGCGCTGCTGGCTCTCGCCAACATCGGATCGAGCGCCGCCGAGGCGAGCCGCTGGTTGGAGCATCCCGACGGCGCGCAAGCGTCGCGGAGTCACTTCGACCTCGCACCGGGCCTCGCTGACCTCCGCGACGAGGTCGATGATGTCGCGAGCGGCGCGACCACGTTCAGGTTCGACCTTCCCGCGTCCGACCTGTCGGGCACCGATGACGATCGCGTCCTCGTCAACATGGTCGAGCTCGTGCTTCGGGACGCGGGTCTTCGCTGCACGAACTGCGTCGAGGATCCGCGGAACGGATCTGTGCTGCGCGTCGAGAGCCCGTCGACTCGACGCACCGATCTCGTCGTGATTCCGGGAGGGACTCGGTGCGAGAGGGGTCAGGAGGTGCGCTTCGAAGCGCACTCCTTCATCATCTGTCATCCGGCTGGGCCGGCATCCGAATGACTCTTCGGCGACCGACGCGGATCGGATGGTCGGCGCGCGCGAGCAGCTCGGCGTCGCCGACCGAGTCGCCGTAGGCCCAGAGCGTGATCGCGTCCCACGCGAGGCCGCGTTCATCGAGCCAGCGCTCGAGTCGTGCCACCTTCTCGGCCCGGCGCACGTTCTGCCCCTCGATCGCGCCGGTGAGGACGCCGTCGTCACCGACCGTGAGCAGGGTGGCGAGCGCGGCGTCGAACCCGAGCGCCTGCGCTGCAGGCGCGACGTAGCAGTCGTAGCTCGCGGAGATGATCACGCGGAGGTGGCCCTGCTCGGCGTGCCACGCCGCTCGCTCGATGACATCGTCGCGCAGGTGCTGCTCGAGGATGTCTTCGGCGAACGCCGCGCCAGCCTTCTCCACCACGCGCGCGTCACGTCCGGCGAAGATGCTTCGCGTGATGCGAGTCTTCACCGCGTCGCGACGACCCCGGGCGATGTCGGGCATGCACGCGACGAGCGCACGTGCCACCGCAGCGCGGCCCGCGATGCTGGTGAAGAATGGGACCCCGTTGTCGCGCGTCGACAGCGTCTTGTCGAAGTCGAACGCGGCGACGGTGATCCTCTCCACGTGCGTCGCGTCAGACGGGGAGCTTGCGGAACAGGGCGCGCGGGACGTGGCGCATCCCCGACATGACGAAGCGCATCACCGACGGCACCCAGATGACCTCACTGCCGCGCTCGATGCCACGGGCGATCGCATCGGCCACCGCCTCCGGCGTGGTTGCCAGCGGCGCCGGTTCGAGTCCTTCGGTCATCTTCGTGTGCACGAAGCCGGGCCGTACGATCATCACCCGCACACCCGTGCCGACGAGGCTGTCGCCGAGGCCCTGGAAGAACGCGTCGAACCCCGCCTTCGACGACCCGTAGATGAAGTTCGACCCGCGGGCGCGCTCACCGGCGACCGACGAGAGCGCCACGATCAGCCCGTGGCCCTGCTCGCGCAGCCGGGCGGCGAGGGGAACTCCGACCGACACGGCGCCCAGGTAGTTGACGGTCGCGATCTCCGTCGCGGCCGCGCCGTCGCGCTCGGCCTCGGCCTGGTCGCCGAGCACCCCCCACGCGAGCAGCGCCAGGTCGATGTCGCCGACCCGGTCGACGACGTCGTCGACGAACGCCTCGTGGCTCGCGGTGTCGGTCGCGTCGAACCGCACCGTCTCGACGCGCGTGGCACCGAGCTGGCGCAGCTCGTCGACGACACCGCCCAGCGCGTCCGGCGCACGCGCCGCGAGCACGACCGTGCGCGTCCGCTGCGCGATGAGCTTGCGGAGCGTGGCAAGCGCGATCTCCGAGGCGCCACCGAGCACCAGCACCGTCTGCACGCCACCGAGCGCATCTTGCATCGAGGATCCTTCCTCCGGACGCTGCGGTCTGGGCTGATCACCAGATCCACCGCCGTGGTCACGGTCGATTGCGGAGCGCCCGCGCCATGCGGTGCAACATCAGGGTCGGCAGCGTCGGCGGTCGGCGACGCCGCCGGCGAACGAGCTCGTTTCGGAGGCGGAGGATCTCGGCCCCGGCTGCCTCGAGCTGATCCACATAGACATACGGATCGTACGCATCGAGGACCGGGTTCGCGGGTGCCGCGAGCTTCGGTGCGAACGACGAGTAGTCCTCTTCTCGCACGAGGAAGGCGTTCACGCCGTCGAAGAAGGCCTCGACGTAGCCATGTGACACGAGCAACGGTTCCCACGCGCTCCTGGCTCCAACCGGGGAGGCTGGGTTGATGCGCTCGCCGACCACGACTCTCGGCCTGAAGTGCTCCCAGTCGCCACCGGACACGACCTGCTCTTCGAATCCCTCGACGTCCATCGTCAAGAAGTCGATCTCGCCGGTCACGTAACGCGTGCAGACGTCAGCGAGCGTGGTGACCTCGACGGAGGACTGTCGTACCTCCGCGCCTTCGCCCGAGTAGACGGCGGCGATTCGGGTGTCGAAGGTCGAGTGTGCCGGGATCCCGACTACCTCGTGAAAGGTGAGCATTCCCTTCGTGTCCGAGAGTCCCACCGCGAGGTTCGAATCGCGCGGACGCTCCCGGTCGAAGGCATCGATGCGCCCCGGGAGAGGCTCGATGTTGATTCCGCGCCATCCCCGGTCGTAGAAGTGCTTGGTGACCGAGTCGACACGGGGGTCGTGCGCGCCGACATCGATGTAGAAGCCGGAGTCCCGCTCGCCAAAGAGGCGACGGAGGAGCGCGTCCTCGCCGTTCTGGGCGTACGACACCATGCGCGAGGGAGGTTGGCGCGGTGTACCTGTCATCTCAGAAGATGCCCGGCCGTCGCTCCCCCACCGCGGAGACGAAGAGCGGGTCGATCACCTTGAGCCGGGTCAGGCGCCGCTCGATCCTGAGGATCCGCTCGATCCGCGCACGTGTCCACGGGTCGCCCTGATCGAGGTTCTGGGCGATCCCTTCGAAGATCGGATACATGAGCGCGCCGTGCTCGTGGGCGCGGATCGTCCGGAAGTACTTCTGGAACTGCGGGTAGAGCTCTCGCGAGTTGCACGCTTCCGAGGGATCGAATGAGCTCGGATCGCTCTGGAGCCACCTGCCCTTGACTTCCCCCATGTGCGTCGTCCGCTCGGATCGGCGAAACAACGACAGTACGAGGGCACTCGCCACCGCATGGTTCGTGCGAGGGATCTGGAGGTACTCAGGGCCGATCCACTCGTACATGTAGAGCAAACCGTTCGGCTTGAGTGCCTTGTTCGCCTGGTAGAAGAAGTTGCCGAGATTGAAGACGTGATGCGCGCCGTGCAGTGCAACGATGAGGTGGTAACGATCCGCCGGCAGGTCCAGTCGATTGCAGTCGACGACATGCGGCTCGAAGGTGAGCCCGTCCGGCGTGTAGCGCTCGAGTGAGACTCGGCTGATGTCGTAGCCGTCGACGTGGGTGAACTCCGCGGTCGGCAGATTTTCGAAGTACATCCGTTCGCCGGCCATGTCACCACAGACGAGGGCCGCGCCGATCAGGGACTCGCCGGGGAAGCGCTCAGAGAGCAGATCGCCGACGAAGGCAGTCGACGTCGAATCGGGCGCGAAGCTGTCGTCGAGATCCGTCGCGACCTGTTCGAGGGAGAGCCACGCAACCTGGCGAACTCGATCGATGTCGATCGTGTCCCACGTGTTGGCAGCCCGGGAGAGCTCAGACATCTCTCGCCATGTCTAGCCCATGCTGACCGTACGGTATGGCGCGACCGTTGATGACGCGTGCGACCTGCTCAGAGGTAGGCGCGAATCCTTGCGAACACCCGATCCACTGTCTCGCGTCGCTTCGAGCCGGGCGGGACCTCTCGTTGCCAGTGCCGACTGCGGAGGATCCGCGTCTCGACGAGGTCGACCAGCCGCCGGGCGACGCCTCCCCGCATGCCACCACCATCGAAACGCTCCCAGGAGCTCTCACCCTCGATCGAGAGCACGCGGCCCGATGGCTTGGTCAGAACGTCGAGCATGAGCACGGTGAGCTCCTCAACGGTCCGATCCCACGTGAACCCGCGTGCCCGGTCCATCAACAGCTCGCACACGGACTCTCGCGCCGCCTCGTCCTCGAGCAGCTTCGAGGCGAGGTCGGCCGCGTCCTTGACGTCCCACCCATCGATCGTCGGGATGGAATCCGGCAGGATCTCATCGAGCGATCCCTGCCGAGTGCTGAGCGTTGCCGTGCCGACCCGCGCGGCCTCGAAGGGAACGAGCCCGAATCCCTCGACGATCGTCGGGTAGAGGACGAGCCCGGCATGGCGGTAGAGCCACTGCTTCTCGGCTTCGGACACACTTCCGAGATCGATCACGCCTTCGGCGAAGTCGTCGCTCGCAAGCTTGAGGAGAGCTTCGCTCGATGCGGACCCACCGTGAGTCGGCGTGGGACCGGCGAAGACCAATGCACGATCAGATCCGCGTGCTCGCAACTCCTGCCAGACTGCCATTGCGAAGGGCCTGTTCTTGTGCCGGAAGGAAGCGCCGAGGCAGAGCAGGAATCCGTCGTGCATGTCGGAGGCTCGCGAGGGCGCGTCATCACGCGGAAGGAGCGGGCGGTCGACGCCGCAGTACACGACGCGTGTCGGTGTCCCGCGAGGAACCAGTCCCTGAGCGCGAGTCTCGTTCTCGGCGTCCGCCGAGAGGAACGAGATGCCATCGACGACCGCGCCCATCTCACGCGTCAGATCGCGAAAGCCGATCCATTCGTCGACGTCTTCGAAGTAGCTCGGGTTGTTGAACGCGATCGCGTCCAGTTGGTTCACGATGAGCCGATGGCCGAGGCTTCGCAACCACCGCAATTCTGCACGATTTCGCACTTGGTATGGGCGATACATGACATCGACGACGGGCTCGCGGAGGTGGCCGAGGTGGTGCACCGGATGGAGCCGCACGTTGGGCAGCCCACCGACGAGATCACGCAACGATGACTCCATGTCCGGTTGGACGAACGCCTCCACTCTTGCGATGTCGGGTCGCCGGGACAACGCACGAAGCGTCTCCAGCGCGACGACATGGCTCCCCGTCGGTTCCTCGGCCAGGATGCGTGCGTCGAGGCCCACGCTGAGCCCGAGGAGCGCCCGGCGCGCGTTGGCGAGCGCATCCGCAAGTGGCGATCGAAGGTCGGACCCCGCTGTCGATACCCAGCGCTGGTAGTGCGCGTATCGAACATCGTTCAGCTTGTCGTGGGCTTCCTTCGTGCGCTTCGCTTCGGGCCGGCGTGAGAACGAGGCGCTGCCGCGGTGGAACGTGAAGACGTCGTCCGCGCAGATGTGTCGATATCCGTGTGCCACCGCGCGCTGCGAGAAGTCCACCTCCTCGCCGTATCCCGGGGCGAATGCCTCGTCGAAGCCGCCGAGGAGGTCGAGCACGTCGCGACGGAAGTAGACGCAGTGGCCAACGGCGGTCGGGATCGTGGGCCTCAGGCGCGCGGAAGCCTGTGCGACCCGGCGCGACGCTTCCTCGGCGGTCAGCCCTCGGAGCAGTCCTGAAGTCGGTGTGTTGCGGTTCGGCAGCGACAAGATCGAGCCGTGGTTCGTGAGCGTCGAGGCGGTAGCGACCGTGCTGCTCGAGAGTGCCGCGTCGCGCAGGCGTTCGAGCCACTCGGGGCCGACGATGACATCGCTGTTGAGGATGACGACGTCGTGTGGGCGCGCGGCCTCGAAGGCCGCGTTGCAGGCTGTGACGAATCCTTGGTTCGGGGTCGCTGACAGCACGACAACGCTGTGCTCGATGCGATCCGTTCGCTCCGTGAGGACCTTGACAACTCGACTGTCGATGCTGCAGTCGTCGATCACCAGGATCGCGACATTGTGCGGCGTGTGCCGAAGCACTGCGTCGTAGCATTGGACCGCGTCCTCGAATGCGTCGTGTACCGGGATCACCACGACCGGCGACGCTGCGTCCACGAGCAGTCTGGCGACATCCTCGAACGACTGCACGGTCTCGACGCTCACACACCGATCCTAATTTGACCGTCGCACTCGCGTGCGCGACGCCAGGTGGGGTTGGTGCTGCAACCCGGGGAATCCGTGCGTCTCGCCGTCGGTCAGATGGCCAATCGGCGGGCGAGGTCGGACTGGAGCACACCCGAGGGGTCGACGCGCGAGCGGAGCTCCCGGAAGCGATCGAGGTCGGGGTACATCCTCGGGAGGAGCTCGGGCGCGAGGCGCGAGTCCTTCGCGAGGTACACCCGGCCGCCGGCCTCGACGACGAGCCGGTCGAGCTCGTCGAGGATCGGCGCGAGGCCGCGCGTGGCCGCAGGGAGATCGAGCGCGAGCGTCCACCCCGGCTCCGGGAAGGAGAGCGGCCCCGGGTTGCCCGGGCCGAAGCGCTTGAGCACCGCGAGGAACGACGGGCACTGCGCGGCCGAGAGCTTCTCGAACGTGACCCGGAGCGTCTCGGTCGCGTCGTCGGGGACGACGTACTGGTACTGGAGGAACCCGCGGCTCCCGTAGATCCGGTTCCAGCCTTCGACGCCGTCGAGTGGGTGGAAGAACGCACCGATCGACTCGAGGTGCTCGACCCGGTGGCGGGGCGCCTTGCGGTACCAGAGCTCGTTGAACGCACGGATCGTGAACCGGTTGAGCAGGCCGTTCGGCACCCAGGGAGGTGTGGTGAGCAACGTGCGCGGCGCGAAGTGCAGCGGCTCTCGCCGTGCCCGCTCGGGGAGCGCGGCGAGCGGCGCGTGGTCGCCGCGTGTGAGCACTCCGCGCCCGAGCGACGCTCCCGTGGCGAGGCAGTCGACCCACGCGACGGAGTAGCGGTAGCGGTCGTCGCCTTCGACCATCCGCGCCATGAGGTCGTCGAGGTCGGGCACCCGATCGGTGTCCACGCTCATCGACGACGTCTCGACCGGGAGCAGGCGGATCGTCGCCTCCGTGACCACCCCGGTCAGCCCCATGCCGCCGGCGGTGCCCCAGAAGAGATCCGGGTCGTGCTCGGGGTCGACCGTGAACGTCCCCTTGGGCGCGTGCAGGGTGAACGCTTCGACGTGGTTGGCGATGCTGCCGTCGGCGTGGTGGTTCTTCCCGTGGATGTCGGCGGCGATCGCGCCGCCGACGGTCACGTGGCGGGTACCCGGCGTCACCGGCACGAAGTAGCCGAACGGCAACAGCAGTCGCATGAGCGCGTCGAGGCTGGTGCCGGCGTCGACGCGCACGATGCCGCGGGCCAGATCGAGATCGTGCACACCGTGCGACGAGGTCGTGTCGACGACGGTGCCACCCGCGTTCTGGGCGGCGTCTCCGTACGACCGACCGAGTCCGCGCGCCACGAGCCCACGGCGGCCCGCGTGCTCGAGCAGGGCGTCGAGCGCGTCATCATCAGCGGGAGCGACGATCGTCGCCGCGGTGGGCGAGGTGAGGCCCCAGCCCGTCAACAGCCGTGTGAGCGCGCGGCGATCAGGCATTGACGCCGATCGCGAACGTGGCGACCCACAGCAGTCCGAGCACCTGGATCATGCGATCGGCGAGGACGACCTCTTCGGGCGCGCCGCCCCGCCCCTGGTCGACGACGTGCGCGTAACGGAGGATCGCGAGCACGAACGGGATGATCGAGAGGCGGAACCAGGTCTCGTCGCCGGTCGAGGCCGCGCTCTCGAACGCCCACAGGCAGTACGCGGTCAGCATCACGCCGGCCGAGACGGCGAGCACGAAGCCCAAGAAGCGCGTCGAGTACTCCTCGAGCGTGGCGCGATGGGCGCCCGAGTCGTCACCGAGCTCGGTGAGCTCGGCCATGCGCTTGCCGGTGACCATGAAGAGGGAGCCGGCACCGGCGACGATCAGGAACCAGTCGGAGATGAAGACGTCGGCCGCGACACCACCGGCGATGGCCCGGATCACGAAGCCGGCGGCGACGCAGGCGAGGTCGATCACCGGCTCGTGCTTGAGCCAGATGCTGTACGAGACGGTCAGGACGGCGTAGCCCGCGACGGTGATCGCGAGCTCGCCGCGCGAGACGGGGAGCGAGATCGCGATCCCGGCGAGGATGAGCCCGGCCGCGATCATCTTCGCGGTGCCGACGCTGAGGTGCCCGGCGGCGATCGGGCGGTTGCGCTTCGTCGGGTGCTGGCGGTCGGCCTCGGCGTCGAGCGCGTCGTTGAGGAAGTAGGTGCCGCTCGCGGCGAGGCACAGCGCGACGAACGCGACGAGCGTCCGGATCAGGGGGCCGGGCTCCGTGAGCACACCGGCAGCACCGGGCGCGGCGAACACCAGGACGTTCTTGACCCACTGCTTGGGTCGGGCGGTGCGCAGCAGCGACACTGCCAGCGAAGGCTGTGGCGCAGCCGCGGCGGCCCGCTCGGACGCGACGGACATCACGCTCAGGCTACCGGAGCGCCTCGGCCAACGGTGTGCGGTCGCTCGGCTGCATAGGATCCGAGTGTGGGCGGGAAGATGGCGCGGCTTGCGTCGAGCGCGCGAGCGGTGCGACCGCGCATCCCGATGTGGTGGTGTGCCTTCTTCGTCTTCGCCGCGATCGGGATCGCCTGGTCGTGGACGACGCCTCCGTTCACCCAGCAGGACGAGGCATCGCAGATCAACTATGCAACTGCCGTCGGAGGTGGGCACTTCATCGCCAAGGAGGAGCTCGAGGTCCCGACCGGTCCCCCGACGTACCCGACGCGCCAGCGGATCGCAGTGATGGAGGTGCCGGTCACCTTCGACTCCGACTGGACCTGCTTCATCTCCGATCCAACCCGCTCCGCCGACTGCGCCGGACCGCTGACGGCGAGGAGCAGCGAGCACGAGCAGCCCTCGTACCACTCTCGGTACCCACCTCTGTACTACGCGCTCGTCGGATGGCCGGCGTCGGTGATCTCCGGTCCGCGCAGCTACGACGCGATGCGCCTCGTGAGCGCGCTCATCGTCGCGGCGTTCCTCGCCTCGGCGTTGCGATCGGCGATCGAGGGACGCCGGTCGCGCGTGATGGCACTCGGGGTCCTCGTCGCAGCGACACCCGGCGTCTTCTTCGTGGCCGGCGGGATCCAATCGAGCGGCTTCGAGATCGCAGCCGCCGTGTGTCTCTGGACGACACTGCTCGTGCTCGCGGCCGAGCGGGACGCCGCGGCCGATGTCGACCGGCGGAAGCGGCTCATCACGCGCGCTTCGGTCGCGGCGGTTGCCCTGATGCTCGCGCGGCCCTTCTCGCCGATGTGGGTCCTCCTGATCGTCGGCGTTGTCGCCGTGCTGGCTCGTCGGGACCTGCTCGTGGAGCTCGCTCGGATCCGCCGGGCGCGCGTCGCGCTCGGCGTCGTGCTGGTCGCGGGCGCCGTGGCGGCGACGTGGTTCTTCGTGCGAGATCCCGGAAGAAACTTCGTCCGGTACGCCGAGGACGTCCCACGATCGGGCCGCGTCGCCGCTGCTCGCCTGGTGTTCGGGCAGTTCGGCGACCGCCTCGTCGACATGATCGGCCATTTCGGCTGGCCCGACGACCTCGCGGCGTCGACGCTCACGATCGCGTGCTGGATCCTCGCGCTGGGTGTGCTCGCGGGGTGCGCGTTGATGGTCGCCCCGTGGCGCAGCCGACTCGTCCTCGCCACGCTCGTCGGCCTCGTCGTGCTGATCCCCCCGATCGTGGTGGCATCAGGGGCGAACACCTTCGTGCCGACAGGCTGGGTCGGAAGATACGACCTGCCGCTCGCGGTGGGTGTCCCGCTCGTCGGCGCGTTCTTGCTCGACCGCCATCGCGGGGAGATCGGTTCGTTCGCGGCCCGAGGCGCGACGCTCGTCGCGATCGCGGTTGGTGTCGGGCAGATCGCTGCGTACGTGACGGTGGCCCATCGGTTCGTCGTCGGCACGGCGGGCCCCATCTTGTACTTCCTCCATGTCAGGTGGTCGCCGAAGCTCTCGGCCGGCGTTCTCCTCCTCGTCATCGTGGTCTCGTGCACCCTGCTCGCCTGGTGGACCCGACGCGCGGTCGACGACACGGGGCCGTTCGTGCACGGCATCGAACTCTCGCGTCGCGGGTTCGTCGCGGCGCTAACCGGGCGCACCGCCGGTGACGCCGACGAAACGGTGACGCGCGCCTCCTCATAGACTCGTGGTCTTTCGACCGGGGAGAGAAGGTGGCGATCAACTTCAGCCTCTCGTCGCACGCACCGGGATCGGTGCGTGCCGGGATCCTCGCAGTGCCCGTCTTCGCCGACCGCGTGCTCGGACCGGGCGCCGACGTCGTCGACGACGCGCTCGGCGGGAAGCTCCGATCGTTCATGAGCGAAGCCGGCTTCTCGGGCAAGTCGGGCGAGACGCTCGCCGTGCCTGCCGACGGGCTGCGCGCCGACCTCGCGTTGCTCGTGGGCCTCGGCGCCCGCGCGAAGGTCACGACCGCGATCCTCCGCCGGGCCGGCGCCGTCGTCGCGCGCAAGGCGACGAAGACCGACACGGTGGCGACGACGCTCGCGAGCGCGGGTGGTTCGGGCATCGATGACGCGGATGCGGCCCACGCGGTCGTCGAGGGGCTGGCACTCGGTTCGTACCAGTTCCTCACCTACAAGACGAAGGACGAGCCGACACAGCTCCGTCGTGCCGTGCTCGTCGGCGTGGCCGGCACGGACGTGCAGGCCGGCGTCGATCGTGCGCAAGTCGTCACCCGGGCGGTCTCGTGGGCGCGCGACATCGTCAACGAGCCGTCGAACCACAAGTCACCCGAGGAGTTCGCCGCGTCGGCCCGCAAGCTCCTGGGCAACAAGGGCGTGCGCGTCACCGTCCTCACCGAGGCGCAGATCAAGGCGCAGCGCATGGGCGGCGTGCTCGGCGTCGGCCAGGGCTCCTCGCGCCCGCCCCGGTTCATGAAGGTCGTCTACGAGCCGCCCGGGAGCAAGAGTCGCGGGACGCTCGCGCTCGTCGGCAAGGGAGTCGTGTTCGACACCGGCGGGATCTCGATCAAGCCGGCCGACGGCATGGAGGCGATGAAGACCGACATGGGCGGTGCCGCCGCGGTGCTCGGGGCCATGGCGACCCTGCGCGACCTCGGCGTGGAGCACCGGGTCGTCGGCTACACGCCGATGGTCGAGAACATGCCGAGCGGGACCGCCATCCGCCCGGGCGACGTGCTGCGCATGCGCGACGGGCAGACCGTCGAGGTGCTCAACACCGACGCCGAAGGCCGCCTCATCCTCGCCGACGCGCTCGCGTGGGCCGTCGACGAGAAGGTCGACGCGATCGTGGATCTCGCGACGCTGACCGGCGCGTGCGTGGTCGCGCTCGGCGAGAAGGTCGCGGGGCTCATGGGCAACGACGACACCTGGTCGTCGCAGGTGCGGGAAGCCGCGGACCGAGCGGGTGAGCCGACGTGGCCGTTGCCGCTCCCCGCCGAGTACAACAAGCAGCTCGACTCCGAGGTCGCCGACCTCCGCAACATCGGCGCGAACCGCTACGGCGGGGCGCTCACCGCCGGCCTCTTCCTCCAGGCGTTCGTCGCCGACGTTCCCTGGGTGCACCTCGACATCGCCGGGCCGGCACGCGCCTCGGCCGACGACGGTGAGCTCAGCCGCGGCGGCACCGGCTTCGGTGTCCGGACGCTCGCCGAGCTGGCCCGAACCTTCGAGCCGCCGC